>CALIAZ010000001.1 GCA_938045565.1 uncultured Atopobium sp.
TCATTTTCTGGCTGAAGACGAATACGATCATTTTCTCTATAGAATGTCTTAACAGTTGCAGAGTCATCAATGAGAGCAACAACGATTTCTCCGTCATGGGCATCTTGCTGCTCTTTTACAACAATATAATCGCCGTCAAAAATACCAGCATTGATCATTGATTCTCCGCGAACACGAAGAATGAAAGAACTTGAATCCCCAACAATGCTAGTTGGAAGAGATAGAGATTCTTCTACGTTTTGCTCAGCAAGAATAGGAGTACCAGCAGCAACACGTCCTACAAGAGGAAGGCTAATCACATTATTAGCTATGTCTTGAGTAACGGGGGCAAGCTTTGCTGTATCAGAAGTGTTAGAAGCCTGAGGAACAATCTTCATAGTACGAGGCTTCTTTGGGTCTCTATCAATTAGTCCAAACTGCTCAAGAACTTTTAGGTGCATGTGGACAGTTGAAGGAGACGCAAGATTAACAGCAGCACCAATCTCTCTTACTGAAGGGGGATAGCCATGTTGATCTGTGTAGGAACAGATGTATTCATAAATTGCTGCCTGACGCTTGCTGAGTTTGCCCTTTGGCATATGAGCCTCCTTTTTCTTTTTAATAATAATACACGTGTTCTAAAAAATAATCAAACGAATGTTCTATTTTTTTCTTGACACGAACAAACGTACTAAATATTATTAGTACAAACGTTCGGACATGACTTTTTGTCCGGTATATTAGATATAACTAGTTCCGTAAAAACTATTACGGAAGGAAATGATATGAGGCGTATGTATCAGTCAAAGATGTATCAGGTTAGCGGAACTTCAGCTCTTGCTTCTTATAAGCCTGCATTTAAGGTAATTAACGGCGGAGCAAAGAAAGAATCTGTTGCACCTCAGCGTGAGGAAGTTTCTTACGTCAAGACGCTAACAAATAAAGAAGTTTTTGTTGCTGGACTTATTATTACTGCATCGTTTGTTTTGATGTTTGCGGTTTCTTTTCTTCGCACAACCACTCTTAATTCATTTGCTACATCTGTAATGGATAGCGCTTCACAAACAATTACCGTTCATAGTAATGACACACTGTGGTCAATTGCAGAGAGTAATCCTATTGAAGGTGTCTCTACAGAGCAACAAGTAAGCTGGATTAGAGAAAAAAATAATCTTGATTCTTCTCTTTTAAGAACTGGACAAACTCTAGAGATACCTTCTGTATCTAAATAGTAAATATTTATGTAAATTTCTCTCGGAATTCTGTGTTGATAACACTTAATACCTGCGTAAAATGGTATCTTCCTTTTATACGAAAAAAGGGGATTCCATGCGTTGTCCAAAATGCGGTCACGAAGAGTCGAAGGTTATTGATTCTCGCTCATCTGAGAATAACGATGCCATTAGAAGGCGTCGCGAGTGCATGTCCTGTAAGTTTCGTTTTACAACCTATGAGCGCTTAGAAGAGATTCCTATCACCGTTGTGAAGAAAGACGGTCACAAGGAGCCTTTTGATAGACAGAAGCTCATGAGAGGTCTTGTTGCTGCAACAGTAAAGAGAGATATCTCTGTTGCTTCTCTTGATCATTTTATTGATGGAATTGAATCTCAGATTAGAGACAAAGGTCAATACGAGATTAAATCTGAAGACCTTGGAAGTATTGTGCTTAAAAACCTGGTTATGCTTGATAAAGTTGCATACATTAGGTTTGCTTCTGTCTATAGAGACTTTAAAGATGTAGATGAATTTAGCGCAGAATTAAGGAGCCTGAATTAATGAGCAATTTTGACATCCAGCTACCTATTAAACGCCTTGATCCTACCGTTGAACTTCCTTCGTATGCTTATACAGGAGACGCTGGATTAGATCTTAGAAGTGCCGAAGATGTTGATCTTGCTCCTTTTGAGCGCAAACTTATTTCTACTGGTTTAGCTATTGCAATTCCTGATGGCTATGCAGGGTTTGTTCAGCCTAGAAGTGGTCTTGCCCTTAAGAAGGGCCTTTCTATGGCAAATACTCCAGGCCTTATTGATGCTCATTATCGTGGAGAGCTTAAGGTCTGTGCCATTAACCTTGATAGTAAAGAAACTATTCATATTGAGCGCGGTGAGCGTATTGCACAGCTTGTGATTCAACAAGTTCCTGTTGTAGAACTTATTGAGGTCGATGAACTTGATCAGACTGATCGTGGTACTGGCGGATTTGGCTCAAGCGGCGTTCAATAATTTTTTAATTTTGCGATAAGCGCTGCAGCGCTTGCATAAAGAAAAAGTCTCTTTAGGAAGGAAGAGCTTAATGGAGAAGTTCTTTAAGGTAGCTGAGCGTGGCAGCAATCCCGCTCAAGAGTTTAGGGCTGGAATTACTACATTCCTTGCAATGGCATATATCATTGCAGTAAACCCAGCTCTTCTTGCTGCTGCAGGAGTTCCAATTTCAGCAGCTATTACTGCTACCTGTCTTGGTGGCGGCATTATGACCATTTTGATGGGCCTTTTCTCTAATCGCCCACTTGCTTGCGCATCTGGTATGGGTGTAAATGCTGTTGTTGCTTTTTCTCTAACTCCAATTACAGGAGGAGATTGGCACGCATCAATGGCAGTAATCTTTATTGAGGGTGTCGCTATTCTGCTTTTAGTTCTTTGCGGTCTTCGTGAAGCAATCATGGATGCAATTCCTGTAAACCTACGCCACGCAATTTCAGTGGGCCTAGGTCTTTTTATTGCCATGATTGGTCTCAAGAACAGTGGTATTATCGTTGCAAATGAGTCTACGCTTGTTGCTCTTGGCGATATTTTTTCTCCATCCTTTATCGTTGGTGTAATTTCTATCGTTGCAACAGTTGTTCTTTACTCTGCTCGTGTTAAGGGTTCTCTGCTTATCGGTATTATTCTTGCAGTACTTGCTGGTATTCCTCTTGGTGTTACTGCAAGCCCTACAGGTATTGTTTCTGGTCTTGATTTCTCTACTTTTGGTGCACCATTCTTGACCGATGAAGCTGGTGTCATGGGTATTGTTAAGGCTCTGACAACTCCAGTTCTTCTTGTATTTGCATTCTCTTTGATGATGTCAGACTTCTTTGACACCATGGGTTCTGCTATGGCTATTGCTAAGCAGGGAGACTTCCTCACAGAGGATGGTAATGTCAAAGACATCAAGCAGATCCTTATTGTTGATTCCGCTGCAGCTGCTGCGGGTGGTCTCTTTGGTGCTTCTTCTATTACCACCTTTATTGAGTCTGCATCTGGTGCTGCTGATGGTGGTCGTACTGGTCTTTCTTCTATCTTCACCGGTCTGCTTTTTATTGCAGCTGCATTTATTGCGCCTCTTATTTCTATCGTCAGCTCTGCAGCTACCTGCGGTGCATTAGTCCTCGTTGGCTTCCTGATGATGTCCGAGGTCATTGAGATCGATTGGAACGATCTTCTCGAAGGTTTCCCAGCATTCATGGTTATTGCTGGTATTCCAATGACTTACTCAATTTCTGATGGCATTGGTTTTGGTTTCATCTTCTATGTTGTCGTTGCTCTTGTAACCGGTAACGTTAAGAAGGTTAAGCCTTTAATGTGGGTTGCAACTCTTGCGTTTGTTGCTTACTTCATTATTGCTAACTAGTTTGTAGTACTAGAGGAGGCGCGTTCAAGATGGAGGTCTTGTCGCGCCTCCTTTTCTATTTGTGAATAGATTGTGTACAATCTATTCTTAAGAGATAACTGATAATGATTGTCATCAGTAGGGTATAACAAGGCCAGTTACGATTTATACGATTGGAGCCAATCATGGCAGACGTTATTACTAAAGACCTTGTTATTGTTGGCGGTGGTCCTGCGGGACTTTCAGCTGCAATTTATGCAAAACGCGCTCTTCTCGATACTGTTGTTCTAGAGAAACAGGCCGTTGGTGGTCAGGTTATCACTACAACTGAGGTTGAGAATTACCCTGGCATGCCAAACACTGATGGCTTCACTATTACAGACACTCTTCAGAAGCAGGCTACAGACCTCGGCGCAGAGATTGTTATGGCTAATGTCCTTTCGATTGTTAAAGATTCAGAGACTAATCTCTTTGTGTTAGAGACCTCTGAAGGCACTTATCACGCAAAGGCTGTCATTGTTTCGGGCGGTGCTAATCCTCGTCATGCTGGATTTACCAACGAAGAGAAATTTACCGGCAAGGGTGTTTCTTACTGCGCTACTTGTGATGGCATGTTCTATCGTGGTAAGCAGGTATTTGTTATTGGTGGTGGTAACACCGCTGTGGAGGAGTCACAGTTCCTAGCTCGTTTTGCTGACAAAGTAACTCTTATCGTCCGTAAAGATCATCTAAGAGCAAACGCTACTGCAATTAAACAGTTTGAGGAGAATCCTAAGACAGAGATTCGTTATCTAACCAGCATTACTGCAGTTGATGGTAATGATTTACTTACTTCCATGACCTTCCGCAATAACCAGACGGGAGAAGAGACTACAGAGACCTTCGATGAGGGTAGCTTTGGTGTCTTTGTTTTAGTAGGTCGCGTACCTTCAACTGAGCTTCTAACAGACCTTGTAGACCTTGACGAGCAGGGGTATGTCCTTGCTGATGAGCGTATGGCTACCAAAACACCCGGTCTCTTTACTGCAGGGGACCTTAATAAGAAGCCATTACGACAGATTATTACCGCAGCTGCAGACGGTGCCATTGCCGCAACTTCTGTAGCGTCATATCTTGGACAGCCTGTTGAAGGATAAATTCTTATTTCATATTTGATAGATATTTGATAGGGGATCGAGCTATTCGATCCCCTAAATATTTAGATAGCCTACTAAAAAGCCATATCAGCTATTTTCAAAGTACTATTTCAAACTTCTAAGATAAGTTTTTTGTTCTTTGGTAATTCGATAACTTTCGCATGCTTTTTGAATCGTTTTATTAAATACCCACGTGTCCAGCTTTTTGGTTTCAAGATAGGGTAGTGTAGAATCCCACTGTTTGGCTAGAGCCGTTGCAAAGAACCAAGCAATCATCATGTTAACGTAGTATTCGTCTGAGTGAATTTGCGCAGGAATCTCAAGGTATTTTGAGTCAAAATCTTCATCAAGAAAATGGGTCATAAGCATCTCTATACCAAAGCGACAGGTATATACATGACTCGAAGATGCCCAGCTCGAAATTTCAGTTAAAAGGCGTGTGCGATTCTTTTTGAAAACCCGCGGCGACAAGATGTCACACACGGCCCAGTTATCGACATAAGGAAGAAATGCATCAATCGCTAAGATACAGTCGTCAAAGTCTTTAATCTCGGAAACAAGTAGGCTATGCAGCATGTTTTCGTCGTAGTAGTCATGCGGGAGGGCGAGAAGAAACTCTTGAGCTTCTTTGCTTTTTCCAAGTTTTTTTGCAAGCTTTCTGAGTTGAGGAACGCGCACGCCAATAATTGATTCTTTTGGAACAGTGGGCATGAGTTTACTTTGAAAAGAGGCATATTCTGTATCTTGAAGTGCAAAGAGCTCATCTTGAATCATTAGGCTCTCCTTTGTTTCATATGGGAATATGAATATATAAATAAATCCATTTCAATGTATATCAAGCCTTGTAGACAAGTGAGAAGAACCTCTAAAGAGTAATCCAATATCTTTGGGTGAGAATACCATCCTCATCAAAGACTTCATTTTCTAAGATCCCACCGTTATTAATAATGGACTTTGCCGAGCCAATATTATCTTTACGGCAACACATTAAAACACGGTCAATTCCTAATTTTTTGCATTCTTTGAGCGCAAGAGCAATCATTGCCGTTGCATATCCTTTTCTTCTCTCACTTGGACGGATACCATCTCCAATGTGTCCACCACTTAAAAGAAGACCATCATTAAGATAATGACGGATATCAACTGCGCCAACAAAGATATTTCTGTCAAAGTCAAAACAAAAGAGGGTCGTACTAGGAACTCTTCCGTCTGAGGTTTTTTCTTTGGTTTCTAAGAAACCTAGATACTGTTCGAAATTATGATAGTCATACAGAAATATTCTTCGTGGAGAAGAGTTTGTATGGTTTGCCTCGATGTCTTGTGTCCATTCTTCAAGCATGTCAAAGAGCTGTGCTTTGGTTTTCTCGCTTGGTTTTATAAGGGCAATATTCATGTAACTCCCTGAGCCTGTTAAGCTTTTTAGTACTTTTAATACAGCAATTCTATCTTAACAATCTGCATGTGCATTATATTGTCTCCGATGTTTGCCAGAAGACGATGAATACCTTTGATACTTGGTAATTTCATATCGTAATAACCCAGCATGTATCCTTTGGATGAAACGGAAATCTTATCTGACCAGGAGGAGAGATCTTTTACTGAATTATTGGTGTAAAACAGATTGCCAAAATTATTCATTCCATGCTTTTTTAGGATGACTCTCATCATGAGTTTGTAGCCTAAAGTTCCAACCGTATCAAAGACGAGTCTACATCCAGGAAAAAGTTCAGTCATTTTTAAGACAATAGCTTTGACGTTTTCTTTTTTTAAATAGTGAAAGACGCCTGCTGCGTAAAAAACAGCGCCATTGCGTGCATCAACTTGATCCATCCAAGAGAGGTCCGTCAAGTCGGAGACAATGTTGGTTTCTCTTGGATTTGTGCCTGCCAGTTCTTCTCGCATGGCAATAACATCTGGAAAGTCCACATTGAATATTTTGTTTTGTTGGTTTCCACATCTCCTGCTGTCAAGATCGAGTCCACACCCAAGACATACGATTGAGGCATTTGGATGGTTTCTGAGGTAATCGTTTATTTCATACATCATGTCGAGCTGTCGCATGGCACCTTCAAGTGCGCCAAATTCATAGAACGTTGTGTCATATTTCTTATTGAGTTCTGAAAAATCATAATCTAATCTGTTACAAATTTCTGTTGCTGCAGGGTCTGCGTAGAGTTCAGGAAACTTGTCACCACATTTCTTTCGGGCATAAAGTGGGATAATAAGTGTTTCTTGTGCTGTTCCGGGCTGTATCTGTAGCTTGTCATCCACGGTGAATCCTTTTGAGAGAACATGCATTTGATTGATACAATTTATTAAAAGAATACATTATTTATAAGTGGTCTATATTATTTTTGACTGCATTCGACATAATATAGAGGGAGCCTAGCTACAATAGTTTTAGAAAATTCTATTTTCCATCCTTGTGATTCAAGATACTGAGGATAAGTATCTTCTGTCCAATGGTGCTCAAAACTAACACCGACGATTTTTAGAAAAGATTTCCAGAACGTATTAACTTCAGTATGATTGACAAAGTTTGGAGCAATTAGCATGCCTCCATTTTTTAAGACACGTCTTATCTCTTGTAAGGCTTTGTCCGAGTGTTCCATGATGTGCAGCGCATTTGCAATAACAACAACGTCAAAAGACTGATTTGCATAGGGGAGACAAGTAGCATCAGCAATTTCAAAGGTGAGGTTTTCTGGATATGTATCCTTTTGAGCCTCTTTAATCATATCAGCAGAATAATCTGTTGCAGTAATGCTCTTTGCTACAAAGGCAATATGTTTTGCTATAAGTCCTGGTCCAGTTGCAATTTCAAGAACAGTTTTGTCTTTTACAACGTGTGAGATACGATCGTACATCCATTGATATGCTTTTTTATCAGGAAGCATGGATTGGCGATAGAACGGGGCATACCAATCCCAAATTGTTTTCTTCATATCCGATATTATCCATTCAAATTTTTAGTTAAACCGTAATTTCAATTTGATTGTCTTCAAGGGCAATAATGCAACTTTCATAATAGCCATCTCCGGTTGTTCTTGGTCCGCTGATGACTTCATAGCCGTCTGCTTTCAACTCCGCAGTGAGGGTATCTACCTTTTCTTTACTTCCGATACTAAATGCAATATGAGCGTATCCCGTGCGGTTGATCGCTTTTGGTAAATCTGACATGTTAGGTTTGTTCATGATTTCAAGTCGTGCGCCTTTATCGAAGGAAAGGAAGTATGAGCGAAAATCCGTTTGAGGATTATGATAGCCGTCGTTAGATGTTGCCCCAAAGTACTTCACAAAAAACTGTTGGGCACCCTCTATATCGTTTACATACAATGCGATATGTTCAATTCTCATGG
>CALIAZ010000002.1 GCA_938045565.1 uncultured Atopobium sp.
TGTTGGGCACCCTCTATATCGTTTACATACAATGCGATATGTTCAATTCTCATGGTTGTCTCCGAAAATCTATAGTTGCCTGATACTTTTTTTGTAGCCCATCTTCTAAATACGTCGAGAAGAACAAATCAATACTGTCTCTAATTGGAATCATAGTGTCAATTGCGTTGATATATTACTTTTTCCTCGCCACAAAGTAGTATCGATGAATTTTTCCTTTGATTACGCCATCTTGTTCAATAATTTTCTGAGCTTTAAAGAGGTTCTCTTGGTATTTTTCGACTTCAAAGTATGGGAACTCCCAGTCAATGATTCTTGCAAACCAAACAAGAGCACCTACATCATAAAACTCTATGGGCCTATAGGCTTCAGCTTCCTCAATAATGTCAAATCCATTATCTATGAATTCTTGTCTGGCAATACTTAAATAAGCTTTAGGAAAGGGAAGCTCGCCATCGCCTAGCAGAAGCTTTACAAGGTCCCTGTCATTCTCAGCGCCAACCTGTTGCGTAAGAAACATACCTCCACTTTTAAGAATTCTTCTTAGTTCTTGTATGTTGTATTTACCGTGCCTGTTGGTAACAAGATCAAAGTAATCATCTTCAAACGGAAGCTCATCTCCTCCGTCAGCTGCCTTAAAGTCTATCCCTAAAGGAAGGAGTCTCTCTTCACACAGTTTGATGTTTGGAGCATAACCTTCAATTGCTGCAGTCTGTTTAGGATTGGTGAGAAAAGACAAAAGAAATTCTCCACCACCCGTTTCCATATCTAATAGATAATCAGTATCGTGTAGATAGGATTTGATGATACTTCCAAAGTCCCATGGAAGATCATCCTCTTCTTTATATCTGTTCCTAATATGGGAGAAATCCCATCCCTTGATATGAGCAATTTCTTGTTCATGAAGCCATTGGGCGAGGAGTGCTTGTTTTTCCATAGTATGTTTCCTTAAGACTGTGATTTTCGGATGTACAATTATTATATATCGTTTGACTGTATAGAAGGATTTTTACATAATCTACCTGACTATTTATTGTATTTATGCAGGTAGATTGCTTATTTTATATAAAAGGGGAGTAAAAGACTAAAAGCATACAATGAAGCATTAAGCTGTGTAATTTTGTATCATCAATACATTGATTATATAAAGCTCGGTTATTAAATTATTTCAGGATGATTTATCAACATGTGTAACTATAAAAATATGCTCAACGCTAAAAATAAATTTTAGAACAATGCACAAAGAAAGTCATTTTATTAATAAAAGATTCAGTATTGTTGCCACCTTATCAAATTGAAAAGTCATTAAATTTATCATGTCTTCAAACATAGTTTATAGAGCTATAGGTGTAATTACTCATAAGTAATTAATATCGTGGCTTAGAGAGGCTCTCAGAGGCTCATTTTCTGGGTAATAATAATACGATTGAGGCTCTGTATACTATTGCAGTTGATACTATTTAAATAATAGTATATAAAAGTCTGATAATCGATAGTATGTAAACTTTACCAGCTCAGACACTATGTTTTTACAACAAATAACCTCTTTTACCTACAGATAGAGTAGCACAACTTTAGAAAGTTTCAATCTTGATTTTTTTGTTTTCAATGAGTATAAATGTATGTATAAGCGTATAAATATTCGTATAAAAATAGCAGGGGGAGTAAAAACTCAACCCCTGCTACCGTGATAGCCAGCCTTCCAAACCAACTATCACTACACAGACCCAAGTACTCACACTTCCGTGCGAGTAAAAAGGCAAGGAATATGTTACACCATCCCATTTAATATGCAACTGGCAATTTACATTTTTCAGACTTTTAATTACGCCAATAAAATAGAAATGTAGATGTATGTATAAATAAGTGTATAAGAGAATAATTATTGACAAGAGAGATAGAGTCTATGTATAATAACTATTAACGTCACTTCCACTAGTCACGACGTTAGAGCACAGCCAAGATAAAGGTACTCTTCTCAAAAACTGTGCTCGCATACCACAGAGGTTTCTCTGTAGATGGGAGTCTTTATGAACAGCGTCAACATTTCCGGTAATCTTACTCGCGATCCGGAACTCAGAGCAACAGACAGCGGACATCCGGTAACAACACTTTCGTTGGCCGTTTCCGAAGGTCATAAAGACAAGGAGTCTGGTATCTGGATTGATGATGAACCAACGTTTGTGAACGTAGTCGTGTGGGGTAAACGCGCTGAAGCGGCATGCTCAGAAAAAGGCGTCCGAAAAGGAACTGCAGTAATCGTTTCCGGCAAACTTCATATGCGTCGGTGGGAAACAGAAACTGGAGATATGCGAAGTATTCTTGAAGTTACTGCTGATGATCTCCAGTGGTTCAAAAATAACTAAGTCGGATCTATCAAAAAACACAGACCAGAAAGAAGGCAGTTATGCGTGAAATTCCTATTATTGTTCTTGCTAATCAAAAAGGCGGGGTTGGCAAAACAACTACAGCAAGTGCTTTAGCTGATGGATTTCGTCTCAAAGGTGCTCGCGTACTTGCGATTGACTGTGATCCTCAAGGCAACTTCTCAGAGGCTCAGAGCCGTCTTCTCGTTCCAGGAACCGCTTCGATTGAAGATTTCATCGAAGGCGGACATGTAAAGGCAGACGAGGCGGGACAGGCACTCGTACCGGCATTTCCGGATCTTGCTTTATGGGGAAGAGGTGAACGCGAGATTGACTCATACCTTCTCGCTGATGCTATCGAACGAGCGCGTAATGATGGTACTGAAAACGGTCGTTGGGATGTTTGTATCATCGATACACATCCAGGACTGGATCCAATTACTGCACAAGCACTTGTAGCGGCAACTCACATTATCTTACCTACGACTCCGGACAAGTATGGCCTTGAAGCGCTGGATCAAAGCCTTGGTTTTATCGAAGGTCTTGTAGATCTTAACCGTAATAGCGTTGGTGAGAATATCGGTGTCGCAATTACGATGTACCGAACGATAGTTTCTTTGCATAACAAAAGTGCAGAGAAAATCAAAGCAGTTTGTAAAGAACGAAATATTAAGCTGCTTGGAAAACCAATCAGTTTACAATCTGACATCCAACGCGCTCAGGATGAGGGAAAAAGTATCTTTGAAGTTAGTACTGTTTTGCATGGTGGGATTCTTAGGTATTCGTGGTTTGTAGATGATGTGATCAGTTGGATTAATGAAGGATATGAGTCGAGGTAATCATGCCAGATTTTAGTAAGCCTTCTATGGCCGATATCATGAAAGCAGCTGCAGGGCATCCACGTAATCAGACAGAAATAACCTCTACTCCCTTCTTTTCAAATGCTCCGGAGTTAAGACGTCCTGATATTGAATACACACAAAAAGAAGCGACAAGAACCGTGGCAATTACACTCACGCCTGATGCAGTTGCCTGTCTTGAAAGAGCAGCATATGAACATCTTGCAAAAGATGGAGCCTTCCTTTCAAGGGGAGATATTTTAAGTGGCTGGATTATAGATCTCATGAAGAATACGTTGAAATATGAAGATGAGTATCTGGTTGCCATTAAAGAAAACAAAGGTTTTTTGAAAAGGAGAAGTTACCGGCTACCGGAAAGCGTAATTACTATGATGAATGCTTTTATTGCACAGAGTAAAGAACACTTTCTGCCATATGACTCAAAGTCCTCAATCGCTGAAGCTGCCATAAGAAGTCACATGTTTGGGACTTATCAATGACATGAAAGACCAATCAAAAAGTTAACAGTAAAGGGGTCAAAACTTAGAATATCCCGTACCACTTGAGCGAGCTTTTAACATTGAGAATAGTGTTAAAAGCTCGCTTTTTGAGTTCAAACAATATTTCAAATGAAGTTAGATAAGATCCTAAGTTTCCAACAGTGAACCGTGCGCTACGAGCTTGTGGTATGGCTCTTCGCGCACGACTATTGAAAACTTAGGATCTAAAACCAGAGTTTCCAACAACTTCGGCAACGGTTGAGTTTGAGGTGGGACTCAACCTTTTTGCCTTCGTCATTGAAAACTCTGGTTTTGCGCTCGGGTTTACAACACCAAAGAACGGCGTTGAAAACACCTCGCTTTTTGTATAAGTATATAAATATTCGTATAAACGTATAAATTATATGCTATTTACCTCGTGCTTTACCAATTTCTCGTATCCCTCGTCCATAAGCATAACGCCGCTATGACCCCTTCATGCGGACGTTCTGGCATTTGCCCCAAAGCCACCCAGCCGCAAGAACGCTTTGGGGCAAATGCTCAGAACTCGTTAACGCTATGGACGAGGGATACAAAGGGTATCTCCGCGACTGTAAGGAGTAACTATGTCCGCAAAAACTCAAAGTAAGGCCAACCTTGCAGAAAAGAATGAAGTAGAGGAGGGTGATATTCCGATTTCGAAAATGTCAGATGAACAGTTGCACGAAAAGGGAATCTTGGTTGCATGCACTCATCTTGAGAGAAGGGGTTACGAACTTAAGTTTGATTGTTCTGGACGTGTATTTGACGTTGTAGCTATGGATAAAGATACGGCAGTTCTTATTAGTATCTCAGCACAACGCGTCTCTAAAACGTCAAATGAATTTCCACCTCTAGACATTACACCTGAGATGATTGCCGACTTCAAAAAGGCCTTAGATCTTTATATGCTCACTCATCCTTATGTGGATAACGCAAGATTTGACGTCATCTCAATCAATATGTTTGATGATAATATGACGGTAGGTCTACGTCACCTCATAGGCGCAGCTGATGTGAGTAGAGATTAAGTAATAACTATTATGTAGGTTTTGTGGACGGTGATTTTCTCACCGTCCATTTTTTTGAGGTCCGGCGCAAGCGCTCGGCAGCCTTCCCCTTACGCCTTCGCGCTTGCGCCCGCCTGCCGGCATGGGGCTACCCATACCGCCGGCAGGCGAAAAGGTTGTGTGAGTTTACAACAGCTCGGTAAGTGATTGAGCTAAGAACGAGCTTCAATCACTTACAATCGCCGTTGAAAACTCACATTTTAGCTTGGGTTGCTAAAGAACATAGCAACCCCTCCATTCACACAGTATGCGAACGTAAAAAGCAAGGTTAAACCTATATTCAAATATTTATATATAGTGAAATACATATATTTATATAGATATTCGCATACTGTGTAAAACGGGGTCATAGGGGTCGTAAGACCCCTATCCTTGCCTAATAAATTCATTACTGGTAGAAACGATACAGAAAAACGCAAGGTAGACATACCTGTTTGTGCAACGTACAAAAGCGGTTTTGTAAAAGAAAAGGTTACCTTGCACTTCAATCAGGTCAAAAAACATCACTTTCCTCCTTCCTTGACTTCGGGCGTAGCCCGAATGGAAAGACCGAATGCGGTCTTTCCAAACAAAAATATTGCCAATCGCGCTCACGCGCGATTGTGCTAATATGGGTTTGCGAAGCAAACCGCAAGCATCGCCTTTTGGTACCAAGTACCAAAAGTCAAGGGCTCTGCCCTTATACCTGGCCTCATTCTGAGGAAAAGAAAAAGCTCTCTTCCACTTGATAGAGCTTGACTGCACAGACTAGAAGGTGAACACCGTGCTCGATACAGACAAAGATAAAAGGACTATCCAGGTTCACTTCAGATTGACCGCTGATGAATACGAGCGTTTCATCGTGGCCAAGGAAGCATCTCAAACTAAGAGTCTTCATGAGTTCATTTTTCATTGCTGTGTAGAAGACTCGAAGAAGATCAAGCGAACCTTTCCGCCGAGAAAAGAAATTGCGGAGCTAAGAGTTGAGCTTGCTCGCCACGGAGCAAATCTGAATCAGATTTCAAGATCTTCAAACGCCATTGTGAAAGAAATGACACATATGGGAGAGGTTGAACTTGATGCTGACTTTGGAAAAGTTCTCGCTGATCTTGCCTGGCTAAAACTATCGCTTGGAGAAGCATACCGTGAAGTGTCGGATGCTTTTGCAGATTGTAGGTAGCCTTGGGGATTATCTTAAAACCAGTTAGAAATAGGGGAGGCGCGAAAAGCTCGGCCACTCGCCTTGAGCTATACCTCGCAGAAGGGCTTTCTGATGATAGAAGTCTTGCCAACTATCTTGAGTATGGCCATGAAGCTCAAGCGCCGAGAGTGCGGGCTTTCACGTCCTGGAACGGATCAGAAACTCCTTTTGGATGGGCAAAGGATTTTGCTAAAACCCGTGCCGGCTATAAAAAGGAAGACGGGCGCAAGTACTACCACTTTGTGTTTTCTCCGGATCCGGAAGACAAAGCTTCGCCAACAGAAATTGCGGACATGGCTGCTGAGTGGGTAGAGTTAGCTTTTCCAGGATCTCAGTGGGTGGCTGCAGTACATGATGATAATGCCGGACATATTCCACATGCTCATATTGTGGTCAATGCGGTGTATCCGGATACCGGAAGAAAGATTCACTATAGCGATAGTGAATGGAATGACAAATCAATCCTTAAGAACCAGGTAGCCTTAGCTCACGGTTTAAGTAAGACCGAAACGGTCTATGAGCACAGAAGAAATGAGCGTTGGGAGTCCAAACGTGTGCGCGCCGATAAAGCTGAACAGGCCATTCTACGACGCGGTGGACGCAGCTGGAAGCATGAGATCAAAATAGATATTGATGTGGCTATGACAAGGTGTTCTACTTGGGGTGAGTTTGTAGAAGATCTCAACAAAAAAGGTATCAAGATCACCCGTGAGAGACGTGGCGGAGGTCTTGTGTTTTGGCATCCGGAGAGCAATGGATATGATAAGAAAGTACGAGCAGCAAAGCTCGGTGGCAAATACACTGAAGCGGCACTCACGTCTCGTATGGGCTTTGATTTCAAGAAGCTCAGCCTTGGTCGTGAGGTTTTGCATGAGATAGATCCGGAATTGAAACAAGCAGTATTTGATTCTTACCCCAGGCATGACCAGAGTCTACAAACCTGGCTATACAGGGTTGCCGGAAGATATGGAAATGATGTAGCCGATACGATCAGAGATGCAAATATCTGTGCCACATTCGGTATTGATTCTGTCCGTACTCTTGATTATCAACTGAAGGTAGCGAGAAGTACAAGTGAGAGGCTCTCGCAGAGCTATAGAGACGCAGAGCGTGCACTCACAAAAGCACAACAACTTGATACCGATGCGCATACCGAAGTTATGCTGGCATCCAAGCTCACAGATATTACCCGAGAGGCTGACAAAGCAATCTTTGTAAGTCCTAAGAAGCGAAATGAGATTAAAGCGACCAGGGAGCGACTGCGTGCGGTACAAGCGAGGCTTGAAAATACAGCCGGAGTCATGCTTGAAAAACGAGGAGGAAACTATAGAGCGTCCACTTCAGAGCTTCTACGTTCAGTAGAGTATGAGCTAAGGCAAACGGGATATGCTCAAGAGCGAGCGGATAGTTGGCTAAAAACGTTAGAGCGGCTTTCAAAGAGAGTGCATAGCGGCGATGAGGGCGGATTTAAGCGACCCAAGCGTGACTTTAGCAGTGTTACTCCTCCAAAGCCTAAGGTGCGCCATTATAAGAGTGCAGACGAGCTTATACGGGCTAATGCCTGGCGTGGTGAGAGGTTAAGTACGGCAGCGGAAGCCCTTGAGCGCGCATATGCTGAAGCTAATCGTATAGAGGCAATGAAAGTAGCGGCAAAGCAGGAACGCGAAGTCCGTAAACTCGGGTTTACGGTAAAGCCTGACCAAAAGATCAATATACAAAGAAGGGACAACAAGAAATGAACTCACAAGAGCTGGTAGTGTGGTGGAAGGCGGGATGTACCACCATAGGGGCACCGGAGATGTCTTTGGCAAATGGCTTTGTTTTGGATGACAACACCATTGACTATTCAGATCCGGATAACGGCATCTTTTGGACCAGGTCGTGCGTATGGCAAAATCCAGATGAGAAGGATTACAAAGGTGTTCTAGTCATTGAGAAAGACACCGGAAGCCTGGTTGCCGAGTTTGCAAGCGTACATGACGCAGAAGAGTTCATCAAGACCTCTCACCACGAAGAAGATCTAACTATAGTAGACGCTGATGAGGATAGTAAACGAGAAAGCGAGATGAGAGTTTGGCATAGAAGAACGTGCGTCGTCTCCGGAGACGAATGTGCGCGAGCTATGGCCATACAGGTACATGGAGTTATGGTCCTTGTGAGAGACGAACATGCAACAAATACATGCGGGCTTATTGACCCAAACGAGATTCCAAAATAGAAAAAAAGGCTCTAAAGAGCCTTTTTACGTAAGAGTAACTGTGAGTTCTTTTCCGAGCGCTTGGGCAATTTTTTCAAGAGACGCTATCGTAGGTGCTACTTGTCCAGACTCGATGCGACTTATGGTAGAACGCGGCATACCAGTGATCTCAGAGAGTTTATAAACCGAGTATCCATGCTCAAGGCGTGCATCGCGAAGCGCATAAATAATAGGGGAATTATCTACCATGACGGTGACCTTTGTTTCTAATATTTTGAGAATTACGCTTCCTATGGTCTATTGACGAGAGTACGTCACTTATGACTTGAGCCGACGTCGGTGTTCTCTCAAGTTTGTCGCCAACAGCTTTCAAGAAAAGACTTTCTAGTTTTGAAGCATCGGCATTTATAGCTCCATACTCTGAAGCAACCCCTAGCTCCTCGGAAGTGATTGAGAGCCAGTTAATACGATATCCTGCGTCACGAGCGATTAAAGTCCAAAATACTCTTTGAGTTCTACCATTTCCCTCTCGAAAGGGATGGATATAGTTCATTTCATTGAAGTGTTCAGCAAGATTGTGACAGAAGTCTGTGCGTTCAAAACCCTTTAGAAAATTGATGTTCTGCATTTGCGTAAACTCATAAGGAATCGCCACAGGAAATCGGTCATAAGGCAAGAAGGCTGTTTGTCCTTTGCTAAGGTTGTATGTTCTTACTTGTCCGGCCCAAGGATATACTTCTCCGAAGATGGCTTTATGTATCACAATAAAATCCTCAAAGGAATGGGTAAGGCGCGGACTTGACTGAAGAAACTCAAGAGTCGTTACTGTAGTAATGTCTGCTTCAATTTCGTCAAGCTGATCTTGGGTTCGAGCACCAAACAAGTTTATAAAAATGCCCGTTTCCTGATCAATGCAAGGATCTACAAACTCACTCATGTCTATGCAACAAAGTTCTTTGCGGCAACTTTTTCTTTATGATATGCAATAAGCTTTTTTGAGAACTGCTGTATTGTGATACTACCACTGATATATTGCTCGGCCATTTCATAAAAAACGGGGGTTACATGAAGACCTTCAAGCTCCGTTGAATGTATGGCTTCCATAACAAGTTCTTTGCGCTCTTCTACTGTCATAATCAATCCTTTCGGCCGTGAATTATCTATACTTATAGTAGCATATATGCAACGTTTTTGCAAAAAAAACACTGCCTAGATAAGTCTAGGCAGTGTTCCGAGTCAGCTCTTGTAGGCTCCCTTACAGACGACCTACAGGGTTTGTGGCCATGCGGTGGCGGATAAATATCCAGGCACCAGAACCAACAATTCCAACCAAGCCAACATCAGTCAAGATCATACCAAGAGGGGACTGTCCTGTATTAGGAACATTCTTTGAAGTCTTGGTTGTGGGTGTTGTTGGTGGCGTTGGAGTCTTCTTCACATGGATGGTCTGACCGCTGTCTGTGATGTCAGCGTGTGTAGCGATCTCTTTACCATCCTTCTGCAGAGACTCAAAGGCGACAATGGACTTTTCCTCAAGTCCTGTCGTATCAACGGTGTAGGGAACCTCTACTGTACCGTCAGCCTTCTCTGGTGTGAACTTAACGGTTGTAGTAACAGGCTTTCCGTCCTTGTCCTTAAGCTCACCTTCGTCTTTGCCATCCTTGTTCTTAACATGGATCGTCATGGTTAGGCTGTACTCTTTGCCAGGTGTCAAGTTGTTGTAGCTTACTGTGTCCTTAAGCTTGACTTCCTTGTTAGCTTCAACCTCATGGTTTCCATCAACGTCGGTAAACTCAGTCTGAATCAGAGGCTTGTCTGGCTGATCATCAATCGTGCCCATATCAACAGTGACCCCATCACGCGCAACTGTCACATCGAACTTGACGGGCTTGGTGCCTTCAGTGGCACTTGTGATGATTTCCTCAACCTCATAGGTGTCATATGGGAATGCACCCTTAGCATCGTTAGGTTTTACTTCTGCATCTTTAGCGCCGGCAAACCATACACCAGCCTCGAAATCGAGCTTCGTCTCATCAACCTTACCGTCAGCGTCTACTGCCTTGTCATTTGCGTTGGTGTTATTGGTCGCTTTCAGTGCTGAAGAATCAAAACTACCGTTGGCATCAGTTACGACATAGTGAGCCTCACCGGTCGTCTTTGAGGTGATCTTAAAGAGGGCGTTAGGAACACGTACCTGTGTCTCCTCGATAGCCTTGACCCACTTGATGTTGCCACGGATGACTTGCTCGGAGACGTTTGGAGTAACAAAAGTATTGACAGACTCAACGCTACCGTCAGAGGTCACCTGCTGGATGTGTAAGGTAGTATCGGAGATAGTGTAGCCCTTTGGAGCTTTGGTCTCCTGAATAGTAATTGTCCCTAGAGGAATGGTAGGAACTCCTGTGGCAGACATATAAAGCTCATCTCCGGAGACAAAAGATTCGTCTCGAAGAATATTTGCGATACCTTTATCGTTTGTCTTAAACACCCAAGTACGAGTTGCCTCTGAGGGAAGTTCTGACTCAGAGTTGTACATGCCACTATAGTACTTAACGGTAAACTCAGCTCCGGCAAGCGTGCCGGCCCCAAGAGGAGAGGCTTTGCCGGTCTCAGCATCGATCTTTTGGACTGCCATACGTGCAGGATCGTTTTGAGGAACATCCTTTACGGCAAGCTCAGCGGTTTTTCCGGACTCAATTTTGACCTCATGGATCTCCTCGTCCAGTGCATATCCCTTAGCTGCTTTGGTTTCTTTTACATAGTAAGTACCGGATTTGATGTTATCTAGCGTACCTTCGCCCTTGGAGTCAAGGGTAATCTTACCCACCTCTGTTGTGGCTGCAGAGTCAGAATAAACCGTATACTCAGCGCCTGCAAGATCATAGCAGGTGTTATTTCCGTCGGTAAGGGCAGGGTTTGCACTGGTTTTTACGAGCTTCAAAGAGCCGCTGCGATTGAGAAAGAAGAGTACCTGAACGCCGTTGTCCGGTACAAAAAGACCGAGTGTACCATCATACTCAGTAGAGCTTGAATCAGCATAGGCTATAGCATCGTTGTAGAGCTTCCGGCCTTCAGGAGACTCAGGCACAAGACCCGGGCGAAGGACATGCCAAATAGCCTGCTGGGTTGCACGAGCAGCATTCCAGCCGGTCTGGCCGCCTACGGTGCCTTTAACACTATAGCCATTGGCCATAATGTAGGAGATAGCACGAAGTTCGCGAGTTGAGTAAGACTTAGCACGTGAGTCATACTTCAGGTTCTTAAACGTAGCTGGATCTACAATAGTGCCGGTGTCTCCAGCCTTGGCCACGCTGTGATTGGCTTCGTCACCACAGAACATAATCTCACCTGTAGAGTTTCGCCAAACATTGTAATTCTTGTCTCCCGGTTGCGTTTCAACCGAGCTGATGGAGTCTTTGGTTGCACCTTCAGCAAGGGCTACTGTAGGAGCCGCAGCACCTACAAGCCCAAAGACTTGGCTTACGGCAAAGATCAGTGCAATGAAAAATACCTTCAGCTTGTGGACAGGAGAAGAATTACACGACATAGTACGAGAGTATCTCATATACAGCCTCCTTTGGTCTGTGTAGCCCCTGTCGTGTGGAAGAGGGCATAAAAAGGATAGTGGCTACATTATATTTAAGATTTTAACTTTGACAAAGAAAAAGCCTCTTGTTTCGAAAAACAAGAGGCTTCTCCACAATCCATAGAATGTGTCTTAATAAGGCAGACTTTACTCCCAGTGATCAAAAACCTGGTACTCTTCAGTATGACCTTGCTCAGGTACTTCTACGGTCTTGTACTTGGTTTTTACGGAGTAAGAGACGTCGTGCTCGTCAAGGTAGTCTGCTGCTTCAGCACGAGAATAGCAAATATGGCCATCAGAGAACTGAATATATTCTCCGTCGGGAACTTGCTTTGTGTAGGCAGGCTGATCTACTACATAGCGGGTCTCAGTACGATATACCGGACGCTTCTCACGTTGAGTAGAGGAAGAGCTTGATCCGGATCCAGAGTTGCCAGAAGAGCTTGAGCTGCCGCCATTAGACGGAGTAGATGGAGAAGACGTGTCTTCTGCTTGTTTGGTTGGCTCTTGGGGCTTTATCTCTTCTTCGGGTTTCGGGGCCGGCTCTGCAGGTTTGATTTCATTGCCTTTCGGATCTGTGACCGTCTTTCCAGCAGTTTCAGAAACCTTGTCTTTTTCTTCTTCAGGGAGTGCGTCATGAGTCTCTTTGCTCATAGTGTAGCCATCGGATCCATTCAACACATCGCTTGTCTTTGGTTTCTCACGAGAAGTAGAGGAAGTCTCTTCTTGAGGCTTAGATTCGCTCTCAGAAGACTTGTTTTCCTGCGTTTCTTCTGGCTGTTTCTCTTCCTCGTTTTGTTGTGTAGGAGCAGGTTGTGTCTCAGTGTTGTCCGCTTGCTTTGTTTCTGGATCCTTTGGAAGGGGAGACTGCTCTCCGGAGGTACGTGCGGCGCTAGAGTCAGGAGTATCAACAACGGCAATCTGAACGCTTCCGGATGTGTCCGTGGTAACCCAAGTGACATCCTTGATAGCAGTAGCCTTCTCTTCGCTATCGGCTTTTATGGTAGTGTCCTTTAGACGTGTAGCCATAGCAGCAGCGCGCCTGGGAGCATACCAGACGTTGTTTGCCGCAGTGTCTTCAGAGGTCTCAGTTACCATAACGTGACCATCTTTGATGCTAACGGCTATGTTAGAAGAAGCCGAGACGTCGTCTCCGGCAAAGTGCAAATCAGCTGTTGTGTCTGCCACCTCTTGTGCCGTAAGTTCTATTTTCTCCTGCGTCCCCTCTTTAGCTTGAACTGCAGCAGATTCGCCTGCAGGAGGATTGGGTTTGCGGTTAAGTCCTCCGTGGGCGTATGCCGCGCCAATACCAAGGGCTGCGACAAGTGCAACCGAAGCGATGCCGGCGGCAATGGTGCGCTTGGTGTAAGCCT
Organism: uncultured Atopobium sp.; assembly: GCA_938045565.1. GTDB lineage: Bacteria > Actinomycetota > Coriobacteriia > Coriobacteriales > Atopobiaceae > Lancefieldella. The sequence continues at coordinate 13,130 of CALIAZ010000002.1, forward strand.
TACGTGCGGCGTCTGTTGTTTCGATGCCTTTCTTAGGTTCTGTGTTCATGTGGTCTCCTTACGAACGAAACGATGCTTTAAGAGCAAACAGGCCAAAAATGATTGAAAAAAGAGCCACTCCAATGGATCTCAAAATGTTTGGGATTGTGCCATCTAAAAATGACCAGAGAATAAAAAGGCCAAAGAGAATCATAAGAAGCGTTTTAAGACCTTTGATTGCTTTTTGAGTGTCTTCTTTTTCTTTTTCTTCGGCTTCGATCTCTGTAATGAACTGGCGTACCTCTTCTCTTTTAGAAGTGTCATTTGGAATCATCTGCTGAGAAGAAGAATCAATTTCTTCGGCTTTTGGAGGTACAATATAAAGCTCGCCAAGGTAGTTGCCGTGCTTGTCATATACGCTTTGCTTTGTCTGCACGCTCTGTCCAATCTCTAGCCTTAACTACAAACCCTAATCTTCTACAAATACGACAACAGTTCTTGCGTCATGCCCATACCGTACATAGCCTGAACAGGTAATACAAATTGCATATCTTTTATGTATGGTAGCAATTTCTGACCAATTTGAAGCTTTTGAACCGGAGGTTTCACAGAAGTTTTTTATCCACTCCAAGCGCTCACTTTCGCTCATTTGCGGCAAGGCCCTCACATCTGTGTCATACGCATCAATGCGACCTGCAGCAAGGGGAGTGAAGCGAGTAATACCAAGGTTGTAAGCATCTAAAGTAAGTGTTCCGAGATTGTTAAAGTTGTCTTGGATAAAGACCTCTCCCAAATCATGGAACATAGAGCGATTGTTCATCTTATGGCCATAGAAAAGAAGTATCTTATCTGAGGGTTTGCATTGCTCATCCAAAAAGATAGTGCCGGATTGAGAAGCATTACCCATAATGTCATGAGAAAGCCAGTATTCAGGATCTTCTGCAGTTGCCTGAGCTACCGGAAGATCGATGTTGGTGCCTTCGATCATAAGCCAAGCAATAGCATTCGGTACTTTCTCTTGAGCTTGTTCCCAGTCAATAGGAGCAGCGTCGCCTTGTTCAGAGTTTATACTTACGGCTGCTTTAGATCTTACGGAAACGCTGAGATCCTCATATGCTTTTGCAGCCAGGAAGTCAGGTATCGTCATCCAAGCTCCTATAGCTACAGCTATAAGGCTGAGGGCAAGTATTACTACAGGTATGGAACGTTTAGGCGAGTTCATAATAAAACTCTATTTCTTTCTTCATTGTGACTCCTTTTCAATCCTTCGCGCACAAACAGTTTTGATTCCGTCTCTATACCCTTCATTGATAAGGCTTTGTCTTCGTCTATCACATGAGAGTTGCTTGGCAGATCCAGTTTTAATAGCAGGAGCTATCTCTGCATCAAACTTGTCTTTTACTGCAAGCGGAAGAATGACCATGAGTTCTTTTGATTGCTTTTCCAGCTCATGCGTAAGTCCGGAAAGATACCCAGCAATATATGAGTTGTAGGCGCCTTTGGTAGATCTTCTTTCTTTTCTCAAAGACTTCATCTTTGCATTAGCCAGGCGATTACCGGTGCGATAGAGATATTCAAAAGCAAGGGTAGCAGCCTGGGCATCTTGCTCATATCCATAGAAAGTTGCTTGATTATGGGTTTTTCTTTGTCCACAGGGGCTATAAGTTTCTTCTACCGTCTCCCAGGATTTGCATCTAAAAGAAGCAGCAACCAGGTTCCTTAGATACACTCTCCAAAGACGGGGGTTAGAGATGATCTGAGAATTAACCGAGACAATGTTTTCGTCTTGAATAGAGTCTTTTTTAAGCTCAGCATCCTCTACGTTATAAAGAACGATAAGGCGTTGAGCGAAAAGAACCGCCTGGGTTGCCTCAGCTGAGTTCGTATTGCGCTCACTCAGTGCTAAGAGCTTCCGGATTCGCTCAAGTATTTTTTGACTGTCTGACATTACCTGTTTACCTTTCTTGTCTGTGTAGTGATAGTTGGTTTGGAAGGCTTATGTTGATACTAAGTATAACAATAATAGTTATTGTCTAATAGTTGGCGTGGTATATAATAGCTATTATACAGAACCTACATAATAGTTATTACATAGGTAAGGAGAGATTTTCCTTGAAAGAAAAAGATATCTTAGAGTTCCTCGCAGAGGATTCTCATATGTCAAGATATAAGCTTTCTCTTTGGATGGGAAAGTCCTCGACGTATGTCAACGCACTCTTGCATCAAAAAAGTTCTCCAACGCTCAAGACCTTTATAGCGTTTGCTGAAGCGTGCGGATGGAATGTTTTTATCGAAAAAGACGGGCAGAAGATACAAATAACAAACGACGATAGTGAAGAAACGTAGTTTTTATGACTAATTACTCATTCAAGTAAAAGGTATGGCTTAAAACAGCTCTCAGAGCCTTATATAACATTTGTGCAGTTAAAGTAAATGCCCTCGGTACTGAGGGCATTTACTTTAGGGGAAATGTTGTCCTATAAGCGGAGACGTTTTAGCTCTTGCTGTATTTCTAGCTTTTGCTCAATAGCCCAGTTGGTCTCTGCAATGTCATAGCCGCTAATAGAAAAACCGCCATTAAGTATCCAATCGGCCACTGAAACTTCTGTGTTAACACTCATGATCTGATCTTTTCCTGTTTAGTGTGTATGGGAATGAGATGCTTTGTGATCTTGTTTACTAGCTTGCTCAGAATACGTAAGAGCACCGGAGAAAAGTCTCTCAAGCTCATCTGAAGAGAGTTGATTAACTAGCTCGGTATCCTTAAGCTGTCTAAAGGTCTTGGGGAAATCCTCTAAAATGAGTCTTTGAGCACCCAGTTGTTTCAGCTCATCAAGATTAAAGTATCCCCATTCGGGATAGTCTCCCACTACAAGGCCGAAGGCATTATGGGTCTTGGGATCATATTCAGTGAGATACCAGGTCCAGTCTGAGCGGAAGAGAATGACATAGGCTGCAAATACTTCTTTTTCCGCAAAAGCAACGTCTTCTTGACCATAGAGTTCAGGCACCCTTTCTAGGATCTCTTGTGGCATAAGATCTTCTGGATGTTCTTTCGAAAAGTATTTGCCTTCTTTGGTAACGTCCATAGTAAATACCTCCTAGTCCTTTCTCGATGGAGTTTGGTTGTGAATAGAAAGCGATGTTATGGCCGCTTTTATCTCAGGGGTGGTCATATTTGCCATCTTATTAAGCGTTTCAGAATCAAACTTGGCACCATGGGTTACCTCGGTTGGTACAGTTCCAGCAATCCCAGAAAAGACTATGCACGTCGAGACCCAGTCGGGATCAGGAACCGTCTCTGATCTGTTGAAGAGGATTGCCTTAATTTGATTTTCGTTATAAGGAAGAGTGTCGGCAAGAGAAATCAGAGTTTTAAGGTTTTCTTTCTTTTGGGAGCCTGGATAGTAGTTTTTAAGAGATTCTTGGGAGATACCGAGTATCTCACTTAGCTGCTCATAGTTTGGATAAGAAGTACGAATAGCATCAGCTTTCTGAGCAATCTCTTCCCGGCTATATAAAGATAGATTCGGAAGAGGTTGGAGTTCCATAAAGCCCTTGTCAGTAAGAACTACATCATGTGAGTAGTCTCTTCCATATTGTGCATAATCAAAATAGCATCGAATGGTTTCTTCGAGACTACCTGGCTTTGGATGAGGATCAATAAGACCTGATTCTTCAGCAAGTGTATAGCCAAACTTACTTTCTCTTGAAGAATCATAGAGAGAACCATCAGCAGTAAATTCATAGAAAGGAATCTCATCTGCCTGTAAAACAGCATTTGTTGCTTCAAGAATATCTTTGAAAGAGTTATGTTCCACAATAGCTTCAATAGCGGCTTCGTACTCACAACCTTCCGCAAGAACACAGAGGTTGTTCAAATCAACTATTTGGGAAGGATCGGCCCAATTAAGAGCGCTGGAAAGGTTGCATGTATAGATAATACCTGCGTTATGAAAATCCTCAATTATCAGATCATGTTGGCCGTTATCAGAAAGTCTTGAAATAGTCTCATTCAATTCATCTGGATCCATAGGAAGTGTGATCCACTCCCAATCTCCATCCGGCTGACCGATACAAATATGTGCTTGATTGTCGAGCGCCATAACATACCTCCAAAAAGAGTGGACATGTGCGCTCTGCAAACAGCCTGAATGTGAGTATTTGGGTCTGTGTAACCAGGGCGTTATAGTAGGAAGCGCACCTTGTATTCTTAATACTACCAGGTGCGCTTACTCTTAGCTTATGGCGAAACAGTTGTTACTTTCCTGAAAGAAAATCAAAGGGATTTTTTGCTTGCTTTTTAGAGGCTGCAGAAAGAACATCTTTAATGAGATCGGTCGAGGTTGGAGGAGCGTAAGCTTCTATGAGCTTTTTATGCTCCTCCTTTTTAATTTGATGTTCTTTATCCTCCGTTTTTTGTTCCTGGCGCTCTTCTTGTACTTTAGGTAGTCTGGCTCTTATGTTCCGGAAGTCTTTCTGCTCGACCTCATGTGATTGCCTATTCTCTTTTCTCTGTGAGGCTCTCCGTACATTTTCTCCGGAAGTCTTGGAAGTAGAACCCTCAAACGACTCAACAATATGAACAAGCATCTTTTGAGTCGTTGAAAGTGTGCGCATACGTTGTTTAGGATCGATGGTGTTTTCTTGCTTAGGAAAAGGAAGATCATCTATAGAGAAAAGCCCGTAACGGATGCAGATAATCCAATCAAGAAGCGGGGGAAGGTTTTCGATAGAATGCACTTCTGCGATAGTGTCCGCTAACTTTGTAAGCTTTGCTTTTTGTGTAGGCTCAATGATCGGAAGTATATCTGTGCTGTTTTTCTTCCATGAGGCGCGACCAGGGAGCGGAGAGAGAGGATCATAAGCAAGGGAAAGGGCTACGTTTTCAAAGCCCTTTTGATCGGAGATATAGCTTTGAAGCTCATCTATCGCCTCTGCAGTTAACTGACGAATCCGTTCAGCTGCGTTGTTGCTCATCGTTGTCCTCCTCTCTCATCATCAATTCCTAAAAGCCAGTCAACCGAAACATTAAGAGTTTTTGAGATCTTAATGAGGGAGACTGCTGAAGGAGAACGCGCTCCTGTGAGATAAAAGGACCAGGCGGTGCGCGTAATACCAATAGCGTCAGCAGCCTCCTGAAGCGTCGTAAACCCTCTTGCCCTCGACGCTTGAGACAACCTTCTTGATAAGGAGGAAAGTTCTTGTATGTAAGAACTACTACTACTCATGAGCGGAACTTAGTTACCTTTGCGAAGTTCCAGTCATTCTCGCCGTGACTATTGTGCCAGGTCACGATGTAGTTTCCGGTGATATTACCATCTTTGTCATAGGCAGTGACTTCAAAGGTACCGGTTGAGTCGGTATAGACCGCCGTAAGAACGTTTACCTTGGCTGTATCATCGCCAACATTTCTCACGAACGCGTCATGGACTCCTTCCGCAAAGCCACGCGGAAGTTTTTTAGCCATACCCTCAACATCGGTAATATCAACAAGTTCTTCTTTGCGGACATCTTCAATATATACGTCACCGTTTCTTTCGTGGCGCTCATCATCTTCGGTATAGTTCTTAAACATCCACCTCTCGTTATCAGTTGATATAGGCCATCCGATAACCTTAGTACCGTCTTTGTCTACTGTCAGGTAGACAACATTTTGGTGGGCGCCAACTGAACTAGTGCCCCCAGACTTTGGTGAAATAGTAACAGTATCTTCTTTTGGGTTGTATCCGTTGATTTCCAAATAGAGACCAATATACATACGTATCGTTTCTTGGTCATAGGCTGAGTAATTGGAAATGTTCTTCATACCACTAATATGGTCAACTGGAACGAGATACTTCTTCATATAGCGTGCACGTCTTTCTTCCTTTGTTTCATCATATGGCACGCCTTCAGCGTTGGTATGACGACCATCAGGAAGCGTATAGGGATCATTTTCTTGCTTTTCTTGTGTCTGTTGCGTTTCATTCGGTTTGTTTGTAGCCGACCCTGGTCCTGAGAAGAAGTACCAAAGGCAAACGTTCAAAAGCACGATACCAACAAAGGCAGCGCTTATGAGGAGTACTCTATTTTGATACCAGGCACGACCTGCAGGCTTTAGTTCGTTGTTTCCCATCTTTATCCCTCCTAAAGGATACTGCCTATGTTTGTAGCAGAAGTAACTCTTCTACCTTTCCACTCACTCTTCCATGCACTGGTACCAGGATTGCCGTTTGCACGGTAATGAGCGTTTTCTACTTCAAATTCTAGAACGTTCTGACCATTTGAGTGACCCCACTCATTACATCCTGGATCATTGGGGTTTTTAGCATCTGCGATGATTGCGGGAATAACAGTTCCATCATCTAGGTAGAAGTCAACCATGTCTCCAACCTGACCGAAGGTAGTTGTACACGCTATGAGATAACGACCATTAAGAACGGCGATGTGGTCATTCCAAGGCATGCCAGCATTAGCCCACATATCAGCAACGACTCTTTGACGTGAAGACCTTGCCCAAATGGGATAAAACGAGTCGTATGGAGTAATGGAATAGCCTCCGGCACCATATGGCTCTGGGATCTGAATCGTTCCGGCATTAGATCCACCTTTCCATTTAGGCGTTATATACCAGATGTGTTGATAGCCACCTGCTGAGTGCGCATTGGCATCCGCTTCATATGAGCCTGTTGCATCTGCCGTGACGGTCTTTTCTTGCCTCGGGTTTCCGTGATCTGCTACCCAAAACTTACGTCCTGCCTCATTTTGACCAACCTGAACGATAACGCCAATGTGATTTGGTCCTGGATTCGATCCGGTATTATCGTAGAGCACTAAATCTCCAACTTTCGGATCATAGCTCCATGAATCATTGATGGTACCGGCATCCGGATGATCTCTATACCACTGAAGAAGGACTTGCACGTTATAGGTATTGGAAGGAAATATCCCTACTTCCATCAGTCCTGCTTTCTTTGCACACCAGGAAACAAAGATTAAGCACCAATCGCCATGAATACCCATCTCGTTTTGGTACTTTTCACCATCATTTGCCATACCGCCTTCATACTCTTGATGAACAATTCTCGCAAACGCCTGGGCTTGTCCAGAGCCTTGAGTTGAGCCTTGATTAAGGATAGATGTAAAAGCAGAGCATGTTGGAACGAAAATACACACAAGCACAATAAGGCTTGCAGTTGCTAGGAATGCTATAGGAGAGGTAATGACTGTTGAAATAGCCGCTGCTACAGCTGAAATAATAGCCTTAACCGCAATCGTTACGATCTGAACTGAGCGTCTAAAAGCGTTTGTAGCAGTCCTTATAGCAACTTTTGTACCTTTAGCAGCACGAGCAGCATTTCTTGTCGCAAAACGCCTTACAGCACGTCTTTGACGTGCCTTGGTACGACGGCGTTTCCATAGCTTCACAACACTGTCAGTGACATGCTGACGAGCATGACGACCACCTGTTGAAACGCCGCGCTTAACGCGAGCAGACGTGCGCTCGACAAAGTCATCTGCTGTGCTTTCAGCATCCTGTCTTTCGTCGAGATCAAATGGTACTGAAGATGTAACAGCCGATGAAGACGTAACGGCAGCGCTCACAACATGGTGCTTGGATGCCCGAAGTGCACGCATATACCCAACGCTACCGCGCTTCTTGAGTGAGCGCTTACTGGCGCGCTCAAGAGGGGAAGGGGACTTAGCTTTGTCTACTCCACGTGTAAGCGAGGGAAGAATTTCACTTGTCTCACTTAGAGTAGCGTGCGGTTTTGTACTAAGGATCCTTGAAGCACGTGCTTGGCGGCGAGAAGCGAAATCGCCGCCTGCACGTGCCTTAGGCGACACAGAAGGACGAAGAAGCTCCTCACGCTTTGATGAGTAAGCTCTGATCATTAGTTGTCCTTCTCATCCTTATCAGCAGGAGTGTCAATCCAATTTGGTACAACTTCCTTTCTTTCGCGTGCGCGCTCTTCATTTTTTGTTGCAAGATCAGCCAGATCTTCTTCTGTGATCAGAATGCCTTCTTTGAGCAATTCAAGAAGTGAAGTATTCTCTGTAGGTGCTGTATTTGCCTCTGCAACGATCTCTGAATCAGAAACAGAGTCATAGGGAATTGTTGGAAAAGCAGTGTTCTCTTCTACTTGAGACGAGTCTTCTGATGAAAAGCTTTTCTTATACGGAGAAGTAGGAAGATTGCCCTTATTTTCTGCTGTCTCTGTGAGTGTCTCTGTAACGTTTTCATCGTCTGGTACAACGGCTACAGGAGCGCTAACGCCCTCTTCTGTCATATCATCGACATAAGGACTATACGTTGGATAAAAAGGTTTTGAGATGTCCTTATCCTTCGCTGCTACAGAAGCTGTTCCTTGAATATCTTCAGGCTTTGTCGTGATGATACGATACAGCTCAGGAACTACTCGCTCATCCAAAGTAAAGTCATAGTGAATGACTTTGTTTCTAAAGAGATAAAGTCCTTCTCCTGGATCTGCATGAGAAAGAGTACGTTGTTGAATCTTAGAAAGACCATAGATTTGCGCAAGTACGGCCGCAGATTCATTTGTTTGTCCGGTAAGTACGACAAATGGAGTGTTTTGCAGCATGTAGAGCGTACTTTCATTGTCGATCATACGTTGGATGTTCTGTGTGATACAGGTGATGTAGAAGTTCCATTTACGGCCACGGGTAAAGAAGCGATCCAACCACTTGGCCATAATGGGAACTTCAAGCAAAAGCTGTGTCTCATCAACGACCAGATATGTACGACGTCCCAGGCGACGATTCTCTGTAACTTTTGACCATACAAAATCCAAAAGCACCATGATTGCCAAAGGCTTTAGATCATCCGAGAGATCCGTAACCACAAAGTCAATAAGGCGATTGTTAAGGTCAACGTTCGTTTTATGATTAAAGACCGAAAAAGATCCGGTAACGTAGCGCTGAAGCGTGACCGCCAAAGCGCGAGCATCCTCTTCTGGGGAGCCTTTGACATTAAGGAGGTACTCATAGAGTTTATCAAGTGTCGGTAGGTCATCTTTATCTTTACTCTCAAGAAAGTCTGCATAGATATTCATGCAAGCTGTATCGAGAATGGACTTTTGGGAAGCGGTCAAACTCGATGCCATTGCCTCAACGGCAGCCAAAATGAAGCCAACTTTTCCTGGCATTGGGTTTCCGGACTTGTCAGGAGAGGCAGCGCCGTAAAACTCATTCATTTCCATAAGGTTAATGTGGTTTTCCGATGCCTCAGAAAGGTCAATAACCTCTCCGCCAAGTTCACGCACCATAGCCATATTTTCGGCTTCAGGGTCAATGATGATGATATCGGCATCCGGCTCACGCAGGTAGCGCTGTATGGTCAAGATTTTGGTAAGAAAACTCTTGCCTTTTCCTGGCATGCCAAGCACAAAAGAGTTGGTATCCTCACGAAGAGATTGATCGTAGAGAATAGGTGCTGAAGTATCAGCGTCAAAGCCGAGAAGCGCACCCTTCTCGTCATTCATACGAACCGATGAGAAGGGGGCGTAGACTTCTAAGGCCTCTGTCAGCATGGCGTAGTCATATTCGCTCGGAAGCTCACGAGAACCTAAAGGAAGCGCACTTGTGAATGACTGTTCACGCAGGCAATCCCAGTGTTCGATCTCCTCGAAAAGATGAGCATCAAAGACAGATTCAAGGCGCTGTCCTGCCTGGTCAAGTTCCTCTTGCGTATCCGCCATAACGCTAACGGTAGTAGTCACTGAAAAAAGATGCTGCTTGTCGTTAGATACTTTGTACTTGAAGTCCTCGGCTTCAGCTACGCTTGTTTTGATGTCGGGGGGCAAGTTGTCATCATCAACGAAATAACCGCGCTCAGGCTGTGAGCGGTCCTTTTTGTACTTCGTGGCCTCGGTTGAGGTATCTGAGACGTGTGCTGCAGCAAAACGATTCGCACGCGCCGTATCCCAGGGATGGACATGCTGAGAGATGATCGTCTCAAAAGGCAGCGTTGTAATATCGGTAATAAAGCTATCGCGAACCGTCGGAGCGTAGCGGATAACCAGGTAGGTACGTACATACTTTCCAGATACTATGAGATCTGAAGAACCATAAGGCCGCTGGATCTTAGAAGGTGCACAAAGATCGCGAACACTAAGAAGAGGGGTTCCTTTCAGTTCTGTATAGGGATTAACCAGGCGAGCCGGCTGGTTGGAACGTGTCATTGAGCGAATAAGGCGGATTCGCTCAACACCTGTAGCCGGCTCTGAATCGGAGTCAAGCAGGGAAAATGAGTTTTTCGCTGTTGCATGAATAGCAGCGAGCTTCTGTTTGGCCTCAGAATGAGAGTTTGCAAGGACGGTAAAAACAAGTCCTCTTGTAGACTGCATAGGACGCTCATCAGAAGACACGCGAGAAGAAACATAGCGTTGAAGTTCTAACGCAAGTTCTTGTTTCTCCGCCTGTGTATCTTCCGTAATAAAACTCTTTGAAAGCTGCTCATCTGTGATTGGATAGGTATGAATCCAGATCTGCATAGCAGAAGCGGAACTGAGGCTATCGAGAAACTCACCCCAAATTGCCGCTGTTTCTTCTCGCTCCGCCTCCTGTATTGTTGTCCAACCGACATCATCAAATTTATAGAAGGACGAATAGCGATTATCCACGTCCGCATCATCAAGCTTCATGATGCCATCAGGATATAGCGCAGAGAAGGGTACGGCGCGCCTGGTTGCATACGGAGAAAAGAGCGTATCTTTAGGCGCCTTTTTATTCGCACGCTTACCCTTGCGATCGCGCTTACGGGTGGCTTTCGCTACTTCTTGTGCAGCTTGGTTCAGCTCATCTGAAGTTGGGATCTCGCGGGCTTCTTGCTCAAGCTTTGCGCGCAGCGCATCTCGCTCAACTTGTTTGGTTTCAAGCTGAGCCTTAAGATCAGCCGCTTGGGTAAAGTCTTCTGCAGCTTTAGCTTTCTCAAGATTCTTTTGAAGTACCTGAATCTCGTCTTCAAGGGCGGAAAGCTCGGGAGAGGTAATCTCAGGTTTTTTGCTTTTCTTTTTTCCAAACATGATATGTCCTTATTCTTGGTCTGTGTTTTCAAACTGTGAAGCTAAAAGTGCATCATAGCCGGATGCCTCTATACGTTCTTGCTTTGCCAGCTTTTTCTCTTGACGAGAAAGCTTTTTTGCCTTTTTGACAGGTTCAATAACGATTGGGTTTTGCCATGTCATCTCACGCGGAGACTTGTATTCCTTGCTCATGATAGGAAGGAGTTTCTCTGGGAACATTCCATGGAGTTTGAAGGCTCCCATAAAGCCAAAAGGCAGAGAGATTAAAAGCGCTAAGAATGAGGCAATCTCAGGCTCGATAACCCCTCTAATGGTCAGTACAACAACAGGTACGATACATACTCCACCAAAAAGAAGTGCCACAAATGAGCGTGTGGTGAGATAGCCTCCAACTGTTTTAGATGAGAACTTTGAAGGATCACTGATGAGATCGCGTTCCATGAGTCACTCCTTCCTAAACAAGTCCGAAGAGGGCTTTAGAAACACCCTCGGATTTGTCAATGATGGTTGATGCAAGTGAGATTGAGATCACGATAGGAGCTGCTGCTGCCGCAACTGCGGTGACAGGATCACCTTGTCCCTCTACCGTCTGAGAGATGATCGTAGAGGCAATACTTGTGATTGCCGGTGTCATGGCAAGTGTGACGACAATGATCACCGAAAGAATCGCGACGGACCCGAAACGTTGAATGTATTTGATGCCCATATGGCGCGTTGAGCGCATGGCAAAGAAGGAAAGTGGAACAGGGCTAAACGCAGCGTAAAGGTAAAGTTCCACCATGCGCGAGAATGCGATTACAAACACATGAATGACATACTTCAGCGCCGTCATAAGCATCCAGAAGATCATGATAATCCATAAAAACGAAGCTCCGAAGTTTGCATAAGTAAGCTCAGCCACGCGTTTTGTCATCATTGAAACGATTGTGTTACTAAGACCTACTCCTGTTGCCTGATGTCCCAAACGAGTGAGTTCTGTTGTCGCAAAGCCTGTGAGCATATTGGCAAGCTCATAAGCACCGCGGAAAAGCACATAGGCATTTGTCACGAGCGTGTAGGCAATGGCTACGGTAAGAAGATAGGTCATGAGGTTTTGCAAAGGATCTTCATGACGACGCGTAGAGGCAATGCGAGCAACTCCGGCAACGATTGATATCCCTAGAATGAGTGCGGCATAAGGACCTGCTATAGCAGAAGAGACAATGCGCCCCATGTCATAGAAGTTAGCATAAGCTCCGTATTGAAAATCTGCTACAAAGAGGGCTTTAGGGTCGATAACAGAAAGAAGCCATCCGATAACCTTGGTCACCCAAAGAATGAGTGGCGCAATAAAGGTCGTGTAGATAAAGCGAATGAGGCACTTAACGACTGATCCCCAGAAGTCCGTGATGTTGAAGTCAGGCTTTTTTGCGTTGCCGTCAGCAAAACCTTCTCCAACAACGTTGCCTTCTCCGTCGGTCTCGCCGGTTGCATAGCCACGAATCCAGTCATTGTCACCGACCTTAGCACTTTTATTGAGACCATCGTTAATGTCTCGCTCAGTAATACCAGAGTCAGTGCCCTGGTTAGAGTTGTTATGTGGATCATCGTTATATGAACCACCGAGCTTGGAGATGTCTTGAGGCACTTCCGCTGCATCAGGATCAAAAATATGTGTAGGAATAGAGGGACCTTGATTGGCTCCCTTTGGCCATGAAGAAGGTCTGTCACGGTAGTAGGCATCTCTGTTGGTAGATTCCATTGCATCTACGCCGGATGTTGTTGCCCAAATACCTCCACTTTGACCGCGTGGTACCTCATTGCCGAAATCAATTTTTGTACCACTCTTACTAATAGAATCAACTGGATTTCCATCAGCATCTACTAATTGCCACCAACAAGTTTGCGTACCGTCTGAATGAATATCCCGCTTTTTAAGAACCCAATGGACCTTACCTGAGTATGAGTCAGCGTCGATTGCGTTTGCGGCTTCAGCCGGACGGATCATCGCAAGCGTTGTTGCAATGATAAGCAAAAATATACAAAGAACAGAGGTTACCTTGGCAAATTTACCAGGCTTTGTAGCTAGGTCCAAACGCTCAAGGCCGCCTTTATCCCTCCATTCTGCGAGTTTTGTTGCCAATGAGGTCTGTGTCATAACAAGCTGTCCTTAGAACTGAGGGATCTGGCTTACAAGATCAGTCACAAAACTGGAGACGGAAAGACCGATCAAAATCAGACCCAAAATGATTCCCCAGAACGCTTTGTCATCAACTGGGTGTGATGCACGCCGATCATTGACTGCCTGGATAGTAGAGAACACCACTAAGATTCCTCCACCAAATCCCAGCATTGCCATAACAAAGGTAAAAATACGGCGGACAATTTCCATACGTAGCTCCTTACTCGCTCCTCGCGACTGTGTACTCTGCACTCATAGGTACAAGTTCCATTTCTTGTTTGCATTCATCCTCAAGTTGAACTTGAGGGTTGTCACCTTTTGATTTGTTGTAGAGATGATGCCAAGCTTCCACCGGAGAGGTATAGCCTCCTTGCTGTATTTGGCTGTCAAATTCTGCCAGAGCTTCTTGGAGTTTCAACCACCGCCGGTGTTTTTTAGGATCGTTTTTAATACCGCGATACCAGCTCGTTCCGCGGTAGTGTGTGAGACAGTCCGTGACGGGGAAGTTTTCGTTAGTAAGCTCGGAGGCGGAGATTACAGGAACACGGTACGCATGCTCAGAGACGTTTGAAGAGTGACCAGAGGCACCATGACCGACGGAAACCTCAGTGTTCCAGACCGTCTTGTCTCCGATTTCCTTAGAGATTTTCTCTGCAGTTTCAGGACCAATACCGCCATACATGAGCGTAATGGCACAGTTTTCATACAAGGTTTTTGCGTCTTTGTCCCCATAGAGCTTTTCAAATTGACCGAAGTTCTGTGAGATCAGACACAAGTTAATCCAACGACTACGAAGCGTTGAGGCAAGTTCCGGAAGATTAGGGATTTTGCCAACGTTTGCAAGTTCGTCCAAATAGCACATGATGGGTTTTGCAAGGTGGCGCTCAGAAGAGTTGTCAGCTTTTGTCATGTTCGTATGGAACAGCTGATGCAACACCATTGCAGACAAGAAAGAGAACGTCTGGTTTCCCGCATCCGGCACGATTAAGAAAAGTGCACGCTTTTCTCCGGCATCTCCCATCTTATCGAGTCCGAGTTCATCTCTTGAGAGCACACGGGCAACATCGGCATTGGCGAGGTCTTGAAGACGTGCATAGCACGAAGACACGATTGAGGCACGCGTCTCAGGGGAATCGCTTGAAGAGATGAAACCTTCATAATTCGTAATAATGGCCCACTCAGGACGCTTACGTGCGGCGTCCGCATTACCGTCGCAGACCTTTTCGGTAAGCCACTCACGAAAACCCATAAAGCCATCTTCCACAAGAGTTCCAAAAAACACTAGATCAAGAGCAGCAATACCGTTGTCTTGTTTTTTAACAAGCGATAAGTAGTCCAGGATTTCTGGAAGCGTACAGTCCTCTTCATGTCCGTTTTTTGCAAAGAAAAAGTAGAAATACCCCAAAAGACAGGTATAGACAATCTTCTCCATGTTTCTGAAGAATGGCTCAGAAGAGCGGGCATCAGGACTTGTCGTATTTTCGATAAACATCTCAGCAAGCTGTGAAATGTCTGTCATGCCGCTTACATAGTGCATCGGGTTGTAGCACATCGAATATGGCATCGTTACGCCACCACGAAGATCAAGATAGGAGATTTTGTAGCCGGCACGCAAAAGAAACGGCGCAAGAACGGAGAAGTTTTCAGCCTTTGGATCCAAAATCACATAGTCGCCATTGAGCTGCATAACGTTAGGCCAAATGATTGAATATGTTTTGCCGGAACCAGAGCCGGCAACGCTGTAGGCGTGACGATTGGGAATGCGGAGCTTGAAATGAGGATTATCGGTAATGCCAAGCTCCACACCATCGGCTACCAAAAAGTTATCGTCTTCGATGCACTCACACCACTCAGGCTTTGGCCACGGAAGTCTTTTGCCTTCATATGTGGAAAACTCCTTAACGTGTGCATATCTCATAAGGCTGGGAGCCGTGGCAAAATGAGCGGATCCGTGAACATCCGGATGTTTCTGACGTCTCCAAGGAAGTACGATTAAAAGAAAAAGCGCAAAGACAAAGAAAAGGCCTGTGAAGTACAGAGCTTTTGATTCTATAGAAAAGCCAATAGGAGGATGGGCGGCTTTGATTTCTGCCAAAATATCTGTGTCCCGCGCGCCTGCAGGCGCCGTTATGTACTGGATAAAGATATTGCCGGCATATCCACAGAAGACAGAAATCAGAACAGTTGTTAAGCCTTTGAGAGCGACCTTTCGCGCAGACTGAGTCATAAAGATCTACCCCCTGCGCGGACGAGGGGTCCGGATATGCGCTTGTTTTGGCGATCTCTGAGATGCGCGCACGCTTTTCTTTGCCGCCGCAGCTTTGACTTGTGCTCTCACCTCAGAAGAGGTTGGAGTAAGACTCTGAGAGGCTTTCTGTGCAGCGTTTTGTGTCTTGTGTGGAGAAAGCCCAGCGCGTGCTTTTGCTTCAGCAGTGGGGCTAAATGCACCTTCAGAGGCCACTTTAGCAAGCACAAGCGCACCCGCTAAATCCTCATTTAGTCCTGGCCTTGCCGGACCTTCTGACCGGTACAGTTCGCGCCCTTGAGCATTGAAAACCGTCGCTTCATAAGCTCCGGAATCATGAGCTTGAGCCAGGGCGTAGCAGCCCTCATTTAGCTCAAGGCGGGTTGTAAAGGTCCCTGGATCAGAAACGACAGGTTCCCAAAGCGTACCGTCTGCCTGCTGAAATGCTTGCGCCGTCATGCCCTCCTGATAGTGTGGGAAACTCTGAATCGCTTCCTTTTGCTCAGCAGGGGAGAGGTACTTGTTTGCGATCTCTTGCATAGCAGTTGCAATAGCACCTTCATGAGGAGAAGCAAACACGACTTGTTGATGACCGGTTTCATTGTTAACTATTGCGCAGGTCACGTTGTATTTTTGCAAGAGTTTTCCAAAGTCACGAAGGCGTTCATGTGCTTCCATGCCGTTTGGAACGTCAAAGAAGGTAAGGCTCTGGTTTCCTGCCTGTTTACGCAGCTTGTCAAGGGAAATAATTCCCTTTGATCCCAAGCCGTCAATGTGGGAAAGTCCGGCATCGGTAACTTTGAGCGCACCTACTGCAAGCGTTTTCGTTCCACGCACGCTAAGCTTTGCAAGTGCTCGAAGCGTTAGCATACAGACGTGCTCAACGCGGGGAGCTGTCATCTGGATCAGTTGTATAACGAGCTGCTCAGCTTGTCTTTCTTCGTTCATGGAATCACCTTACCTCGGGTTTCTGTGTTTGAGTCCTTGAGCAACTGGAAGAGGACTCCTGTTGCTCAATCCTAACAAAATTTCTCATTTTTGTCCTGCCGATTTCCAAAAATCTGTATTTTTCGGATTGGACTTCTTTTCCTCGGCCAAAACTGCAGAAATGATTTCCTCTCGGCTTGCTGTTTCGGAAAGCTCAATCAAATGTGGCTCTTTGAGATCTCCATTGGTTACCCAGAAAACCATATTTCCTTCAGCACAACGCTCTCCTGTTCTATAAACCTCATACGGTTTTTTAACGGATTTCTTATGCGGACGCATGCCGAGTTGGTACATCTCAGCACGTGCTTTTCCATCGTTTTGCAACCAGTACCATAGCGCTCCAAATTCAGATTTTTTCTCATGTGAGGTGGCAAAATAGCAATCACGCTTTGCCTCAAAAGCACGCCAAATCTGCTCACCTGAAAAGCCTGAGTCCATAAGCTGCGTCCAGCCTTGGACGATTTTTTCAAATTGGTCGGGGAGAGGTGAGTAATGCCACGCCTCAACGAGTTTTCGTAGCGTGTCGACGTCCTTAACTTTCAAGGAAGTTAACCTATCAACAGGAAAAGCAACAGTTTTTATTCTTTTCCTGTTGCTGTTAATAATACTTTCTTTATATGCGATTTGATCACTTTTTACACCATTATCTACCTGCTCTTTTTCTGAGTTTTCGCTGGTAGATGAAGTGGGTGAGTTTTCAACAATTGCCTGTTCAGGGGCTAGGTTCACGCTGACCCTAGCTAGGTTCACCGTGGACCTAGCTAGGTCCAAATTGGCCCTAGTAGAGGGGGCTAGGTTCACGCTGACCCTAGTCGATTCATCTGGGGATTGTTGAAAACCAACTTTTGTTGACTTTTGGGTATTTTCATAAAAGTTTGAACTATTTAAGCAATTAATAGCATCATTGATTTTTGTCTGATTGACTCTATAGAGACGCATGCCGGTACGTTCGTTTCCGACGATTGCCTCACAGACAATCAACTCTTGAGCAAGTAAATTTTTAATAGCACGTTTGATGGAACTACGAGAAAAACCGATACGCTCTGCAAGCGCATAGGTAGAAGCACTCATAAAACCTGTATCAATGCGAGATACCGCATAGATAACAGCGTAAACATGAAGAGATGCTTGAAGGGGTGAGAGATTGAGACCTTTGGGGTTTGTCATCCAGTCATAGTAGATAACCGAGAATGAGTCAGAAAAATTCTCGTGATTTTGACTAGACAATAGTTCTTGCTTAGTGCTATATTGTTCCTGCATATTTGGTCCTCCTTACAGGACTCTTGAAAGCGCCGGCTGCAACCAAGGCGCTTTTTTCTTGCAAAAATTTCTAACTTTTCGTACAGTAAGAGAGGCCCTCACCGTCTCTTGCGCAGACTGAACGGTGAGGGTTTCTCTTATTTAGCGAGTACAGGTCTGTGTACAGCTCCTCACTGCTTGGCCTTAGAGAATGCAGTCTGCGCATCCATCAGCTCTAAGACCCACGTAAAAAACTCACGTCCTTTCAGCTTCGTGAGCAGATACGTCATCTACATAGGTTTTAAGAGATCCAATAAACGGAAGATTAGATGCTGCATGCGTCAAATGCAGTGCGCGGATATACTCATTGAGCGTAAAATCAGTTTTGCCAGAAAATCGACTAGTTAGCTGAGTCTTAGAACATCCAAGTTCATCAGCGAGCTTCTGGTACGTCCAATCTCGCTGATCCTTAAAAGTACGCAACGCTTGAATAAGAGCGTCTTGAGCCATAAAACAGAGCCTCCTCACAACTTCTTCACAATTCATCCTATTGTGCAAAAATTAGTGCGAAAGTCTGATAATCGATATTATGTAAACTAATGAATTACGAAAAAAAGAGAAGGATTTTGAACCCCTCTCCTTTGCGTTGTTAGTGCGTTTGCAATGAACGCTACACCGATGAGTCAGTCATGACATTTAATTTAATCATGACGTCACTCTCGTACATCTCATCAAAAATGACAAGAATCTTATCGAGTGCCATCAGTTCAGTTTGGCCGGTTGGAATAATCTCCAGGCCCGCACGATCAATAGTTACAACCCTCACTTTGTCTGGCCATGGGATATCTTGAAGCAATTTGCCCTCTATAGGGCTTCCCTGACCAATGGTGAACTCATGAAGGATTTTCTCGTCAGAATCTAATGTTGGTTTAGACTCCCCTTGCTGAGAGGCTAAGAATTCTGCAAGTAAGTGCTCGTAGAATGGGTCAACACGCAGGATATTTGCGGTTACGTAGGACACAATTGCAACTGCTGACATGGCCATAAGAGCCTCAAGAGACCCTGTGAGCTCAAATATGAGCACTACTCCGGTTACAGGCGCCCTTACAGCTCCAGCAAAAATACCTGCGACGCCCATGGCAATGAAGTTTGGTGCATACGCCATTGGAATACCAAAAACATGGGTTGCTACCAGGGCAAACAGTGTTCCAACAAGTGTTCCCATTACAACCATTGGAAAGAGAGTTCCTCCAGGCGTTCCTGCAGCAAAACACGTTGTGGTAAAGAAGTATTTGCCCAGCAAAAGCGCTATAACCATGAGCTCAGTAAGCGTTGCTGGCTCTTTGATTTTCTCGATAATGGCGTCGCCGCCGCAAAGAAGATCTGGCCAGGTAAAGGCCATAATTCCAGCTAGCATGAATGGAATAATAAGCCTTGAGAAAGGCACAAGCTTGTCAATCTTTTTGTAAAGTCCCTGGGCAAAGAACATTCCCTTATTGTGGAGTGCACCTAATAAACCGCAAGTAACACCTACAAAAAGAACAAAAGCATAGTCAACGTGTGGCAGTGGTGCCACATACGGAAGCTGAAGAACAGGCTTCATGCCAAGCACGTTAGAAACTAGAAAATCGGCGCCTACTGAAGCGGTCATTGCTGAGATAATCAGCGGAGCATGAAACTCTTTCTGGATCTCTTCGATAGCAAAGAGCGTGCCCGTAAGAGGTGCATGGAAGGCAGCAGACATTCCTGCAGCAGCGCCGCAGGTAACCAGAAGACGTTCTTCTCCCCTTTTGCGTTTGAGCAACTTAGACACTGCTTTGCCGGAAACAGCTCCTAGCTGGACTGATGGACCTTCTCGACCCATAGAGAGGCCACCAAAGGCTACCAGAACGCCTTGAATGAACTTAACGGGAAGAACTCGATACCAAGGCATGTCGGCAGATCCCATGACCTCAGCGTTGGTCTGAGGGATTCCAGAGCCAGCAGTATAGGGTTCAAACTTCATAAGCAGGCAAACAGCCACCATAAGGATAAGCAGAACGCCAAACCAGAGAGCCATATAAGGCCAATTACCTGCGATTGATTGGGTAATGGAGCGCATTTGTGCTTCTGCAAATGAAAGACAAAGGCGGTAAAGAGTAACAACGCCACCACCCATTAGGCCAACAAGCAGGCCTTCTCCAATGAGAGCTACCTGAAATCTTCGAGAAAAGTGACGCTCAATAACGTTTGTCTTATGTTTGAGATGAAACGCCACAATCTCCCCTAGCAGTTTTTGGTTAATAAAAAGCACGTAAAGCGTACTTGAATATTGTACGACTTTACGTGCGTATAGTTAAAAGTTTGTACAGAAAATTGTACAAAGTAGAGGATGTGCGTTTGACTATTGGTTAGCCAGAGAATGGTCCTCCACCATAGCAAGCATACACTGGACCCTCGATAACACCGACAGACTCGTTAGCTGCGTGAATCATGCGACCACCACCGATGTAGATTCCGACGTGCTCATAGCCTGCACGAGTGAAGATGATGTCTCCGTAGTTAAGCTCGTCCATGGAATCATGCCAGTTACCAGCGGCGCGAATAGCACGGCCGATGGTTCCTGCAGTGCCTGCGCGATAGCCGAGGAAGCAGTAGTAGACCAAGCCACCACAGTCAAAACCGGAAGCAGGAGAAGCTCCGCCCCAGACGTATGGATAGCCAATGCATGCATATGCAGTAGAAACGCCGCCGCCTGCAGCTGGGTAGCCACCGCCACCACGGGAGTAAGATCCACCGCCAGAGTTAGAACTGCTGTTAGAACTACTGATAGAGCTGTTAGAGCTGCTTGAAGTAGAGCTTGAAGAGCTGGAGCTAGAATCATTGGAAGAGCTATCGTTAGACTCTGAGCTGTTAGAAGGAGTCTCACGAGTGACAGTCTCAATTGCATAAGCAACGTTGTTGTTAGCTGATGCAGCTTCCTGAGCAGCAAGCTGAGCTTTTACCTCTGCATTAAGGGAGTCGTAGTAAGCCTTAGCCTCTGCAACCTGGCTCTGAAGACCATCTGCAGTTGTCTTCATTTCAGCTACCTGAGCCTGGAGGTTCTCCTGCTCAGCCTGGAGCTCAAGTTGCTGAGCCTGAAGCTGATCGCCAAGAGCCTTGACGGTATTAATGGAGTCAGCCTCCTGCTTGCTGGTGCGGTCCATATAGTAGACACGGCTGACAAAGTCCTCTGGGCTGGATGCTCCAAGAAGGAAGTCCAAAGTCTCCTGTGGGCCCGCCTTATAAGCACTCTTCATTGCTGCAGAAAGGACAAGACGCTGCTTGTTGAGCTGGTCTGTAGTCTCTGCAATCTGCTCTTGGACTTCACCAATCTTGTTGTTGGTGGCGTCAAGTGCATAGGTTTTCTCGTTAAGGTTATCCATGGCCTCTGCAAGAGCTGCACCAAGTGAGTCTAGCTGGGCAGATGCGGCCTCAAGATCGCTTTGTGGGTCTGCGAATAGCCTGGCTGGGGTAAGCAGCGTAGCAGCTACACCAAGACCTGCAAATAAGAGAGCGTCTCGTCTTGTGAAAGATCGGCGCTGTGACATATAAGCTCCTTCCGCAAAGCACGAAATCAATTGGGCAACGTGTTGCTTTGCTTTGCCATCTAGGATAGCTCATTTAATAAAAAATCAAAGTCAACTCGCCGATTTCTTGGCGAGAAACCCGTGTAAACAGGAAGCTACCCTATCGAGTATTTGAATAGTTTACCCCGAAAATGTCATCTCATACAAATTTCAAAGAACATTTATGCAGCTATTTGATGTGGAATAGGTAAATATCATTGCATAAATTTGTATTTGACCTGCGATTATGGAGAAATTCTATGTATTGCAAACAAGTTTACTGTGATTAACAAAATGCTTATGTAAATAAGACAAATGGCTGACAAGCACGTAGTCTTGCCAGCCAAAATTGTCGACTTAAAGTAGGTCTGATGTAAGCGATGAGGCTTATTGAACCTTAATAAGGGTGTAGACCTCTTGATCAAAGCACTTGCCAATAATCTCTCTTGGGTGGAGGTAGCAAAGCTCAAGCGCAAACGCAAAACCAGCTACTTTTGCACCGGCCTTCTCGGCAAGCTGAGCACAAGCAACGCAGGTACCGCCAGTAGCAACAAGGTCATCAGCAATAAGAACCACGTCATCTGGGGTAAGCGCATCGGTGTGAATCTGAAGCTCGCTGGTGCCGTACTCAAGGTCATATGCCTGAGCATATACCTCACGAGGCAGCTTACCTGGTTTACGAGCTGGAACAAAGCCTGCACCAAGCTTATAGGCTACAGGAGTTCCAACAAGAAAACCACGAGCCTCAGCACCAATAACCTTAGTGATACCCGCATCAGCAAAGTGCTCTGCAATGTCATCAATAACTGCGTGGAAGCACTCAGGATCTTTAAAAAGTGGAGTTACATCTTTAAAGATAACGCCTGGCTCTGGATAATCAGGAATGCTAATGATATGACTCTCATAATCATACGTAGACACAATGTCCTCACATTCAAAATCAAAATCAATGAATAGTTATATATACCTAGATTACTCGTCTAGGTGCATATCCTTAAAAGATTCACAAACTAATTTGGTGATAAGTTCATTTCTGACCGCATTGGTAAGGCCTAACATGCGGGTCAGAGCGGCCATAAACTTCTGGCGAGTCTCGTCAGTATGGTCAACTTCAACTCCCCCACCTTTTTTAGCGTATACGACTAGTGACTTAGCAAACATACTAGATTCACGGTTTGCGGCCATAACGTATTGACGCAGGTTTTTGGGCTCAAAACCAAAGTGACGAAGCTCGCTACAAAGACGGATGAGCGTAAGGTCTTTGCCGTCTACAAGATCTCTACCATGAGGAGAGCGCTTTAAGGTAATAACGCCTGCCTCGGAAAGCTGACGAACAAAGCCTACAGAACATCCCACAATCTCTGGAATGCGATCAATAGCGTGATATTTCTGAACAACCTCAGGATCATCTACAGGTACAACAATGGCATCAGCATGCGTTGCACCAAGAATTGCCTGAGATACTTGCTTTCCATCAAGCTGTGGTTGAGCCTGGCGAGAAGAACTTTGAGCTTCAGATGTAGCCTGAGCCTCAGATACGCTAACCTCATCAGCCTGAACTTGAACTTGAACTTGTTGTTCAGCTTCAGGGTTTTTATCTTGTCTATCAAGCTCTTCTTTAATAACTGAGAGCGGCATAAAACGGCTTTTCTGCAGATACAAAATAGTCTCAAGACGCTTAACATCTTTTTGGGAATACAGACGATAACCACCAGCAGTTCTAGTAGGAGTAAGTAAACCCTCATCCTGCAGATATCTAACTTTAGAAACACTCAAGCCAGGATAGAGAGTCTGTAATTTCTTGACTACTTTACCAATGGTAAGAAAGCCTGAATCAGCCATAAAGCTATCCTTTAACCTTAAGCTGAAACTCTACTGGTGTGGAAAACCATGCGGAAGGTGCCAATCTGAATGGTTGAACCATCACGCAGGGTAGCTTTGTTAATGATGGCACCATCAACCCAGGTACCATTGAGAGAATCAAGGTCCTCAATAGTTGCGTAACCAAGCGCAAGATTTGAAAGGTCAATGGTGGCATGATTTCTAGAAACTGTCATGTCATTCAAGAAAACGCTGCTCTTTGGGTCTCTACCAAGAGAAATCTGTGGAAGATTGAGCTCAAAAGTCTGACCAGTCTGCGGTCCCTTGACAATAGTAAGAACAGGATGAGCAGGCTTTTGTTGTGCCATAAGGTCTGGAACCGTAGCGTCAGCTGATGGCATGCGGAAAATCTCTGTTGAGTCTGGTGACTGCTGTTTGATGTCGTCAGTTGACATGGTTTCTCCTTAATTTGGTTACATCATAATAATAACGCTTAACGACACGCAATGCAGTCCATTTCGATGAGCGCACCAAGGGGCAACGCAGAAACTTCAACAACTGCTCTGCCAGGTGCAGGAAGAACAAAGTACTGCCTATAAATCTCATTTACCTTAGGCAAATCGTTGATATCAGCAAGATAGATAGTTGTTTGAGCAACATCAGAAAGCGTGCAGCCCGCCTCTGCCAGAATTGACTGAGCAAGATGGATGACACGGGTAGTTTGCTCTTCAATTCCACCGTCAATAAGTTTCTTTGGGTCTTCTGCAGAAACTGCAATTTGACCAGTTACAAATACCAATCTACCAGCAGTGGTGCCCTGAGAATATGGTCCCATAGGAGCTGGAACACCTACTGCATTAATTGCATATTTCATAGAAGATCTCCCCTTGCACCAATGAAATCAGCAGAGGCTCTGAGCAAACCCCAACCTTCAAGTTTATCTTTAGCTAATACTACTTTAGTGTTAGCTGCAAGTTCTGAAAACCATGGAAGATATGATTTAATGCCCTCAATAAGCTGCTTATGTCCAAGAGGATGAACCATCTCAAAAGAAAGCAAGCTCCTAAAAAGAATTACCGTATGCACCGGTGGAACCATAACCAGATATGCAGGAACTTTCTTGGTTGAAATATTGGCTACAAGAGCTGGGATTGTCTGGTCAAGCATAAGGTTACACATTTTTGAGTCTTCTGGGAGTCGTTGTTCATCCAGGTAATCCATGAGCACTTTTTTTGCCTTTTTACCAGCAAGAAGAAGTGGCGTGAGTAGCGGAGTTGCATCTTCTAATGACACCTTAGCATAAGGAGCTACGTCGTTTTGCTCGACAGATGCAATGATAGAAAGCCACTCTTCTAGGACAAGTGAGCGCTCAGACGCGTCAAGTACCACGTACTCGTTTTGCCCAGATCTGGCGAGAAGACCAATGGAAGATAAAGATCCGTCTCCTGTGAGAGCGCACTCAAATGAGGTCTCTCCTACTTCAAGCTGTTTACCTGCAAAGACGGCTTCAACAAAATTTTGAGCTACCGCTCCACTTACAAGTGTGTAGCTGATACCGCTCAGGTCAACAAGAGCACAGTCCTTTAGAGCCTCCTCAAGGGGTTTCTCGCCATAGAAAGACTGAGCTAAGTTGAAACCTTCAGTTGAGGTTGAGAATTGTGCGCCAAGATACTCAAGCTCGGTGTGAAGGATAGAGCGTTTCTGCTCAGACATTAGTTTCTCCCAAAGAGATATGGAGCAACCGAATACAGGTCAAAGAGGTTGTAGGCTGGAATGGTCCAAAGCGTAAGGTGTGCCTGAGTCATGGTGGTGCCTACCTGTGCAGAATCCTGAGACCAGTCAGTTGAAGAAACCATCTGGTTATTGGCTACAGGATAGTTAGGTGAAAGCATGGACGTCTGGTAGGTAAAGTCTTTAGATCCAGGCCAAG
This sequence comes from uncultured Atopobium sp., assembly GCA_938045565.1. GTDB lineage: Bacteria > Actinomycetota > Coriobacteriia > Coriobacteriales > Atopobiaceae > Lancefieldella. The sequence goes on from CALIAZ010000002.1 coordinate 38,106, forward strand.
CCATATACGTGGTAGAAGTTGATGGCTTAACTACTGCAGAAAGTAAGAAGTTGTCCTCGCTCGTGCGAATCTGAACAATTTGATCAGCACGTTGAATACTCACGCGATTGTAATTTCGATAAGCCCAGTTCATCAGAATGGCTGTATCGTCAAAACGACCTTGAGTAGTCTCGCAACCAAGTACGCAGGTATACAGCGTAATGTTTCCGCGCTTGGAAGCTCCTAAGAAGGCGGTACCAGAGTCCTCTGCACCTGTTTTAATGCCGAGAAGACCTCGGTAGGTGTCCATAAGGTCATCGGTAGAGTGGAACGTACGCTGCTCCCCTCCTACCGTTGTAGTGTATGACCTGGTATGAACAGCGCTTGCGATGAGTGGATAGTGCTCGCGCGCATAGCGGCCCATCAGAGCAAGGTCCCGCGCCGTTGAATAGTGACCATCAGCATCGAGACCGTGTGGATTCTGGAATTGCGTGTGAGTCATGCCAATTTCAGCGGCTTTCTTATTCATTTGATCGACAAAGGCCTGCTGAGAGCCGGATACATTGATAGCAATGTTATAAGCCGCATCGTTTGCCGAATACACCAGCATCATCATAATGAGCTGTCTAAGTGTTGGAGTATCTTCCGAGGTTAAACCCGCAACCTGAGAGCCTTCTTCAAGATCTGGAGCGGTAATCTCGCAGGGCTCATCAAGGTTAACACCTGAATCAAGCGCAATAATTGCCGTCATAACCTTGGTAATGGATGCCATAGGAAGCTCTTGATCGGGATTTTTGCTCCAGAGAACGTTTCCTTGAGCATCAGCAACAATGGCAGTAGTTGCCTCGGTAAGTTTTGGCTCATCCGTCACGGAAGACTTGTTAGAAGAGGTATTTTCTGCCAAAACCGTAGTTACAAGAGCAAAAGGAGCAGCTAAAACAAAAACAAGCAGCAAGCTAACAAGAAAAGCCAGCGTCTTATAAGAGAGCTGGCGCAAAGAAACATGGTTGTGCTTAAGGAAAGTCATAAACAACCTAACTTATGCTTGAGTGTTTTTACTATCTTTAACTATTTTAGCCGCTTCACCAGTATAAACAACTGCAGTAATTGCCGAGAAAACAATTCCTATATACACAAAGAAGATACCGAGTGCGCTGCTCTCAGAGTTAAGACCTGGAAGCCAACTGACGTTGACCAAACCAAGGCCGGATACAACTGGAATGCCCAGAAGAAGCAGGCTAAAACCAGTCATCAAAAAGGCAGTTGCAGCTTTACCTACAAAGACAACATCAATAGGACGTCTGCGGAATTTGTGCACAGCAAGTGCACCAAAAGTAAGGTAAACATCTCGACCGATAACAAACAGCGGGATCCAGAGAGGGAGCTCACCAATAATCAAGAGGCCAAGAACGCCTGTGATAAGAAGGACTCGGTCCATGATAGGATCCATGATTTTTCCTAGCCAGCTTACGGTTTGTGTTCTACGAGCAATCTGGCCGTCAAGGAAGTCAGTAACAGCTGCAGTTACATAACAGCCAAGTGCTACCCAACGATTTCCACCTGTTGAGAAGAGCACAAGAAAGACAATCGTAAGAATCAATCTGCAAAAAGTAATGACGTTTGCAACAGTAAAAATAGCGTTAGAAGGGTTATTAGAACTACCTACCGGATCAGTAATAGTTCCTTCTGCCTGTGCTTTTGCTGTATCGGCGTCTGCTGCTTCTTTAATTTGGGATGCTACTTGATTAGTTAGCTGCTGCCTAGTTTGCAACGTTTCTCTCCCCTTTTTGTAGAACATAACATGCGTCTATTTTAACGTAAGTTGCACGATAGCAAATTATTCGCACATTTGTTTAACAAAGGACACAAGAATGCGGACGCCCTGAGCATACACGCGTTTCTCGATACGCTCATCAATACCATGAACGCCGTTTGTCTCATCTTCTGGTGTTGGCCTGAAAGGACAAATGCGCAGAATAGAATCGCAAATTCCCTCGTAGCGTACAGAATCGGTGCCACCACACACAAAGGACGGAACAAAGGTAACGCCTGGATGGTAGTGCTCCATAATGGCTTTGAGCTCTTGATAGCCAGCACCAGTTGGAGAATCAATTCTTCCCGCAGGAGTGGAATGCAAAACCTCAATCTCAATGGAAGGGTCAACCTGGGCTACCACCTGTGTAATGTGTTCAACGGTTTTTTCAACACTCACACCAGGCAGTAGCCTTATGTTGATGGTTGCACTGACATTACCAGGCATAACGTTAGCCGCACTACTTGAACCCTCAAGCATGTTGAAAGCGTAAGTGGTGGTAACAAACGGGTAAAGTTCCTTGATCCGAGCTGCGGCAAGAGCAATCTTATCTGCATTGGTATCTACGTCATGCACCAGCGAAGCAAAAGGTTCCTCGGTGATTTCTGGCGCAAGAACCTTAAAGGTTTCTTTGACGATGCCATTAAGCTCAGGTTGAGGTTTAGCCTCAGAAAGAGCAGCAAGTGCGCAGCTCAAATGCTCAAGCGAAGTTCCACCAAACGGATTAGAGGAATGTCCGCCATGACCAGACGCAGTAAGCTTAACATTCAAGAAGCCCTTTTGCGAGATGCAGATGTCGGCTACGGTAGCCTCAGGCGCACCGTAAGCGCTGCCATCAAAAAACGTAGTGGTGCCCTCGTCCAGGAGGCAAGCTGCACGCATTTCTCGCAAAGCCATGACCTCTGCAAGCTTGGTGGCGCCGTGACTCAAGACCTCCTCGTCCTCGCCAAATGCCAGGTAGATAGAGCGCCTTGGCGAGAAACCCTGTGAAAGCAGATACTCAAGTGCCTCAAGCTCTCCCATGAGCATGTCTTTGATATCAAGCGCGCCGCGTCCCCAAATGTAGGTGTCGTCGACGTCTCCACCAAAGGGATCATGTGTCCACGCGTCTTCTGTACCAGGCACAACAGGAACAACGTCCTGGTGAGCAATAAGCATGAGAGCAGGAAGTTTGGGGTTAGATCCTGGAATCTCAATGAGGAGAGAGTGACCAACCACTTCAACGTTAGAGGCCGCGGTCATAACATACGGAAAGCTATCAACAATGTGCTGCTGAAGACCGTCAAACTGGAACCAATCGGTTGTCTCTGCGTCGGTATACACCGTCTTAAAAGACAGCGCCTTTGCAAGTCTCTGAGACATTGCCTCTATGTTGAGCTCTGGATATTCATTCTCGTGAGCAAAGTGGTCGTAAATATTCATGGACCTCTACTAATCTTGCGGTTTTAAGTTAATAACGTAATAATAACGGCAATTTTTACGCGTTTCTCTACTCTTGCTGGTAGAATTAACAAAACACTCACTTAGCACACGCATCTTGGGAGCCCTGATGATTAAGCTTGTTCTTTCCGATATGGACCAAACGTTAAAACCCGCTGACACTCCGGCTATTTCAGAAAGAACTCATCAGGCAATTAATAATCTTAAATCCGCAGGTATCGCATTTGGTCTTTCTACCGGAAGGCCAGTTTATGATGCACTTTCTTATCTAAAATCTGACATCTCGCTGACAGATACTGGCGTGTTTTCAAGTGGAAAAATCCTTTACTTTAATGGCAAGCTCATTTTCACTAAACAATTTACCTACGAGATAATGGAGAAGATCTACGAGGTTATTTCTCCAATGGATGATTGTTTGCTTACGTATTATCAAGAAGGTCCGCTTGAGCAGCCTTTAGATACGTCATTTACCTCTTGTTGGAAAATAGTTGATACCACTCAAGAGGTAGTAGATTATCTTGCAGCCTCGTTTAACACTTTTGTGCCAGGGCTTGGACCACAATCTGTTCCAAGAGATGTTCCTATGTATGCAGGTGGTCTTCTCTTCCCTCAAGATGAAAAGCGCCAGCAAGAGATTTATGAGGCTGTTACCAGCGCAGTTCCAGAGGTTGAGTTGGTTTCTCCCTATATTGGATGGTTTGACATCAATTATCGTGGCTGGAATAAGGCACAGGGATTTGAGAAGCTCATTGAGACTATAGGTCTTAAGCCAGAAGAAGTTATTGTGTGCGGCGATTCTGAAAACGATCTTGATCTTTTGAAAATCGCTCATCACTCATGCTGCATAGAAAACGGCACTGATGAGGCTAAGGCTGTCTCGAAGTATCTGTTGCCTAGCGTGTATGAGGAAGGCGTAGCTCAGCTCTTAGAGGCGCTTACAGAGGCTCAGGGAGACTTTGATTCTGAGGTTGTCCAGGCCGTTCTGAAGCATGCTCTATAGGATTAGAGTTTAATGCAAAGTGTAGCTATATAGTCATTTCCATATTGTGATAGCCTATGCCTTTTATCACATGATTCATAAAAATCAATCATTGCGAGACCATTTTTAAGTTGGCCTCTAATCTGAGTTTCTAAGGTATGGCTAAATTCATATCCATATTCTGGATCTATGGTTATTTTGCCTTGCTCTTCAAGCTCTCTCGAATTAAAAGGAATTGAAAATTTTAGAAGTAATTCTTCTTCGGGTTTGTCCCATACAACGTCAGCGCCATACATATATGTCCAAGGATTAATAAATCCGACCATTAACAGCCCGCCTTTTTTTAATACGCGAGCGGCTTCTTTATACATATTTTCTAAGTCTTCTATATATACGTTTGAAACTGGATTAAAAATAATGTCAAAAGTTTCATCTTCAAAGGGAAACGGTTTTGTCATATCGGCTTGAACAGTATTGATTTTTAAACCTTCTCTTTTAGCAACCATCTCATCTTTTTGTAATTGTGATATAGAAAAATCCATTATGGTGACGTCATAACCTTTTGCAGCAAAAACGGGACCCTGCTGTCCGCCACCACAAGCTAAACCTAATATCTTTTTTCCGTTGGCTTTTTCAAACCATTCTTTTGGAACTTTTTTCCCAATAGTTAATGCAACAGAAATTGGATTATTTCTAGCTTCTTCTAATTCTTCATGCGTCAATGGCTGGGTATAGTCATTGTTTACCTTATTCCATCTATCTTTATTTAATTTTAAGTAGTCATTCATCTTATAGTCTCCTCAAAATACCATTGTATTTCGATGTAAATTGGATGCAGTGCCATTACATTTTTTTGCCACTACAAATTATAATTTGTTTTCTCGTTGTTTGTACCACATGCATTTCTATCTGATTGATACAGGTCTGCATAACATGCAACCCAGTACACATAGTCTTATCTCTAAGTGTTATGTCTGAATCGTAAAAAAGTGGCTGCATTTGACGTGTCATCTGCAGCCACTTATGTGTTACTCGCACGTGTTTAATCGCGTGTAGTCAATCGTTTTGACTCTGCGGGCTTCTCCGCGTTTCTGCGGGTTTCTCCGCACCTCTACTTGATCAGTCCGCTGTTCCTTAGCAGTAGCTCAATATCAGTGCCCTTGACAGCCTTGAGAGCTACCTTCAAGAGCATCTTCTCCTTGAACGAGAGCGGCGCCTTATCAAGCGTTTTCTTATCCAGAGCATAGTAGGTTGCTCTCAGAAGCTCTCTAATGTCATACTGAGAACCCCAAACCTCTGGTACGCCCCTATCAACATTCATCAACGTGTAGACAGACTCCATGCCAGTACGGATTGAGTACTCCGTAGTAAAGATAGTGTCGCGAGGAGTCTCGGCAAACTGTCCAATAAAGGCAAAGTTAACGGAACCCTCAGGAACAACCAGAGGCCTGTCCTCAGCCTTTCTTGGCTGGAAGAATGCGTTGATGTAAGGCATGAAGCACGTAGTAGTGTTGCAACGGTTCTTGGCCCAGTCCTCAATCTTTTTGGTTGGAACGCCAATGTGATAGAGCCACTCCTGACACACTTCCTCGCCAGTACAGTTACGCATAGCCTTCTTAACAAAGTTACCAGGCTTGTTGGTGCTTAGCGCATAGACCCAGATGAGTACGGTGTCCTTATCCTGTGCTCTGAACTGTGGCTGACGGTTGATGGTCCATGAGAGGTACCAGTTATCGGTACTATCCTTGACGGTTACAATACCGCCAGTTGTGACCTTACCTTCTCTTGGATCTCTCTTGCAGACGCCAATAATCTTCTTGATAATCTCTTCGTCTTTTGTCTGGATGGTAGCGCTCATCCAGTTAGTTGCCTCAAAGTCACTACAGAAATTATCGGGATTGCCGTACTCACCATGCTTAGCTTGAGCAGCGATGTTTTTCCACAGATCCCAGGACTCCCCTACGCCATTTCTGACGTTGCTGATGTCAGGAGCAGTATTTTGATCACCATAGCAAGAGGTATCGGTGCAGCAGCCATTGGTGATAAACACCAAATCGTCTTCGGTTAGATCAATGGTTTGCTGTGAGCCGTTCTTCTCGTAAACAATCTGAGTAGCTACTTTTTTACCATTGGTGTCGTTGATGATGACGTTCTTGACGTCCATACCGTAGTCAACACTTACGCCGTGATTTTCAAGATACCTGACCAGTGGCAAAATCATGCTCTCATACTGGTTGTACTTGGTAAAACGCAGCGCAGTAAAGTCAGGAAGACCGTCAATGTGGTGGCAATACCTGCACAGATAACGCTTCATCTCTAGAGCTGAGGACCACCTTTGGAATGCAAACATGGTCTGCCAATAGAGCCAGAAGTTTGTGTTCCAGAAAGAATCAGGGAGCACTTCGCTGATCTTCTTGCCCTCAAGGTCCTTCTCGGGAGTCATAAACAGCTTAGCAAGCGCAAGAGAAGACTCTTTATCAAGCTTGAACTTCTTGTCTGTGTGAGCGTCTTTGCCGCACTTCTCGGAAGCTCTACAGAGCGAGTAGTTGGGGTCGTGCTTGTTGAGCCAGTAGTACTCATCAAGCACCGAGACACCAGGTGTTTCAATAGATGGAACGTCTCTGAACATATCCCACATGCACTCAAAGTGGTTGTCCATCTCTCGGCCACCGCGCATGTAGAAACCCTTGCTTACATCTTTGCGGCCATCGCAGCTTCCGCCCGCAAGCTCAAGCTTCTCAAGCAAGTGAATTCTTGTACCCTTTACCTGGCCATCGCGGACAAGATAAAACGCAGCAGCTAGACCTGCAAGACCTGTTCCAATGATATAGGCTGATTTTTTGTCGGCATCTTTGGGCTTTTCTGGTTTAGCGAACGATTCATACGTTCCAGCAGAGTAGTACATAATTTCCTCCTTAGTATTCCGCTGCAATTACCTGCGGAAATTAGTAAGTCGCCCTTACCTTGTGCCCACTATAAACTTATAAACTGCTAAAGAAAATGCACAAAAAGAGCGGGCTGTCCGATAAAGTGACAGTCCGCTTATATTGCTTAAAATCACGACAAAGAGGCTATTTTGTCGTATTGCTATTTGTTTCTTTTAGCATTGGTCAGTGCGTGATTAAACGACCCATGAATAAGAGAATTGAGCCTATCAACAATGATTTTAGGATCTTCTGTCATTCCCCCATCAATCCACTCAAGCACTAATCCCACAAAACCATACTTATAAAAATTTGCGATAAAAACTTTATCCTCTTCTCTAACAACCATTCCCTCAGCTTTTTCCTCAAGCACATCGTAGAGAAGCTGATAGGTAACCTTATACAAATATTTGTATAAATAGTCCCGTGGCACGTTGTGATAGATATTGACAATAAAGGCCCTGTCCTTTTTGATCATGTCAAAGATGGCGAGAAACCCTTCTTGCCAGGTATCGTACGTTTTGTTTTCTTTGAGCGCGCACTCTGCATCTTGTTCGCAAATCCATTCGGTAAGCTCAAGCGTATCGTGGAAATGGTAGTAGAACGTTTGACGGTTCATCTCGCATTTCTCGGCAATATCATTAACGGTAATCTTGTTTAGCGGCTTTTCTAGCAGCAGCTCTTTAAAGGCAAACGCGATGGCCATCTTTGTTGTAGCCTTGCTCATGTTTGGACTCCTGTAAATTTTGAATCAGTAACTAAAGTATACCGCGCTCCTACCGTGACAAGTTTTATAACCCAACACCTATGAAATTGTTTCAAAAATAGCAATTAATTTGGCTTTTTTCGCAGGTAATGATGTGCTTAACTTGTATCAGTTAGACAAAGCTAACTTTATTTATTCATTGTATGAAGGGGGTCTTAGTATGGAAGCTGGTCATGAGTTTTTACTCCGTATGGGAAAGACAAGGCTACGCCCCGGAGGTATTGAGGCAACCAATTGGCTGCTTAATTCTGTAGAGATTACGCCAGAAACTCAGATTCTTGAGGTGGCTTGCAATATTGGAACCACTACGGTTGAACTGGTAAAACGATTCCACTGCCACGTAACCGCAATTGACCTTAATGCAGACGTACTCCCTAAGACAAAAGAAAATATCGCGAGAAACAATATCGAGGAGTACGTGACGGTAGAACAAGGAGACGCTACAAATCTCTCCTACCCCGATAACAGCTTTGATGTTGTAATCAACGAGGCTATGCTCACCATGCTCTCTGACCAGCAGAAAGCGTCTGCGGTTAAAGAGTATGCACGTGTACTTAAGCCAGGTGGCGTGCTGCTTACCCATGACGTGCTTCTGCTTAAAGAAGACGATGAGCTGGTTCACGAGCTCTCAAGAACCATCAACGTCAACGTGAAACCACTTACGCTTGCAGGATGGAAGAACCTCTTTGAGTCAGCGGGTTTCTGTCCAGAAACAAAGAACGGAAAGATGACGCTTATGAATCCAGCGGGACTTATTGCGGACGAAGGTGCTGATGGTGCCCTGAGGGTTATTAGAAACGGTCTTAAGCCCGAGAATACTAAGATGTTTACCAGCATGTTTACGTTCTTCAACGATCACGCTGATGACCTCAACTACATTGCCGTAGTCAGCAGAAAGCCAAGATAGCCGCCGTTTCAAAATAGGTATCGCTTCAAGCAAGGCGTCGTTTCAAGATTGGCGCACGGTCGCTCAAAACAGGTATCAATCGAGCTAGACTCAGGCTTGATAGCAAAGAAGGAAGCTGGCGCCTCCACCAGCTTCCTTCTCTTTTACTGCAATATGTGCGGAGCTTATTTGGCCTTTGCGCAGGCAGCCATAGCAACGGAGCCAATATAGTTGACTGGGTTGGTAAAGTTTGGCTGGAACAGAAGGTCAACAGCTGCAAGGTTATCGATGGTCATACCCGCAGCAATGGCAACGGACACAACGTTTGCTGCCTGAGCAACATCGTCATGTGTCGAGAAGAACTGTGCGCCCTTGATAAGGCGAGTCTCTGGATCCCAGACGAGTGTAGCGGTAACTGGCTCGGTGGTCAGCATGAATTCAGGACGGTAGTTCTCGGTGATAGAGACAGAATCATACTCGTAGCCGCGAACCTTGCCACCCTCAACGGTGAGGCCTGCTGCAGCCATGGAGTAGTTGTAGAGCTGAACTGCGCTGGAAGCCTGAGTACCTGCATAAGCAGCAGTTGGCTCAAGCATGTTAGGACCAACGTGCAGACCCTGACGGACAGCATTGGTTGCCAGAGGAATGTAGTCCTCTTTACCAGTGACGTTGAAGATGATAGAAGCAGAGTCGCCAGCTGCAAAGACGCCAGGCTCACTGGTGCGCATGTACTCGTCAACCTTGATAGCGCCGTTAGGCAGCATATCAAGCTGACCGTCAAATAGGTCGGTGCGAGGCAGGAAGCCAATGCCCAGAATTGCGTAATCTGCGGTGTAGGAGCCCTTATCGGTAACAACGGTGACAGAATCGCCATTGTCCTCAAAGCTCATGACCTTCTCGCCAAGTGCAAGGGTGACGCCGTGATCTTTGTATGCAGCCTCAACCTGATCGGTGATTGCCTTGTCAAAGTTCTTTGCAAGAACGCGAGGAAGCATGTCGATGAGAGTGACTGCCTTCTGACGCTCAGAGAGCTGCTCTGCAAGCTCGGCTCCAATGTAGCCAGCACCAATGACAATAGCGGACTTGGATTCTGCCATGGTGTCGTGAATACGACGTCCATCAGCCCAATTCTTGCACTGAAGAACGCGAGGTCCGTCGATGCTAGGCAGTGGTGGAACAATTGGCTTAGAGCCGGTAGTGACTACGAGATAGTCAAAGTCATCCTCAAAGGTCTCGCCCGTCTTGAGATCCTCCCAAGCAACATGCTTGGTCTTAACATCTGCGGAAGTGACGTTGGTGGTCATGTGAACGTGAGCGCCAGCCTCTGCAAGGGCTTCTGGAGAGCTGTAGAACATCTTGTTAGGATCGCTTACGTGGTCACCTACCCAAAGAGCAATGCCGCAAGACAGGAAGGAAACCGTGTCATTGCGCTCAAAGACGTGGACCTCCCAATCTGGGTGTGCGCCCAGGATTGAAGAAGTGGCAAAAACGCCTGCGTGGGTACAACCGATAACTGCAACTTTAGCCATAGAAACCCCTCTGTTAAATGCTACTAATGACTAACATTAATTGTTACTTCGACAGTGGCATTATGCCATATTCTGTTATCGAGAAGAGCGTCATTCTTGAACGTTCTTTAATAAATCGAATATTTGGGGTTCGTGAAGCAATTTGGTTAAAGATTTTTACACAGTAGCGAGAAAAACAATCAAAAAACACCTCCCAGCACATGGCTAGAAGGTGTTTTTTAAAAACCAGAGGGGTTTCTCGCCAATTAGGCAAGCATCTGAGCAAGGTCCTCGGAAGCATCGCCGATTGGACCAATACCGTAGTTCTCAACAAGAATGTTAAGGACGTTAGGGCTGACAAATGCAGGAAGAGTTGGTCCAAGCTTGATGTTCTTGATACCAAGGTGCAGAAGCGTCAGAAGGACGCATACTGCCTTCTGCTCGTACCAGGACAGGACAAAGCTCAGTGGCAGGTCGTTAACGCCGCAGTCGAATGCATTTGCAAGGGCGGTTGCAATCTGAACAGCGCCGTATGCATCGTTGCACTGACCAACGTCAAGAATGCGAGGAATTCCACCAATAGTGCCCAGGTCAAGGTCATTGAAGCGGAACTTACCGCAAGCAACGGTGAGGACAACAGAGTCTGCAGGAGTCTGTTCAACAAACTCGGTGTAGTAGTTACGACCAGGGCGAGCGCCGTCGCAGCCGCCAACAACAAAGAAGTGCTTAATAGCGCCCTGCTTAACAGCATCGATGATCTTATCGGCAATGCCAAGAACTGCGCCGTGGCTAAAACCGGTGGTTACCTTGTGGCCACCGTTGATACCGGTGAGCTCCTGAGCCTCAGCATATCCTCCAAACTCCTGAGCCTGTTTGATAACAGCGCTGAAGTCTTTCTTACCGTTAGCGTCCTCGTCAATGTGGACGAGTTCTGGGAACGCAACAAGCTCGGTAGTGTAGACGCGGTCCTTGTAGCTAGGACGAGGTGGCATGAGGCAGTTAGTGGTAAAGACAACAGGAGCTGGAATGTCCTTGAACTCCTTCTGCTGGTTTTGCCATGCCGTACCAAAGTTACCCTTGAGCTGTGGATACTTCTTAAGCTCTGGATAACCGTGAGCTGGGAGCATCTCACCGTGGGTGTAAACGTTAACGCCAGTGCCCTCAGTCTGCTCAAGGATCATCTTGAGGTCAAGAAGGTCGTGGCCGGAAACAACAATAAAGGGACCAGGCTCAATAGTCAGAGGAACTTCAGTTGGAACTGGAGTGCCATAAGCGCCGGTGTTTGCGCTGTCGAGAAGAGCCATGCACTTGAGGTTGACCTCGCCTACCTCAAGGGTAAGAGGCAGCAAAACATCAACAGAGGACTCGGTAGCAAGAGCAGCAAGAGCCTTTACAAAGAAAGCGTCAACTGCGTCATCAGTCTTGCCAAGAACGCGAGCGTGATAAGCATATGCAGCCATACCACGGATACCAAACAGAATGAGGGACTTGAGGGACCTAATGTCCTCGTTGTCGGACCAGACGCCGCCAAGAGGAAGATCCTCAACAGGCTCTACGCCAGCCTCTGCAGCTAGACGGTTCTTCTCGTCACGAACCTGAGCAGTAATTGCGTCAACAGCGCCCTTGTCAAAGTTGACGTTAGTGATGCAGGTAAACAGGCCGTCAACAATCAGCTGATCCGCACGGTTAGAGCGCTTGCCAGCAGCAAGCTCAGTGCGAGAAAGACCAACCAGAGCGCCGGTGAGCTCGTCCTGAGCAAACGCAACATCAAAAGGCTTGCCGCAAACGCCAGCAGCACCGGTACATGCAGTACAAGCAGCAGTCTGCTCGCACTGGAAACAGAACATCTTGTTATCCACTATTTTTCCTCTCCATAAAACCATATAGCGAGAAGAGATTTGCTCTTCTGGGTTTCATGATTACAGGAATGTGAAATAGTGTATGTTGTAATTACAACAAAACGATTCTTGTTGAGGAATTTTTGGAGCGTTGATGAACGTACAAGATATTAAGCCTTCGTTTTTGCTCAATACCGTGGTATTCAAAGGGGTAAAACCTGAGCTGCTAGAGGCTCTTTTAAAGCATCTACGTGCGACGGTGCGTACCTATGAGCCTGGGGAAATCATTCTATGCGCTGGCGACAAGGCGCATCAATTTGGCATTGTTGTCTCTGGCGCTATTCACGTTGAGGGATCAGACGCTCAAGGCAACATTTCTGTGATGGGCGCCTTCCATACGGGAGAAACGTTTGGAGAGGCGTATGCGGCTCTTGGAAACGTGCCGCTCTTGACCTCGGTGGTTGCCACAGAGACGTCTGAGATTCTGCTACTTGATGTGCGACAGATCACTACCAGAACGTGTGACATCTGCGGCGGCGTGGACATTATCACCAGAAACCTTATGGCTTCTATTGCGCAGAAAAACATCATGTTGAGCCGTCGTATTCAAGATGCCGCTCCAAAAAATATTCGTGGCAAGCTGATGGCTTACTTGAATACGCGCTCACAAGCAGAAGATTCAACAGAGTTTGATATCCCTTACAACCGTCAGCAGCTTGCCGATTATCTTGGTGTAGATAGAAGCGCTTTAAGTGCAGTAATATCTTCTTTAAGTAAAGAAGGCGTCTTTGAAGTAAAACGAAGTCACTTCAAACTTTTATAACAGCATTTCAGCCTAAGGAGGCTTTTATGGCAGAGATTTATTTAGCAGGTGGATGTTTCTGGGGTCTTGAAGAGTACTTCTCCAGAATTAAGGGCGTTACTGCAACCACTGTTGGCTATGCAAACGGAAAGACCTTGGATACCAACTATCAGGAGGTTAAGGCCACAGATCATGCAGAAACAGTGCATGTTACCTATGATCAGAGCGTTGTAAGCCTTTATGACATCCTGCGTTATTACTTTAGGGTTATCGATCCCCTCTCAGTCAATAAGCAGGGCAATGACGTTGGTAGGCAGTATCGCACCGGCATCTATTACACAAACGATGCCGACCTGGCTGTAATTGAACGCATTATGTCTGAGCAGGAGTCTCTCTTTGGTCAGAAGCTTGCCGTAGAGGTGGAGCCACTGGACAATTACGTACTTGCTGAGGAATATCATCAGGACTACTTGAAGAAGAACCCAGGCGGCTATTGCCACATCAATGTTGATGATGCGTATAAGCCGCTTGCATAAGCTATCTTTATAAGTAATACAGTTTATGTTTATAAAAAGGCACCCGAACGGAGTAGCTTCCAATAAGACAGTATAAGAACATTACTGACATAGGGCAGCTGCCGTACAGGGTGTGACAAGAAAAATTGGCGATACTTGGTTTTATCGACCAGGTATCGCCTTTTTTTCATCATCAATACAATTTTGAACCTATGATTGGAGGAACATATGATGCAAGAACTGAACTATTTTCTTTGCGGTGTCTACTATATTCCAGATATTCGCTTGCCAGAAGAAAACAGACCTTTTGGTCGATGGGGACGGATGCATAGAGAGTATTTGAGAGAGTATAATCCTATCCGCTTTGATGAACTTTGCTTGACTGGAGAGCTATGGACATATCTGGCGGATTTGAATTAACAGGTGCAGAATCGTTTGGAACTTATTATCGAGCAAATGAAGAATGAGGAACTGATTGAGGAAAGTGTCCTCGATGTAGGATATTTTTAAGGAATGCTTTTTGGAATTTTTATAGAGAAAGGAGTTTAATATGCTACTAAAAAAAGTTACAATTTACAAGTACAAAAGCTTTTTGACAGAGCAATCCTATGAGGTAGAAGACCACATTACACGAGTCGTTGGCAAAAATGAATCTGGCAAAACTGCTCTGCTTGAAGCCTTGGCTAAATCAAATTACTTTGAGAAGAATTCTGAATTTGAGTACAATAAAGATTTAGATTATCCTCGTAACGAATTGATCAAAGTCCGCAATGAGAATCCTGCTGTGCTGACTTGTGAATATGAGTTGGAGAATGAAGATATTCGAGGTATTGAGGAAGCATTTGCAGGCGGAATTGTTTCTCCTCAGACCATCTCTGTAACCTCCTATTATGATAACACAAGCAAAATCACAGGGATTGATGTCAATTTCAATGCTTTCAAGGAGTGGTTGATTTCCCATTTCGGTGTAGGTAAGCAGGGGAACGAACTCATTCATGCAGCAACCTCATTTGACAACTTAGAAGAGACGGTGAATGAAAATTCTAATATTCCTGGCGCAATGGAAATCAAGGCTGAGTTGGGGAGGATTAAAGAAGGAGCTGCGAAATGGCGTAACCCTCTTGAAGGCTATATCTATTTGAACCATATTTCAAAGGCAATACCCAAACTTTGGTATTTCAGTGACTACTTTAGTTTGCCTTGCAGAATCAATTTGAACGAGTTTGCCTCCGGACAAGCAACGAGCAACCTATCCTCGGAGGAAATCAAAATTGCAAAGGCGTTGTTCGAGCTGAGTGGTTTGCAACTTTCTGACATTCAATCTGAAAGTAATTTTGAAGCATTCAAGGCTCAGTTGGAAGCAACCTCCAACTCTATTACAGACGAAATGTTCAAGTATTGGTCAACAAACCAAAATCTCGAAATTCGTTTCGATATTGAACACGCATCTAATGATGCGCGCTATTTAAATATCCGAATTTACAACTCCAAGCACAGAGTAACGTTGCCGTTGAAAAATCGCAGTAAAGGGTTCCTTTGGTTCTTCTCTTTCCTCGTATGGTTCAGCAAAATCCAGGGAGATAAGAACAGTAAGTACATTCTATTATTGGATGAACCTGGCCTTAGCCTTCATGCGTCGGCACAGAATGACTTACTGAGATTTATTGATGAAAAGCTGGCTCCTGATTATCAAGTAATTTACACTACCCACTCTCCATTCATGATTGACTCATTGAAGCTAAATGAAGTGAGAACGGTTTATGATACGCAAAATCCTACATTAGGTAGTGTCGTTTCAGATGCGGTAGAGGAAAGAGATTCTGATACATTGTTTCCGTTGCAAGCAGCATTAGGTTATACTATCGCTCAAAATTTATATGTATCTCCTAACAATTTGTTGGTAGAAGGTATTTCTGACTTGGTGTACCTCAATCACTTCTCCACTATCCTCAAGGAAATGGGCAAAGAAGGATTAAATGATGATGTTACTATTGTCCCGGTGGGTGGTGCAGATAAAATTGCGACTTTTATTTCGTTAATGAGAGGAAACGAATTATCTACTGTGTGCTTGCTGGATACATTTACGGATCAAAGCGCACAAGCCAGATTAAAACGCATGGTTGAGCAAAAGATTATTGCTAACAAGAAAATCATCTTCTATCATACGGTGATTGAACAAACCTTTGCCGATATTGAGGATCTGTTCACAAAAGAAGAATATCTGTCCCTATATAATGGTGCATTCGGAACCGCTGTCCAAATGTCTGAGTTGGATGCTAATAAGCCGATTATGGCGCAGCTAAAACGAATTAACGGAAAAGCTTTTAACCATTATTCTCCGTCAAATTATATGGCCAAAAATATTGGAACAATTACATTTTCCGATGATACTCTTGCTCGTTTTGAAAAATTGTTCGAGATTGTCAACAAGAAGTTTTGATAATGTGCTGCAAAGGAGAGCCTGCTACATTATAGCGGGCTCTCCTGTTTTTCTTTTTGATACCATAATTTAAAGAGAACCTCTCGCCGAAATATCTGAATTTTGAGGACGTCTTATGAAAAGTTTACAATTATCAGAATTGACTTTTGGTGTCGGAAATACAAGTTGTAGCCATCGCTACAACTATATCGGCATACTTCCCGCCAATTTACTCTATGACATTCAAAACGGAGAAACGACATGACCAAAATCATGCCGTTTCCCGAAAACTAATATACTGTTTTATTGGAGCGCTCTCCAACCGGGTGCCTTTTTAGAGCATGTAACACATCACTGATGCGTACTGTAGTTCAAACTACTTCTTGACCTCGTAGTGACTCTTTACGGTAAACGTAATAACGTAGGTCTTACGATACGACTCTGGAGCAGAGGTAAGAATTGCACAGTCGGTCAGGTTGTAGTTTGTCGGGTGAGCAAGAGCCTGATCAACGGTGTTGCCAATCTCTTCTGCAGATTCAAGCACCTGAGCCCTCTGAGCTGCATCGATAGTTGCTTTTCTCATCAAATCAAACTGATCTGCCGTACCCTCAATGCGAATGACAATAGGCCAAAGGCTGTCTTTATCAATCTGAGTGGTAATTTGAAGATCTGGATACAGGCTGTTATCAAAGCTGAATCCATCAGGAATATGGTAGTTGCCATAGCCTGTAGCGTTGGAATTGTTTGATGAGGAACTAGAGGAGTTTGAAGAATCCTCTTTTTTCTCGTCCCTCTTCTCTTCTTTTTGTTCTGATGTGGTGGATTGTGTCTGGTCTTGTTTGTTTTCTGTTTGTGAGCAGCCAGACAAAATGCCCACACTCAAGGCTGATGTTACCAGTAGTACAAAAATTGCAGTAAAGAACTTGCTCATGCTAGAGCTACGCTTCATTTGACCTCCATTAAACGGAACGTGCCAACTGCCAGGAACTCACTGCGATTGTACCCAGCAAATCACGCTACCTAGCTGGGAGAATATTTCACAACATAAAATATTGTTTCATCTTTTTATGCTTCCCACAGAAAGTGCTTCATATCTACCTTGCCGTTTTCTAGAAACTGCACGCCCTCTGCTTCAAGAAGTTCTTTCTGAGCGTCTGGTCCACCAAATGCAAAACCAGGAGCCAGCGAGCCGTCTTTAAAGACCACTCGGTGGCACGGCACGCCTCCAGCAATGCCAGGACTTTGATGCATAGCAAATCCCACATAGCGAGCTTTTCTTGGCTCCCCTATCATACGAGCTATCTGCCCATACGTGCTAACCCTACCCTCAGGAATTTGCTTGACCACTGAAAATGCACGCTGAAAGAAGTTGTCCATATCTCTCTCACTCTATCTTCACGGTTACCGGGAATTGCTTGCTCATTTTATGTTGGAATGCTATCGTATCAAAAGCAAACGGGTGGTGGCGCAGCTTGGTAGCGCACTTGACTGGGGGTCAAGGGGTCGCTGGTTCAAATCCAGTCCACCCGACCAGAATTTCTCGCCAGGAGTATTCCTGGCTTTTTTATTGGCTCTGTTAGACCATAATTGACATTTCGCCCTACCATCTTGGTCAATTGCAAAATTATCGCCCCTTTGGAGGATTTAAATCCTGCAAAGGGGCGATACGCTCAAGCTCGAATAAATCAATCGTTAGGACTCTATGGTTTCGTCCCGCTCGTCATCTTACATGCAGATGACGCGATCCAAAAATGCCGCCGCCCATAGAAACGACGGGCTTTATCGGTCGCTAATAACCGATAACTTCGGTCTCGACTGTCGAAATCACATCTGCAGGAATGTCATTCACATCAAGCCGATACACAACATTCATACGCGGATTGTACACACCGAGGTATTTCACATTCTCATATTCAGGATGAATAGAATGAAGTCCCATACGCCAATACATAAGCAACTGGAGGGTGTATATGTTTTGAAGTTTTTTCTTCGAAACCTTGAAATCCCACAACGTATCATCTGTCAGAAAGTCACCGTCTCCAGTAGCAACATAACCGGTATAGCCGCCTTCAAATGTCAGACCGTCCAACACCTTTGGTCCATACTGCTCGAAGAACCTCAATGAACGCTCGACCATCACGCGTATGTTCTCAATCGTATAACCATCAGGCGTAATATCCTCTACAGGGCGGTATTCCATAACTCCCGCTCTATATGCAGAATCAAACCCAGATAGTTTTACAGCCGCGTCTATGGAGTCGTCATCCAGCCCGCGCACATTAGATATCAGTCTCTCAAAAAGCTCAAGCTGTTGAACTTTCGCGGCACCCATCTGGGAAATCTTAAACGCCTCTTCGGCCGAAGTCCCGGACATGAAACGCGTGAGATAGTCCATGGCGGTGCCGACCAAACCCGGAAATACGTTTTCCTCTGGATGCAGTTCATCAATGCCGCCCCCGTTGAGCATCGTTTGCTCAAACTCCTTCGGTTTGATATAGCCGCCTCTCGGCTGCTTTATCTTGCTGATACGCTGCGTCACAGAACACATCCATCCGTTCGCAGCAATATCCTGCGGCGTCAGTTCACCGCTCCTGAGCTTCTCCTTTACGTCTTCTCTTGTCAACATGGATTCCACTCCTTCCAAATCAGTTTTCCGAATGTTCCTGAATCCACTCGTGGATAATCGCGACAATCGTCGTTTCCTGCTCCATCGCCATCATCTTGAGCGCTTTCTTATCGCTCGCCGTCATCTGGCGCAAAGGCACCATCCGACCTCTCTTTCTCTCTCCTGGGCTGTGAAGTGACCTTCACCTCAAACGGCATGCCGCCCTCGCGGATGACCGCGCGCAGGAACATGTTCATCGCGGCGGACATGGACAGGCCGAGCTCGTCGAGGATGGCGGCGGCCTCCTTTTTCACCTCGGGTTCGATCCGTATGGTTGTGGCCGGTATGTTAGACGGCATGGCTGCACCTTTCCTCATATATCACGGTGCAACCATTCTAACGTCTCTACAGGGTCGGAGCGCCCCAGTAGTCCATATAGGGCGGCAGGATGTTGAACATATCATGGACGCGGCTCCTGCATACGCCGTTCGCGAGCTGTCGCGCGACCGTGCGCTCGGCGGTGTCGGAATCGGCCGCTATGAAGGTTCGGCACCACTTGAACAAAGCAAGGTAGGCATCGAGGTGCTTCGTCGACACGCCTCTGAACGGCTCCATGAAGGCGCTTAGGAGCGAATGGACGGTGTTGATCCAGTTGATGGTCCCCTCGGAGCGGTCTTTGGAATCGTAGGCCGCGTGTACGGCGACCTCGAGCTCGCCGAGGACGTCGACATAGGCTGAGGCCTTATCAGTCGCCACGACGGAACCGGACATGATGCGGCCCCGCTCGACCTTGAACGAGGGGGAATAGGCCGAAAGGCACTCGATGAGCCTATGGCGCATGGTGTAGGCGGTCTCGAGGCAGACGTGGCAACATCTCGCGCATTCGCGCAGGGGCAGCATGAGCACGAAGCATTCGGCATAGGCCATCCACGTCTCCTTCGGCAGCTTGCTCGTTCCCAGGATGCGCTCGCTGCCCATTCCGAAGGTCCTGCCGCAGTCCCGGCAGAGGTAGCGCTGCTCGCCGTTCTTTGGTTTGCCCTTCTTCACGATTGTGACGGACCCGCAGCGCGGGCAGCATTCGACTTCATAGGTGGAGCCGGCCGCATCATCGAACATCACCGCGCGAATAACGTCCCTGACGGATTCGATTGCGCGGCGGCGCTCGGTTTTGCTGAGGTTCGCCATGTTCTTCTTGAAGGTGATGACCAGGTCCTCGGCGTTAATGATGCTCCAATGCCGTATTGCTTGCGGCTATTATATCAACAGTGGCATCACTTATATGTCAATATTGGTCTAACAGAGCTTTTTAGTAGACAAACATGTCGAGAAGCCCTATGTATGAGCGCCTAAACAGCGACCAGCTGTTTATACAGCCGGTCGCTTAACTTGTGGATAGTTATGCGTCCGTACCTTCAAACTGACTCTCGTACAGATTGGCGTAGAAGCCACCTTTAGCCAAGAGCTCATCGTGAGTGCCGTGTTCAAAGACGGCACCGTCCTTGAGGACAAGAATGCAATCTGCACCCTGAATGGTAGAGAGTCTGTGAGCAACAACCAATGAAGTCCTGCCATTCATGATGGTGTCAAACGCCTTCTGTACCAGCTGTTCTGTTCGCGTATCAATACTTGAGGTTGCCTCGTCCAGAAGCAGAATAGGTGGATTGGCAAGCATGACGCGAGCAATGCACAATAACTGCTGCTGACCCTGGGACAAAGATCCACCAGACTCTCCCACCATGGTGTCGTAACTCTGAGGAAGCTGCTGGATAAACTCGTGAGCCTGAGCCTTTTGAGCTGCAGCGATAATCTCCTCATCAGTGGCATCAGGCTTTGCATAGCGGATGTTTTCTTTGATGGTTCCCTTAAAGAGCCACGTATCCTGAAGCACCATGCCAAACTGCTCTCTCAGCGATGCACGGGTGAGCTTTTGCGTGTTATGACCATCCACATAAATTGCACCAGAATCAATGCTATAGAACCTAAGTAGCAGGTTAATAAGGGTAGTCTTACCGCAGCCGGTTGGACCAACAAGAGCAATCTTCTGGCCAGGCTCTGCCTTAAATGAGATGCGACTGAGAAGCGGATGCTTTGCATCGTAGGAGAACGCCACGTCGTCAAACTCAATGGAGCCCTGTGGATCCTGGATGACTTCAGCGTCTGCTGGGTCTGGCTTGATTTCCTTTGCGTCAAGCAAATCAAACACGCGGCGAGCGCTTGCGTAAGCGGTCTGAACTTGTGTAACAACTGCAGAAATAGCGTTAAAAGGCTTCATGTACTGGTTGGCGTACGAGAGGAAGCTCTGAACCTGACCAATGGTAAGTGGAGAAGGAACTCCCGTTAGAACACAAATGCAACCAAGAGCAGCTACCAGTGCGTAAATGAAGTTATTTACCAGACGCGTAGAAGGGTTAGAGAGCGAAGAGGCAAACTGAGCACGCTCTCCAACTACACGGAGTTTCTCGTTAATAGCTTCAAACTGCTCAATAATGGCATCTTTGTGGGCAAATGCGGTGATAAGCTCCTGGTTGGAGACCATCTCTTCTGCATATCCGCCAAGCTGTCCCTGATAGCCCTGCTGCTTGCCAAAAGACGAGCTAGCGTACTTGGTAATGGCGGATGCAACAATAATTGAGAGCGGAGTAGCCAGAGCAACTACAAGGCCCATAGGAACCGACATATAGAACATAAAGCACAAGGTTCCAATAATGGTAACCACGCCCGTAAGGAACTGCGTGAGGCCCTGCTGGAGGCCATCGCCAAGTTGATCCACATCGTTTACTACCCTAGAGAGCAAATCTCCCTGAGAATGTGTGTCAATGTATGAGAGTGGTAGGTTTGAAACCTTGGCGTGAGCTGTGTCTCTGAGGTCGCGTGTAACCAGATAGGTGAGCTTATTGGTAGACCAAGAAGCAAGCCACTGTGATGTACTTGCAAGCAAAACTACAAGTGAAAGCTGTGTAAGGACTGGCAGCAGGGCCGTTTCTCCTCCCTGGATCAGCCTAATAAGCTGGTCAATGGCACTACCTACAATAATTGGCACCCAAAGTTGTAGAAGAACCGTTGCAATAGAAGATGCTGCTGCTAAGAGAAGAAATCCACTGTGTGGAGAAATCCATGCAGCTAGTCGTCGTGTAACTTCTGCTGCAGACATAGAACTGACGTCAGCAGCACTGCCTTTGCTGCGCTCAGGAGCACTAGATGCGATAGCGGAGGTGCTTCCGCCGGAATACATATCGGCCATTACTCCACCTCTTCAGGACGAAGCTGTGAGAGACAAATTTCTTTATACAGAGGGCACGTATCAAGAAGTTCTTTGTGGGTTCCCAATCCTACTTGCTTACCATGGTCAAGAACAAGAATCTGGTCCGCTTGCATGACTGCTGCTACACGCTGTGAAATAATAATGCTGGTAGTAGTAGCACTGAGCTTGCGGAGTGCTGCACGGAGATGTGCATCTGTAGCAAAATCAAGAGCAGAGGCAGCGTCGTCCAAGATGACAATGCGCGGGCTTCCTACCAGAGCACGAGCAATGGTTAAGCGCTGGCGCTGACCACCTGAGAAGTTCTTGCCGCCACGCTCAACAATGCTGTCAAGCTGATCGGGTTTCTCGCGCACAAAGTCTGCTGCTTGAGCAACTTCAAGAGCTTTCCAAAGCTCCTTGTCAGTAGTGTTTGGATTCTTCCAGCAGAGATTAGAGCGAATAGTGCCGCTGACCAGTGAGGTGTGCTGCGGAACAAAGCCAATAAGGGAACGCAGCTGCTCAAACGTATACGTTTTTACATCATGACCAAAAACACTTACGGAGCCACTTTCTGTATCAAAAAGACGCGGAATAAGTGCAGCAAAGCTGGACTTACCAGAACCCGTTCCGCCGATGATACCTAGCGTCTGGCCAGCCTCTAAGGAGAGGTTAATATCTGAAAGAGCTGGATTTCCTCCGCCATCGTAGACAAGTGAGACGTTCTTGAATGCTACAGCGGTGTCAGTAAAGTCGGATTCAGTAAGGTCAAAGTGTTTGTTACCGCTATCGGTAAGAGCAGGTTTGGTGTTAAGCACTTCCATTACACGCGTAGCAGAAGCAACTCCACGTGTGATGATAATGACTAGGTTTGCAACGTAGCCAATAGCCAAAAGCGCACTGGTCATATAGCTGACAAGTGCCACCACGGTTCCTTGCGATAGAGTACCTGCAGTAATCTGAGGAGCCGCAAGCCAAAGCGTTACGACAATTCCCAGGTACATGACTAGGAAGGTTGCAGGGTTCAGAAGGGATGAATAATTTGCTGCATTAGTAGCCGTTTCTGTCTGAGCAAGGACTGCTTCAGAGAACTGAGCCCTTTCTTCTGCCTCGTGCCTAAATGCTCTGATTACACGAATACCAGAGAGCATTTGACGCATATATAAAGAAACGTTATCTAGACGTTTCTGCAGTTCAGCAAAAAGTTCTGTAGATTTACGTGCAACAAAAAAGAAAATAGCTGCTACCAACACTGTTGCAATCAAGAAGACGATTCCAAGCTGAGCATCAAGCATGATTGTTGCAATGATAGATCCAGCTGCCAGAATAGGCCATCTGATGAGCTGACGAATACCCAAAGCAATCGTAACCTGTACCTGGTTAACATCGTTGATAAGTCTTGTGACCAGGGTGTCTGTTCCAAGAGCTGAAATATCGGCATTTGAGAGCTCTTGAATTTTCTTGAAAATTTCATTACGCAGATCAGTTCCCGTGCGCTGCGACACAATGGAGGCAATTTTTTGACAGACCAGGGTAAAACTAAAGCCCACAAGTGCAATAACTACAAGCAAAATACCGTAGCGAATAATGTCATACATGTTTGCCCCGTGAATTCCCAGGTCAATCATGCGCGCAATAATCAAAGGTGTAAGCAGGTCGCCAACAACTTCAACACCTTTACAAAGCAAGGCAATGAAACTCTTTCGTCCATACTTTGGCAATACAAACTTAGAGAGCAACTCTCCCATTACGCTTCACCAAGTTTCTCTGCAAGCGTTAACCACTCGTCTTCCAACTCCATAAGAGCTGCTTCAGCATCATCAAGCTGTTGCTGCAACTCCATTAAACGCTGCGCATCTGTTGCGTCAGCAGTATTCATTTGTTCCCTAATCTGGTCTGGCAGTTCCTGAGCCTTGCCCATACGCCTCTCAATCGAGTCAAAGCGCTTCTTCATCTCGCGACGCTCAGCGTTAGTCAGTACTAAGCCCTCCTGGCGAGAAGATCCGTCTACCTGCGTCTCATTTGTACCTAAACCTCCGCGTGCACCCGACAACTCCCCCGCTTTTCTCGCCGTCTGCTTTGCTGCATCAACAAGCTTGAGGTACTCGTCAACGCCACCAGGAACGTGGCGAATATGACCGTCTATAAGGGCATATTGATCGTCAGTTACGCGCTCAATCAAGAAACGGTCGTGACTAACAACCAGAAGAGTTCCAGGCCACGAGTCCAGTAGATCTTCCAAGACAGCAAGCATGTCCGTATCAAGGTCGTTGCCTGGCTCGTCCAGCACCAGCACGTTTGGCTCTTCCAGAAGTACGCACAGAAGTGCTAGACGCCTACGCTGGCCGCCTGAGAGGTCTTGCAAGCGATTAGTGAACTCTCGGCGATCAAAGCCCAAGCTTTCAAGCAACTGTGTAGGGCTTTGCATCTTGCCGTTTACCAGGTAACTTGTCTTGTATTGGCTTAACAGCTCAAGAACGGTCCACGCCTCTTTTGTGGCAAACGTATCAATCTGTTGAGAAAGCCAGCCAAATTTGACAGACTTTCCTACCTTTACCAGGCCAGACGTTGGTTGTAGTTGCTGAGTCATCAACTCAAGAAGTGTAGACTTGCCAGCGCCATTCTCGCCCAAAATGCCATAGCGGTCACCTGGGCCAATGAGCCACTCAACATGCTTGATGACATCTACCTGGGAGTTTGAAGCATCTGCCTGCGTATTTGAATCTGTGTCAGCAGTACATAAGGCATTTTTGTAAGCAAACGAGACGTCATGCATCTCAATAACTTGCTTGCCCAACCTAGAAACTGCCATACGTTTGAGCTCAAGCGTGTTTCTGAGTGGCGGATCTTCGGCGAGAAGCTCCATGGCAGCGTCAATTCTAAACTTGGGCTTTGACGTGCGTGCTTTTGCTCCGTGAGCAAGCCAGTTAAGCTCTTTTCTGAGCGTATTCTGACGGCGCTCTTCCATCACTGCCGCCTGTCTATCACGCTCAACTCGAGCTTGAATGTAGGCAGAATAGCCACCGTCAAACGGGTCAATTACCCCGTCATGAACTTCCCACATGTGGTCGCAGACCTCGTCCAAAAACCAACGGTCGTGGGTGACCAGAATAAGTGCGCCATTTCCTTCTGACCAGCGATTTTTTAGATGATTAGCAAGCCACTGAATAGCATGAAGATCCAGGTGGTTTGTTGGCTCGTCAATGAGCATTAAGTCCCAGGTTCCTACCAGCAATCGAGCCAAGTCGCAGCGTCTACGTTGACCTCCGGAGAGCTCTCCTACCAGGCCATTCCAGTCCAAGTCTCCAATGAGCTCATCAATAATCTTACGAACGCGAGCATCGGATGCCCACTCGTACTCTGGCGTATCGCCTACAACAGCGCTACAAACGGTTTGCGTATCAGAAAGTGAATCACTTTGGCCCATATAGCCTACTTGGATGCCACTTCTCCAGATTACGTTGCCAGAATCGGGTTCAATTCTTTTGGCGATAAGATCTAAGAGGGTTGATTTGCCGTCACCGTTTTTACCGACAACGCCAATACGGTCACCCTCATTTACACCAATGGTTTGGTTGGTAAGAACCTTCTTACCAGGCCACTCCATAGAGATTTGTTCGCAACCTACCAGAATTCCCACTAGTTATCACCTAAAAAAGAACGAAGTAACGCAATTTCTTCTCCCCAACCAGAAAGCTCAGAATGAGGAGTTTCCAAAATCATAGGAAGCGTATTGATACGCGGATTAGTCACCACAGCTCGGAACGTTTCTAAGCCAATGAAGCCTTTGCCAATCTGTTCATGTCTGTCTTTATGAGCTCCAAGAGGATTCTTTGAGTCATTAAGGTGCAAGGCTTTTAGCTTTTCTAAGCCAACTATCTGGTCAAATGTATCTAGAACATCATCAAGATTTTCTACAATCTCATAGCCGCCATCATGAACATGGCAGGTATCAAGGCACACACCCATAAGCTCGGGGTGGTTTACCTTATCTAGAATTGCAGCAATCTCTTCAAACGTTTTACCAACTTCAGTGCCTTTACCAGCCATAGTTTCAAGAAGTACGGTGGTGTGCTGGCCTTCAAACAGGCAATCGTTAAGCGCGTCTGAAATCTGCTCAATTGCCACGTCAGAGCCTTGACCCACATGGCTACCGGGATGGAAATTGTAATAATTACCAGGCAGATACTCCATACGCTCAAGATCTTCTGTGAGCGCTCGACGTGCAAAATCTCTGGTTTCCTCTTTAGCCGAACATAGATTCATGGTGTAAGGAGCGTGTGCAACCAAAGGTCCAAAGTGATTGACCTCAAGAAGCTTCCGGAGCTTTGCAACATCGGCCTCATCTAGAGCTTTAGCGTTGCCGCCACGAGGATTTCTAGTAAAGAAAGCAAAGGTAGTTGCCCCAATAGAAAGAGCATCTTTACCCATTGCCTCCCAGCCCTTACCTGCCGAGAGATGGCATCCAATAAATAGTTCTTCTGGCTGCACGCTATGCACGCTCCTCAAGCATTTTGGCCACACGATTCAAAAGCTCTGAAGCTACGTCTGCCAGCGGCAAAGTCTCAAGCTGTTCTACACCTTGAGGAGTCACAAAAGCCACACGGTCTGTATCTGAACCAAAGGTTGAGTCTGGTCTAGAAACATCATTTGCCACAATCATGGAGCAACCTTTACGCTCAAGTTTAGCCTGAGCATGCTCCAAGACGTTATTTGTCTCGGCTGCAAAACCTACGACAACCTGTTCTTTCTTTGCCTTAGACAGGCTGGCAAGAATATCAGTGGTCTCTTTAAGGTCAATGGACTCAAGATACTCTAATGATTTCTTGAGCTTATGATCTGCTGGATGAGCTGGAGTGTAGTCGGCAACAGCTGCCGTCAAAATAGCAGCGTCAACATTGTCAAAAACGTCTACGCACGCCTTGTACATATCTTCAGCAGATACCACTCTTTGAATAGTGACGCCTTGAGGAGCCTCCAAGTGAGTGGGGCCAGAGATAAGGGTGACGTCTGCTCCACGACAAGCAGCAACTTTAGCTACGGTATAGCCAAGTTTTCCTGTTGAACAGTTGGCAATAAAGCGAACTGGATCGATCTTCTCGTGAGTTGGTCCTGCGGTGATAAGAATCCTTTTACCTGCAAGATCTTGCGTAATTGGTGCGGCATCTTTGCTGGAAAGAACCTTAAGCGCAGCGTCAACAATCTGCTGTACCGGAGCAAGCTTTCCGTCACCGGTATAACCACATGCAAGACGGCCTGAATCAGGCATAACTATGTGAATACCGCGCTGACACAGCAGTGCCACGTTTGTCTGGGTAGCTGGATTTTCCCACATGTGCGTATTCATAGCGGGAGCCACAAGAACTGGCGTATGAGCAGCTAAAAGCGTTGCGCTTGCAGCGTTATCAGCAATACCGTGAGCCATCTTAGCCATAATATTGGCGGTAGCTGGTACAACTACCAGGCAATCCGCCCAGTCAGCAAGGTCAACGTGGGCAACAGGAGTCTCAGTGTTGTTATAGAGCGACTGCACTACCTCATGATGCGTAAGGGCCTCAAAGGTAGTCTTTCCAACAAACTGAGCTGCATCTTCTGTCATAACAACACGAACGTCGCAGCCCGCTTTCTGAAGGCCTCTAAGCACTTCACAGGCTTTATATGCAGCAATGCCTCCGCACACCACAAGGCATACAGAGGGCTGAGCGGTTTTATCCAACATGGCAAGAAATTCCTTTATTCTTCAAACGCTGTAGAAGTAATAAGCATCCTATGGCAATAAGGGCATTCAGCAATCTCAGAGCTGTGCTGAAGATCATGGAATGAACTTGGCTGCAGCTTGACGCGGCAAACACTTGGAACATTACCTACAAGGTGCTCAACTGCCAGGCCCTTAAAACGTTTACGTGCGGATTCGTAACGCTCAAGCGTATTTGCAGAAATCTGAGCTGCAAGTTCTTCTCGAGACTTAGAGAGCTCTACAATCTCTGCACGAAGGGCTGCAGAATCAATCTCAAGAGACTGAGAAAGGCTCTCACGCTCTTTCATGAGCTTTACCTGCAAGTCTTGTGCTGTTTGGTAAGCCTTCTTGCACTTCTCAAGCTCTTCTACTTTTGCTGCAAGCTTAAAATCGCACTTCTCGATATTCTTTGCCAAAGAAGAAAGCTGCTGATCAAAGTCTCTAAGAGCACGATGATTGGTAGCAGTTTCTACAGCAGCAGAAACCTCTTCTGACTTTTGGACATAGTGGGCACGCTGCTCATTGAGATCAGAAATATCAATTTCGACGTCTTTTTTAACGCCAAGTACCTGCTTAAGCTGAGAAGCAATCTTTTTCTCTGCAAGTTGGGCGTTTTTAATCTTTTGAACCTGGGGCATTGAGGCCAAGTTGGATGCGAGTTTTAGCAGCTGCAAATCAATATCCTGGAGCTGCATCAGATTAACAGACTCACTCATAGGGCCTCCTCATATACGGTTACTCATCTAGTCTACCGTAAATAAGGACGTATCGGAGGCGGAACATAACTAATGCAGCGATTAGTATGTGAAAAAAATTATCCAACAATCTGCAGCAAGGTTGCACAGAAGGCATCAAGATCAGCCTCAGAAACGCGCTCGTCAAAGGTAATGCGCAAGCTGCCCAGAGCTTCGTTTCTAGAGATTCCCATTGCTGAGAGAACATGACTTGCGTCAAGAGAGCCTGAAGAGCACGCAGAGCCAGCCGAGACTTCAAATCCAGCCTGATCAAGCTTTAAGATAAGCGTCTCTGAGTCCATTGAAGGAACCATAATGCTTACCGTACCAGGCATATGATCTTTGCCAGCGTACGCCTCTGTAGTCGGCTTAATCTTAGGAGAAGCACAAAGAGTCTCATACACCTTATTAGCACGCGCAGAAACGCTCTCCTGCGTTTGAGTAAGGTTCTCCAGGCACCACTGAGCCGCTGCAGCAAAAGCGAGAGCACTCCGAACATCCTGGGTGCCATGACGTCTACCAGCCTCTTGTCCCCCGCCGTAACTCTGTGCCTTAAACGGAACTTTAGAGCGTATAAGTACCGCAGCAATACCAAGAGGTCCACCAATTTTATGGGCGGCAATGGTCAGAGCGTCTACGTCTGCCACCTCTAAAGGAATGCGACCAAATGCTTGAACCGCGTCAGTGTGGAAAAGCGCGCCTACCTTATGAGCAGCTTGGGCAAGATTAACAACTGGCTGAATAACGCCCGTCTCATTATTGGCATACATGACAGAAACAAGGGCTACCGACTGGTCTAAAAAACCCTCAAGGGCAGAAGCCTCAATCTTTCCCTGACGGTTAGGCTGAGCAATTCTTACCTCAAAGCCCTTCTCGCGAAGAACCGGCGCAAGATCCAAAATAGAATCATGTTCAATTGCCGAGAAAACCACTGTGTTGCGCTTGTGGTCTTTGTTGCGAATGCCTTCTGCCATTCCAATGACAGAGAGGTTATTGCCCTCAGTGCCGCCAGAGCAAAAGACCACGTCAGGAGCCCTAAACTTGCCGCCCACTGCGCGTGCGATAACACTACGAGCACCATCAAGCTCTCGCGCTGCTTGACGACCAAGCGAGTGCAAAGAATTTGGGTTCACCCCAGCAATGGGTGAAGCCTCATAGGTTTTCTCGGCATCAAGCGCCTCTGTGCGCATTGGTGTTGAAGCAGCATAGTCTAGGTAAACGTATTCCATAACGTGTTTCTGTTGATTCAATCTTGGTGGTCTATGTGCAAATAATGCTGGGGCGTGGTCTAGCCCTGAACGGTAAGAGCGGACTCGCCAGCGTCGCGGATAGCCTGGATAGTTGCACCGCGGTCTTCCTGGCCAAACACAGCACTGCCCGCAACAAGCATATCAGCACCAGCAGCTACAACATCAGCTGCGTTAGCTGCACTAATACCGCCATCAACCTCAATCAGAGGGTTAACGTTGTGTTTACGGCAGAGCTCTTTGAGTGCCTTGAGTTTCTTAAGTGAGTGAGGAATAAACTTCTGACCACCAAAACCAGGGTTAACCGTCATGATAAGCACCAGGTCAAGGTCTTCAATAAGATCCTCAAGAACGCTTACGGGAGTGCCTGGGCAAAGGGAAATGCCAGCCTTAGCACCAGAATCCTTAATAAGGTGAACAAGACGATGAGCGTGAACCTCGGCCTCGTAGTGGAAGGTAACAACGTCAGCACCACGATCCAGGAACAGAGGTGCAATCTCAGCTGGATTGGTGACCATCAGATGGACATCAATGGGCAGCTCAGAGGACTTTTTGCAGTACGAGAAAATATCTGGACCAAATGAAATATTAGGGACAAAGTGACCATCCATCACGTCGTAATGGATGTAGTCAGCGTTTGTAATTGAATCAAGCTCGCTCTTAAGCTTGGAGAAATCTGCGGACAGAACAGATGGTGCTACCAGGACGTTATTCATTAAACTCTCCTATCGAGTCATTCCATAAAATTCTTCATTAGGAAGGCGGTTAGTAAGGCGAGAAGTAATGTCTTCTGGCGTAGCGCCTTCGTAAAGTACAGCGTGAACAGCTGAAGTAATAGGCATCTCAACGTCCATCTGCTGACCCAGCTCATAAAGACCAATGACAGCCTGAGCGCCCTCAACAACCATGCCGGTTTCTTCCTGATATGACTGAAGTGTCTTACCCTTAACCAGGGCTTCTCCAAACGTTCTATTTCTAGAATGCTCGGAGGTACAGGTAGCCACCAAGTCACCCATACCAGCAAGACCCATGCAGGTAAGCGGGTCTCCGCCGATAGCGCATACTACGCGACCAAGCTCTGCCAAGCCACGTGTCATAAGAGCAGCAAGAGCGTTATCGCCATTACCCAAGCCAACAGCAATACCACAAGCAATAGCTACAACGTTTTTAGCGGCAGCACAAGCCTCAACGCCACGCACGTCAGAGCTAATGTAGGTTCTAAAATATGGGCGAGAAAGCAGTGCCTGGAAGCGCTTAGCAACCTCAGCATCTTCAGACGCTACAACAGCTGCAGAGATTCCCTGCTTAATAACCTCTTCTGCATGGTTTGGACCAGAAAGTACGGCAATTCTGGCAGGATTTCCCAGCTCGTCAGCAGCTACCTCATGCATAAGCTTGTGAGAACCTGCTTCCATACCCTTGGAAAGGATCAAAACATCAACCTCTGGATCAAGATATGGTGCGCAAGCAGCACAAACAGAGCGCAAAAACGCGGAAGGAGCAGCCATAACAACGGCATCTACACCGGTGAGAGCCTCAGCTTCACTGGTAGTAGACACAATATTGTGAGGAAGCTCAGAATCAGAAAGATGTCTGCAGTTGACGTGCTCTTTATTGATGGATTCGGTGACATCGGCCTCTCTAGACCAGATAATTACCTCATCACAGGTAGAAGCAAGTAGTGTTGAAAGTGCGGTACCCCACGATCCCGAACCAATAACAGCAACTTTTTTCATGATTACTTGTCCTTTTTCTTATCGCCGAAAGAGAATTTAGACTCACTACCAACATTAAGACGATTGATATTCTCGCGATGTGCCCAAATTACCGCAGCAGCCACAACAAATACAGGGATAGTTGCCACCGGATCCATGCCAAATAGCAGGCAGAATAGTGGAATGGCAACAGCTGCACCGATAGAGCCAAGCGATACGTACTTAGTTGGTACGGCAAGCGTAATAAACACCGCAAGAGCTACGAGGGCTGCAAGCGGATTTACCGCAAGGCCACCACCAAATCCAACAGCAATTCCTTTGCCGCCGTGGAAATGAAGCCATGGCGAGAAAATATGACCAAGAACACAGCAGGCATACACAAAAGAAATGATGAGCTCTGCCTCTGCGTGATCATTTCCCGAGACCAGAGGAGTAAATCCCTGAGTTCCCAAGAACCAACGGACTAGCATGACGCTGAAAATGCCCTTACCTGCATCGCAAAGAAGCGTAAGAATACCTGCAGCTTTACCGGCATTTCTAGCAACATTGGTAGTGCCAATGTTTCCTGATCCAAGCTTGCGGATGTCCTCATGAGCCATAACGCTTGCAATAATCAGGCCAAATGGAACGCCACCAAGGCCAAACGCAATAAGTCCAAAAATCAGAGCAACAACAATTCCAGACATTAGTTAGATTCAACCTTCTTACGGAATTTCAAACGAATAGGTGTGCCAACCAGAGGGAACTTCTCGCGAAGCCTGTTCTCAATAAAGCGCTCGTAGTTATCGTCAACAAGGTCTGGAGCGTTGCACCAGAACGAGATAACAGGAGGCTTGGAGCCCGTCTGAGTGGCGTACTGAATCTTAAGTCGGCGACCGCGGTCAGAAACCGTGTGTCCACCCTCTCTGATCTGGGCGAGAAGCTCGTTGAGCTCGGAAGTCTTAAGCTGAAGTGCGCGGGATTCTGCAGCCGAAAGAGCAGCGGCAAGCACCTTATCAATAGCGCGTCCAGTAAGTGCAGAAACGTTGATGGAAGCAATCCATGGTGCAAACGCTAGGCGCTTTGCTACAGAGACTGCTACCTCATCACGCTTTGCCTCAGAGTCAATGAGGTCCCACTTGTTAAGTAGGAGTACCAGCGCACATCCGCGCTCAACGGCCATGTTAGCAAGCTTTTGGTCCTGCTCGGTTACACCAACAGAAGCGTCAACCACAAGAAGGCAGACATCTGCGCGGTCCATTGCCTGCAGGCCTCTGACCAGACTGTAGTACTCAACGTCTTCATGTACCTGGCTCTTCTTGCGAATACCTGCAGTATCAACAAGACGAATGGGAGTTCCCTTCCATTCAATCATAGTGTCAATAGCATCGCGTGTAGTTCCCGCAACGTCAGAAACAATAGAGCGCTTCTTGTTTGCTAAGCGGTTTGCAAGCGAAGATTTGCCTACGTTTGGACGACCAATAATTGCAAGGTTTAGAATGCCATCATCCTCTGGCTCTTCATCAGCCTCGGGGAAAGCGTTGACAATATCGTCCAGCAAGTCACCAGTACCGTGACCGTGTGAAGCAGACAGAGGCAGAGGCTCGCCGCAACCAAGCGCATAGAAGTCCCAAAGACCGTCCTGCTCAGTTGCAGGGTTATCTTTCTTGTTGACAACCAAGAACACAGGCTTGGTGCTCTTGCGAACAATACGAGCAACCTCTTCGTCTTCGTCAGTAACACCAGTGGTGCCGTCTACCACAAAGACAATAACGTCTGCCTCTTCGCATGCAAGAAGTGCCTGCTCACGGATGTGTGGAGCAAAGCGATCCTGCGATTTAATTGACTCAATGCCGCCGGTGTCAATGAGCTTGAACTCACGACCGTTCCAGTCAGCGTCGTGATACGAGCGGTCTCGGGTTACTCCCCTAGACTCGTGAACAATTGCATCGCGTTTCTCGGCAATTCTATTTACCAGCGTGGACTTACCAACATTTGGGCGTCCAACAATAGCAACAATGGGCTTAGCCATGTCTCACCTTTCATTCAGTTGGTTTAATGATACCAGCAATACGTGGCTAATCCCACTCTTTGAGCGCTTTAATGCATGGCTCAGCAATGTTTGTGGGACCAGGAATTGACATGATTACTTTTGCACCGCGTGCCTCTAGCTGCGCAGTTAAATCGGCTAGTGACATGCCATCAAGGGTAACCTTATCAAAGTTAAACATGACCTCAGGAAGCACTACCAGGACATCAGTTAAGTCCTCTGGCACCTGGGCGAGAAGATCAACGGCGCAGATAAGGCCTGTGACATTAACGTCTCCACCAAAGAAATCATTGCGCACGGCAAAGGTAGAAACGTTTCCGTTGACTGACCAGTTGTCGCAGAAGGTTTGGATGGTTTGCTGGGCTGCCTCACCTACAATCAGCACAATCTTGCGAGAGCGAGCGGAAAGATAGGTATCTGCCTCATCAAGAGCGGTACGCATAGTGCTACAGACCTCTTCAGCCTCATCAAGGAAGCTTCTGAGCATACCAATACCGTCATAAAACTGCGGATAGCCGTCATAGGTATATGCAAGTGGAATAGGCAACTGAGCGTCTACATAGAATTCGTCAGAGAGCTGGAAGCGTGTAATGCCCAAAGAAGCACGAGCACGCTCCTGATAGGGCTCAACAATTTTGACAACGGAACGGGAGAGCTCAACATCATCAGAATACGAATGCGTAAAGCGCTTAGAGTCTTTGGTATAACCAAGCGGAACAATGGCAAGAGAGGTGATCTGCTGGTGAGCCTCTACCCAATCAAGCGTTTTATCAAGCTCTTCACCGTCGTTGATATTAGGGCACAGAACAATCTGACCATGAATCTCAATCCCGGCGTCCATGAGTTTCTCAAGAACTTCAATGCCTCTAGCAGCGCGAGCACCAATTAAATTGCGGCGCACGTCAGGTGAAATTGCATGCAGCGAGACGTTCATGGGTTCAAGCTTGTGAGAAATAATGCGATCAACATCTTCATCAGTGAGGTTAGTGAGCGTGACAAAATTGCCCTGTAAGAAGCTCAGACGATAATCGTCATCTCTAATGGAAAGCGAGGGGCGCATGTCTTCTGGCAGCATAGCCATAAAGCAGAACTGACAAGCGTTTACGCAGGTCTTGATGCCGTCAAAGAGCACGTCAACAAAGTCAACGCCCCAGTCTTCTCCGGATTTACGCTCAAGCACGCACTCGTAGAGCTCATCATCTCCAGGTACAGAAACCTCAAGCTCACAGAGGGAGCCGTCGGCTTCCCAGCGCCAATCAATCAGGTCTTTTGGCACTACACCATTGACCTTCTCGATAATCATGCCTGGCTCAAGGCCAGCCTTCCACGCAGGACTACCCTCTTCAACGGACTCAATCAGTGCGCCAAGTCCACCAGATTTTGTGTTTCCGTAGTCTGCGCGCTGTTCCATGTTAGACGCCTACGATTTGTTCAATAGCTGATTTAACTGCGTTGATATGAGCCTCTGGTGTAGAAGCTCCTGCGGTAATGCCAATGTGCTCCGCACCTTCAAACCAAGAAGCCTCTAGCTCATCGGCGTCTTCAATGTGGTAAGTTGCGGGGCAATACAGCTTAGAAATCTCTGCCAAGCGAGTAGTATTTGCAGAAATCCTGCCGCCAATAATAATCATGACGTCAGACTCTTTTGCAAGCCTCATGCACGAGTCCTGGTGACCCGCAGTAGCCTCACAGATGGTATTCATAACGCGAAGCTCGTCAACAAGCGGAAGCACCGCGTTGACCACCTCAGAAAGCTTTGCAGCACTCATGGTGGTCTGAACTACCAGACCAACCTTCTTTGCAGCTCTCATAGCATCTGCTTGAGCAGCAACCTGTTCCACGGAGTCTATGGCCACAGAGCCTGGCACGTGCGCCAGTGTGGCCTCTACCTCGGGATGTCCGGACTCTCCTACCACGTACACGGCATAGCCCTGCTTGGCGAGAAGTTCTGCAGCTCCGTGAGCCTTCTTTACAAACGGACAGGTTGCATCTAACACGTCAACACAGCCGTCTTTGGCAATCTGCTCCTCTTGAGGGGTTACGCCATGAGTGCGCAACAGCAGTGCACTTCCTGCAGCTTCAGAAGCAGAGTCAACAACCTCTACGCCCTGGTCTTTAAGGGACGTGACAACGCGAGGGTTATGGATAAGTGGACCAAGCGTGCGTACGGGAGCATGAGCATCTTTGACGGCCTGCTGGACCATCTGAAGAGCTCTTTCTACGCCGTAACAAGCACCTGCTTCGTCAGCAATTCTAATAGTAGGCACGAACTAATTCCTTCCGGGATGCTCTTTGAGCATTGCATCTCTTAGTTCGTATACCCGCTCCATGGCCATCTCTTCCATCTCTTTTGCCTGATCCTTACGCTTTGTAGAAGTTAGATCACTAAAAGAGACCTTCTGACCTGCGCGGAGATAAACCTTAACAGGCTTAACTAGAGGTGAACCTTTTTTCTTAATATCAAGTGCGCCAATAATGGCCAGTGGCTGCACATCTACCTTAGCAAGCTGGGCGATAAGCGCAAAACCACCGTGAGTTTCTCCACGCTCTGTATTACTTCTCACTCGTGTGCCCTCAGGGTAGATCAGAAGCATTTCTCCCCTAGAAAGCGCCGTGGTTGCACGACGAATTGCCTTCATGTCAGCAGTTCCACGATCTACTGGAATACCACCTAGTCTAGAAAGCGCCCACTGAAGTGGTTTGAATTTGTTGAACTCACTCTTGTAGATGGTTCTAACGGGAATGCCATGAACAAACAGGTGGACAACAGTAACAATAGGGTCCAAGAACGTTGGGTGGTTCATGATAAGAACGCGAGGGGTCTTATTGCCAACAAAGAGCTGGTCATTGTCCCAACGCCACCTGAACCAGATTTTTGTAATCAATCCAAGCACGCTGACTGCCAGCCACTTAAAGAACTTGGCAGGAGCTGGAAAATCAGCAAGCGCGGTATCGTAATAATCGTCAAACGAGTTTCCGCCAAAAGGACGCAAACGCTTAGGAGTAGCTGCTATAGAAGACTTTTTCTCGGAGCGCTTAGGCTTTTCTGTGTGAGACTTCCCATCATCAGAAGAGTTGCCCTCTGATTCATTTCCCTGGTGAGAAGACCTGTGGTTACGAGCATCTCTTTTTCCAAGACCAGGATGCAGGGCAATAATTGCTGCAATAACCTCTTCAACAGAAAGCGCAGAAGAGTCAATGTGATGAGCGTCTTCTGCTGCACGAAGTGGAGCTGCCTTACGCTCAGAGTCAGCCTTATCACGAGCCTTGATGTCTTCGAGAATCTTCTCTTCGCTCTTGGCATCTACCTGGGCATCATTACCAGTAGCTGCGTCTCCGCCTTGGCGCTGAACAGCGCGGCGATGAGCACGAGCAGCAGGGTCTGCGGTCAAGAAAACCTTTACATCTGCCTCAGGGAATACCACGGTACCAATGTCACGACCTTCTGCGACTACATCGCCATTCTCGCCAGCGCGACGCTGAAGCGTGACCATAGCCTCGCGAACCTCAGGAATGGCTGCAACAGCACTGACGTTTCTATCTACCTCTGAGGTACGAATCTCTGCCGTAACGTTTGAACCGTTTGCATAGACGGTCTGGCCGTTTGCGGAGTTGCCAAACGAGATGCTAATGCTGCGTGCAACTTGAATGATTTTCTCGGTATCAGTCATATTAATACCCTGACGCAGGCATTCTACGGTTACCGAGCGATACATTGCGCCCGTATCTAGAAAGATCAGATCCAGGCGATCAGAAAGTGCGCGAGCAACCGTAGACTTTCCGGAGCCTGCTGGGCCGTCAATAGCAACAATCATTACTTATCCCCCTCGGTGACACCCCAAATGTCACGAAAATCGTAAAAACTTGGCTCAGTGGAACGACGAATAACCTCTTCTGGATCAAGGTTAAATCCACCAAGCTTGAAATCTGAACCGCCTGTACTAGTAAAGAAGATTGAAGAGACATTTGCAAGATGTACATTCCAGCTAGAACTGCCCGGGATGCCAAAAATCTCCGCCATCATAGAGCGCAGATAGCCACCGTGAGAAATACAAACCGTGCGCCCAGAAAGGCTGGAAAACTCGTTAAGAATGTTGCGACACCTGCTTCTTACCTGCTCATATGACTCTGCTTCTGGGGCAGGTATGGAGTGACCGTTTTCATCTGAGGTCCAGGGAAATGTAAGGCCGTAGGGCTTTAAAATCTCTTCTGCATCAGCAAAACGTTTGCTCTCCAGAATGCCAAAATCCATCTCTGCTAGATCATCTTTTACCTCGCAGGAAATACCAAGCTCGGCTGCGGCCATCTGGGCCATGTCTTTGCAGCGAGACAAAGGAGAGGTCCAAATTCTATCTGGATGAAATGCAACAAGCGCGCAAACGGCGTGTTCTCGCTGTTCAACGCCATGCTCGGTGAGCTCAACGTCTCTTCTGCCACTAAAAAAGCGCTGCGTATTAGCCACGCTTTCTGGATGGCGCATAAACAAAATGCGATGAGCCTGAGCTGGAACTTCAAATGGCTGCATTATGTCTCCTCTCTGGGCGGTTGTAGGTGTTTGACGTACGCTTTGTAATCGTACGACCAGAAATTACTTGTCGGTGTGCAAAGGCATAATGGGAGAAGCGCCAGACTCTCTACCAATAGTGCGCTCCAGAGCAGCAACTTCCTCCTCTGTAAGAAGCCTCCACTCGCCTTCTTTAACGCCTGTTAAGTGCAGCGGACCAAACGTATCTCTGTGGAGCGCAAGAACCCTGTGGTGAATGGCCAGAAGCATCTTCTTGACCTGATGCTTTCTGCCTTCCCTAATAGTGACGCTCACCAGGGCGTTTGACTCTCCTCCACCAGTTTTCCCTAAACCCTGTGGGGCGAGAAGGGCCTTTATCTTGGCATTATCAGAGACAATCTCTACCTCTGCTGGAGCCGCAGGTCCATCTTCAAGCCCAATACCTTCGCGTAGACGATCTAGCTGCTCTTCTGTAGGCGTTCCTACTACATGGGCAACATAGTGCTTCCATACATGCTTTGAAGGATGCAGGAGCTCTTGTGCCATCTGACCATCGGTGGTAAAGAACAGAAGACCTGTGGTATCCATATCAAGGCGTCCAACAGGAAAAAGACCGGGATATTTGTCAGTTGGGACCATGTCCACAATGGTTGGTCTACCCTGAGGGTCTTTCATAGTAGTCAGGTACCCTGCAGGTTTATTGAGCATCAAATAGACGGGTTTCTCGGCAATTGAGCAGACAATGCCGTCAACTGCCACAACATCTACCAGCGGATCAACCTTGCTGCCAAGCTCGGTAACTACCTGGCCGTTTACCGTGACGCGGCCTGAGGTCATCAGGCGCTCAGAGCCGCGGCGACTAGCTACTCCTGCACGCGCCAAAAAGCGCTGCAGGCGCATGGGAACAATGCGCTCTTCTGCCACGGCTTATGCTTCCTCTTGCGTATCGTAGGTATCGCCCAAAAGCGAGCGCTCATCATCAATATCTTCTGCGGCCTCTTCAAGCGTTGAAGTAAAGCTTCTACCAGAGAGTCTCTCGCGAATAAACTGCTTGGACTCCTCGTCAGGAGCAAAGTCTTCCAGTGGTGGCAGCTCTCGCAAAGACTTGAGACCAAAGCGCTCTAAGAAAAGCGCTGTTGTGCCATAAAGAATGGCTTGTCCCCTATCTGCCTCTTTGCCTACTTCACGAACAAGGTTTTTCTCGCGAAGTGAAGAGATAACACCATCAGAGTTAACACCACGAATTGCACGGACGCCCTCGCGTGTTACCGGCTGGTGATAAGCAATAACCGCAAGCGTTTCAAGCGCTGCCTGAGAAAGGCGGCGTGTGTCCCAGGAAAGGACAAAGTCGCTGACAAGCTGATGGTGGGCAGGGTGCGTAAAGAGGCGCCAACCGCCGGCTACCTCTCTAAGCTGAATGCCCCTATTGCAGCGCGTATACTCCTCTGCAAGCTCTTTAAGAGCTTCAGCTACCTCGGCGGGAGCTGCATTGGTGACCTTTGCACAGTCAGCCGTGGTGATAGCATCAGTTGCAACTAAAAGCAGCGATTCTAGAGCGCCTTTAAGCGAATCGGAATCTAAATAGGTAAGCTCTTCTGCCATAAGTTATTCCGCCTCTTCCTGTACTTCATCGGGCGTATGAGCAAGCGATAAAAGCGTCTGTTGGACATCTTGAAGCGCGTTTTGAGACAAGTTAAATCCCTCAAAATCTGGCTCATCACCAGAAAGCTCTTCCAGTTCCAGGAGTACCGATTCATCAAGCTGATATGAATCTGCACCCTCTATGTGTTCAATTTCAATTTCGCCAAAAATGACATCTTGCTGAACACGTACAAGACCGCGCTTAAAGAGTTCAAGCACAGCTAAGAAGTTTGCAACCACAATCTCTGGCGTATCCTGACCGTCTAGAATCTCAGAGAAGGTCACTTTGCCCTTGGAGCGCGTAAGACGGTCCACAGAAGCAACCGTTAGAGCCACTGGAAGCCTTTTTGGCGCCACATGTTCTGCCTCAAGCAAGAATGTCTCACGTTTTGAGTCAATGTCCGCACAGATGACCGCAAGGCTTCTGAGGGTAATGCCTTCTAGATAGTCTGGCATGAGGTTCAAGAAATCAGGGTCTGGACCCACTGAACGCGGGAACATGTATGATTCCGCCTCCATGCGGCTGCCTAGCGCAGCGCCAGCATTTCTAAATTGCTTATAGGCAATAAGGCGAGCAATAAGAACTTCTCGCGCCTCATCAGGAGAAAGGCCGTCAAGCTCGTCATCATACTCATCTTCATCAAATGAGCTTTTGAGCGAAACGTCTTGAGGCACCAGGGCATGAGCTTTCATGTCCAGAAGCGTTGACGCAACAAGCACAAAGTCACTGGCAACGTCTAGGTCAAGCTCTTCCATGGCGTTGACTTCTGCCAGGTACTGGTCAGCAACCTCAGAGATAGAAATGGATCCAATGGCCACCTTCTGCCTACTTACCAACTGAAGTAGCAGGTCAAATGGTCCCGAGTATGTTGCAGTGTTTACTTTGTACGACATTAGATGATTCTCGCAAGCAGACTCAAAATGACGTTAGAAATGCCTCCGATAATGGACGAGAAAAAGCCAGGCGCAAAGAACATGAGTCCCACCACAGCAATCATGCAATAGGGCTCGATAGCATAGAACTTTTGACGGTTTTTCTCGCCAAGAAAATAAAGCAGCAACTTAGATCCGTCCAAAGGCGGGATAGGCAGCATGTTAAAGACTGCCAGGCTTACATTGATCTGGATATAGAAGATTACCAGAGACGAAACATAGTACAGTACCAGCGGATTTAATGCGGTGCCAAATGCAACAGCTAACGCATTAAGCAAACGCAACAAGAGTGCACCGAGAAGCGCCTGCAAGATGTTGGAAGTAGGGCCTGCTAGCGCTACCAGAATCTCGTCA
Source organism: uncultured Atopobium sp. (assembly GCA_938045565.1). GTDB lineage: Bacteria > Actinomycetota > Coriobacteriia > Coriobacteriales > Atopobiaceae > Lancefieldella. The sequence continues at coordinate 78,712 of CALIAZ010000002.1, forward strand.
CGACGACGATTTTTGAGGTAGTTGGGGTTATAAGGGACGGGTTTTGCGTATCCAAAGCTTGGTCCACCCATCAATACCAGCATAAACGGTAGAAGAACTGTACCAAACAAGTCAATATGTGCCAGCGGATTGAGTGTCAAGCGACCAGACATTTTTGCCGTAGGATCGCCACACTTATATGCCACAAAGCCATGCGCAACCTCGTGAACCACAATGGCAAAAATTATCAGCGCAAATTCAGCAAGCGTTGTCAAAAGCGATGGAACTGATGTTAAAGCAGTTGACACAACAATCCTTATCTCAACATCTGCAAAGACTATGCAGACAGGCACGTACAGACTTAAGCCTTAAGTACAAGGCGTTGGATACTAAACAGTAAATACAAGACATTAGGTACAAGATAATTTTACCCAAGATTGACAAAACTACCTACTCATCAATGTCTGCTTCCATTTTTTCTGAAAGTTCCAACCACTCAGCCTCAAGAGCGGGAATCTTCTTTGAAAGTGCCTGATATTCGGCCATACACTCATCAAACTTTTGAGGATCGTTATAGAGAGCCTCGTCAGCCATAAGCGTCATGAGCTCATCATAGCGTTTGTGCGCAGGAGTCAGCGCTGCCTCAACCTCGTCTAGGCGCTTCTTGGTCTCCCTGAGCGCACGACTTCTACGATTACGTTCCTCTGCCTCAGCTCTTCTCTGCTCCTTAGTCTTCACATTGCGAGAAGATCCTGCAGCTTGACCCACCTCTGGAGCAGCACTCTTAACCGCTCTTGCACCCGAAGTTCCATACGAGGACACGGTCCTGCTCGACGTCTCCCCCTGTGCCGCTGCTTGAAGCTCTGCAAGCTTAAAAAGGAAGTAATCGTAGTCTCCGTCATAGACCGTAACCTTGTGATCGCGAACATCCACAACCTTGTTAGCCACAGCTCTGACTAGGTGCTCATCGTGGCTGATCAAGATGATAGTACCCGGGAAGTCCACAAGCGCCTTCTCAAGAACGTCAACAGAATCAATATCCAGGTGGTTAGTTGGCTCGTCCAGAAGCAACAGTGGATCTGGAGAAACCAGCATCTTGGCAAGGGCTAAACGAGCACGCTCACCACCAGAAATTACATTTACGCGCTTCTCCACGTCTTCGCCGTGGAACAGGAAGGCACCCAGCAATCTGCGCTCTTCAGAGGTGGTCCATCCCGCAGCTACTGTATCAAGCTCTGCAAGTACCGTGTTTGCAGGGTTAAGCTCTTCAAGCTGATGTTGTGCGTAGTAGGCCTCGGTGACGTTTTGACCCAGAGTGATTTCTCCGGCATCTGGCTTCAGCTTGCCGGCAATGAGCTTCATAAGAGTGGATTTTCCAGCGCCGTTAGGACCAACAAGCGCTACGTGATCTCCGCGATACAGCTTAAGGTCAACGTTATTGTAGACAAAGTTATCCTCGTAAGATTTGGCCACACCCTCAAGAGAAATGACCGTATCTCCGGTACGGGGAGGCTCTGGAAACCTAAAATGCATATGGTGAGACTGCTCTGGAAGAACTACCAGCTCTTCACGGATCTTCTCGACCTTTGCTACGCGTTCTTGAACCTGCTTTGCCTTAGTTGGCTTATACCTAAAGCGCTCAATGAAGGTTTCCATATGAGCAATATCACGCTCTTGAGCTGCACGTTTAGCACGGAGCTGCTCAAGATTTTCTTCTCGCTGATGAAGGTAACCAGAATAATTGCCGGTATACGTAACTAGCATGCGATTCTCAAGTGCTGCAACGTGAGTCACGCAAGCATCCATAAACGAACGGTCGTGGCTTACCAGTAAAACCGTGCCGTCATATGACGATAAGAACCTCTCAAGCCACTGAACAGATTCCAAGTCCAGGTGGTTGGTAGGCTCGTCCAAGAGAAGGACGTCAGGACGACGCAGAAGCAACTTTGACAAAGAGATACGCATCTGCCAGCCACCCGAGAACTCTTTGGCTGGCTTGTCAAAATCTTCTACTGGGAAACCAAGACCTGCAAGAATCTGACGAGCTCTACTTTCAAGTTCATAGCCACCAAGACGCTCAAAGCGCTCCATGGCATGAGCATAATCTTCCAGGTACTTGTTAAGCGTGGCACCCTCAGGAGTTTCAGCAATTTTGAGTGAAAGGTCATTTACCTTTCTCTCCCACTGTTTAATCTCATGAGCAGACTCGATGACCTCATTGAGAGCAGTTCTGTCCCCCATGAGTTCTGTCTCTTGCTCAAGGTATCCAAGGGTAGCGTCTTTTGCAAAGGTAACGGTTCCCTCATCAGCAGACTCCAGGCCCATGATAATCTTTAGAAGCGTCGTTTTACCAGCACCATTAGGGCCAACTAAAGCCCAACGCTCTCCTGCGTTGAGCTGAAGTGTTGCATTTGAATAAAGGACCCTGCCGCCAAATGACTTAGAAATCTTATCCGCAAGAGCAATCAAGTGAACTCCTCATACATATCTGAACTGGATAAGTATAAGTCATTCACTTGATTTACGTGGTGAATTATGTAAATGAAGCTAAGCTTATGAAGATTTATTGACGCTTCTTATGAAGGAAGAGAGCTGCGCCAGCAACAACAACAGTTACGCCAGCAACACCAATGATTAGAGGTAGCGTAAGAGCGTTATCACCAGTATCTGGAAGAGCGCCCTTCTTAACCTTCTTAGCCTTTGGGGCCTCTGGCTGAGGTTGTGGCTGAGGTTCTGGTGCTGGAGTTGGCTCAAAACTTGGCTCTGAAGCAGGCTCAGGAGTTGGAACCTCGTTCTTCTTGTTTACAAATACAACCTCTGCTGTAGTATCTGTACCGGTAATCTTAGCAGTTTGAGGATTAGGGTCTTCGATGGTGTATCCATCAGGGGTTGTCAGCTGAGTAATAGTAGATTCTCTTTCAACAAGATAATCAGGAATAACAACAGTACCGTCAGAACCAGTGGTAAGCAGATAGTTATTATCCGCATCTCTATCAACGTGACCAGTTTGTGTATAAGGAACGCCAGGTGCTCCAGGCGTCTGTGTCATAGCACGAGGAGTATCGCTACCAGGTAGGGTTGCTGGATCTGGTGCAGGAATTACAGGCGTAACTGGAGGACATGCGGGATATGGGTATCCTGGTAATCTTTCAGTGGCTGGTGTTGCCTTAAGGGTAGCACCAGCAACAGGATTACCATAATAGTCGTCAGTAACATTTACGGTCAACACATTCTCATTTGCTGCGTATGCGGGCTGGGTAAAACCAAGACTTACAGCACACATCACCATGACCAGCAGAGCAACAAATAGAGACTTTGTTCTCTTCATTCTTAACTCGTGAATTAAATTCTTACAACGAATATGCCTAGAGGATAATATAAAAATACAGCTGTTATGTAGCCGTTTCTTAATTCCCCAAATACTTTTCAAATTTTTCAGAAGATCTTGCATGCTGAACAAATCAGTAAACAGCAAAAAATAGCGAGAAGACCCTTGTGCTTGAAAGGTCTTCTCGCTAAAAATCGTCAGTTGAGTTTGATGGAAGTGGGGCTACTTATCCATGGTGAGGTGAATAGCAAAGCCGGCAATCTCGTCTTTGAAGTAGACCAAAAAGGTACTGCCATCTGGATTAAGCCTTCTAGAAGTCTCGTCAATTTCAAAGCCACGACCTGCAAAGTAATTCTCGGCAGCAGGAATGTTGTTAACGTGGAAGCCAATATGACCCTTTGTGCCTCGCCCATTTTGTTTCATGACCTCTACCAGGGTCCCTGCAAAAAATGAAGGTGGCTGCTCAATAGTTGGAAGTCCCATAAGAGCGGTAAACAGGTTTGCAATCTTTTCTGCCTCGTCCGTATTGCTTGCGTTAATGCCAACGTGAGCAACGTACATATCAAACTGCTCAACTGGATTAATGGCACGGGTATTGTTAGTTGATTTTGTCATACATCTCCCCTTTCCTAGGGCTCAAGTATATAAGGGAAGCTCTAAGATTTCTGCTTGGCAATGAATATTAGTCATTACTGTAACTAAGTACTAACAAAAAAGCCTAGTAACCTAGGCCTTAAAAATTCTATGGTGGGCGATGCTGGATTTGAACCAGCGACCCCTTCCGTGTGAAGGAAGTGCTCTACCCCTGAGCCAATCGCCCGAACGACTTGCAATAATAACAAACAATGAAGCTAATTTCTAGCTTTTGACTTTTTTGACGGTGAATACGTAGACACAGTCTTATTCATCTGAACAAGAATGATTCCCAAGAAGATAAGCTGAAGAATCATTGGTGCAATTACCATTGGCTGAGAAGCAAGCTGTGAAACAAAGACCCATTCAATAGTAAAGAGAATGAGTACAACACCGGCTACAAGACGAACAATACCGTGGGTTTTCTCAAAATCTTTGGCCAAACTAATGCATTTCTGCAGAATATAGCAGCAATAAACCGACATTAAGCTGCACAGGAGAAGCACAATCATGCTGGAAGAGAAACGGCCATAGCCAACTGAGAAGGCAAAGATGACAATACCGGCAACGCCAAGCGCGCCAAGCATAGAGGAAAGCGCCATCATCAACTTAGTTCCACGATCCATACAAACCCCCAACAAGTCAGTTCACAAAGAAAACCGTACACAACCGGAGCTAGAACAATAAAAAACTTACTTGGCTTCAAGAGATTTTTTGACTTTATGAGATCCTCGAGCAACAGCACTTGCCATTGCCAATAGTGCAAACAGCTCAATGAACTGCAAAGTTACAGAAGGTGTCAAAATCAACTGAGCAACAACAGCAACAGCCAAAACCACACACGATCCAAAAATCATAGGATAAGCGGCTGCAGCTCTATTAGGAACATTAGCCTCTCTAGCTGCATAACCACCAGTAAGAAGTGAAATCATACTTGCAAGCAAAAGTAGAGCGGAATCAATTGATGGACCGGCACCAATTACAAGAACCGCAACGTTAACAAGACCTAAAAGTCCGCCGATCAAAAGTGTCAAACTAAAGATCTTCATCTTACGAGTCTCAGGAGTCATGTATCCCCTATCTACAAGTTATAACTGACGGATATTTTACCCGTTTTTATATAAATTACGTAATCGAATCATTAAACGGTAAAGAGTTTCGGTAAAAGAAATGGCGAGAAAACCAAGGGGTTTCTCGCCACAAGTATATTTGGTGGGCCCAGAGGGATTTGAACCCCCAACCCAGGGATTATGAGTCCCCTGCGCTAACCGTTGCGCCATGAGCCCGTAAGAAAAAAGCGGCGACAGATGCCGCCGCCAGAATGCGTGGTGGAGAATAGGGGGATCGAACCCCTGACCTCATGACTGCCAGTCATGCGCTCTCCCAGCTGAGCTAATTCCCCGAACGTGGTGCGGGAAATACTATAGCAAACCAAAGCTCTGTTTTTCTCGACAATTTTGTAATTGATGGTATATAAATCGAATTTGCATAAAGTGTGCTGGGTACACAAGTAGTAATGATTACTCTTAATTGAAACTTATGGGAGTTTTCGATGAATACAGAACTAGTACAAGGAATTTTGATTCCTTTTGCAGGAACTTCGCTGGGTGCAGCGATGGTACTGTTTATGAAGAAGGCCCTCAATCGAACAGTAGAGCGTGCTCTTACAGGCTTTGCCGCTGGCGTCATGGTTGCCGCTTCTATCTGGAGTTTGTTGATTCCGGCCATTGAATCCTCTGAAGCAATGGGACAGTTTGCTTTTGTTCCCGCGGTAGTTGGGTTTTGGGTAGGCACTCTTTTCTTGCTTTTGCTTGACCATGTAATTCCCCACCTTCACCTGGGTGAGACAGACGATGAAGCTGAAGGCATTAAGACAAGCTGGCAAAAATCAACGCTTATGGCGTTAGCAGTAACGCTCCACAACATTCCTGAAGGAATGGCAGTTGGTGTTGTTTTTGCTGGATGGATCTCGGGTAACTCTAATATCACCTATGCAGGAGCCATGGCTTTGGCGCTTGGCATTGCTATTCAAAACTTTCCTGAAGGAGCCATCATTTCTATGCCTCTTCATGCGGGTGGTACTTTTAAAGGTAAATCACTTATTTTGGGAATTTTATCGGGCATAGTTGAGCCTATTGGAGCGGTGCTCACTATTCTTGCAGCAGAGCTTGTTATTCCCATTCTTCCCTACCTGCTCAGTTTTGCCGCAGGCGCCATGATGTACGTTGTTGTAGAAGAACTTATTCCAGAAATGAGTGAAGGCAAGCACTCAAATGTTGGAGTACTTGCCTTCGCACTAGGCTTTACCGTTATGATGACGCTTGATGTAGCGCTTGGTTAAAAACCAGGCGCTCTTTTTTAAAGTTCGCGTTCTGGAAGGATCTTCTCGGCTAGCCAAGAGCCAACTTCATCAAGGGCAACCTCAAAGCGCTCGCCGGTAGCGCGCTCTTTGACTTCTGCAATGCCGTTTGCAACGCCCTTCTTGCCCACAATTACCTGCCATGGGAAGCCGATAAGGTCTGCATCAGCAAATTTAACGCCAGGGCGCTCTGCACGGTCATCAACAACAGTCTCAAGTCCAGCAGCAACGCAAGTGTCAGCTACTGCACCTGCTGCATCCCAAATCTCTGGGTCTTTATCGGAGAGACAAAGAACGGAAACCTCATAAGGAGCAACAGAGACTGGCCACTTGATGCCCCTCTCGTCATTGTATTGCTCAACAACGGCCGCAAGCAGTCTGGAAACACCAATGCCATAGCAACCCATAACCAGAGGCTTGTCCTCACCGTTTTCATCGGTGAAGGTAGCGTTAAGCGCTGAAGAGTACTTGGTGCCAAGCTGGAAGACCTGGCCAACCTCAATACCGCGAGCAGCATGAAGAGGAAGACCGCACTCAGGACAAATATCACCCTCCTGAGAAGTAACAAGATCTTTCCACTCGTTAATCTCAAAGTCACGACCAAGCTCAACGTGATCAAGGTGGTAGTCTGCCTTGTTAGCACCGCAGAGCCACCACTGAGTATCCTCAAGGGAAAGGTCTCCAACAACGCGGATGCCCTCAGGTAGGCCAACAGGTCCAATGAAGCCCTTGATGAGGCCATACTCTTCAAGCTCTTCATCAGTCATCATATGGTACTCACCAAAAGCGTGCTCAGCTTTTACCTCGTTGAGCTCATGAGTGCCTGGAACAAAGCACACAACTGGCTTACCGTTTCCGTCAACAAGCGCAAGAGCCTTGCGAGTTGCTGCAGGTGAAACGTGGAGGAACTCTGCGACGTCATCAATGGAGCCAATACCAGGGGTATGAATCTCACACATCTTGCCAGACTCACGCTCTTCAACATTGATTTTTGCAGCTGCTGCCTCAGTATCTGCAGCGTAACCGCAATCGCAGTAAACCAGGCTTGCCTCGCCAGCCTCAGCCAGAGCCATAAACTCAACAGAGGTGTCTCCACCAATCTGGCCGGAGTCTGCAACTACCTGAAGAGCCTTAAGGCGTGTACGGTCGCAAACGTTCTGGTAAGCAACCTTCTCCTGGTCATAGCACTCTTGCAGTGACTCTTGATTTGCCGAGAAGGAATAGCCATCTTTCATAATGAACTCACGGCCACGCATAAGACCAAAGCGTGGACGACGCTCATCACGGAACTTATCCTGAATCTGATAGAGCGTTACAGGAAGCTGCTTATAGCTCTTGAGCTCGTTTCTAATGAGGTCTGTAAAGGTCTCCTCATGAGTTGGACCAAGTGCAAACTGACGGTCGTGGCGATCATGCATACGCATGAGCTCATCACCGTAGACGTCCCAACGACCAGACTCTTCCCAAAGCTCAGCGGGAGTCATAATAGGAACAAGAATCTCCTGAGCACCAATACCGTCCATCTCATCGCGGATGATGGCCTCAATCTTTAAAAGAGAGCGCCATGCAAGTGGCAGATAAGAGTAAAGACCAGCAGCGGTCTTTCTAATCATGCCAGCACGAAGGAGCAGGCGGTGACTTGCAAGTACAGCCTCAGCTGGGTCTTCTTTGAGCGTTGGTGCATACAAAGAAGACATGCGCATCCAGTGCTTCAAGGTAGTTTCCTTTCAATATGAAGTAATACGTATAGTTTACTTATTTTTTGCCAAAACGATTCTCAATTTCGGCGAATAGCTCATCAACAATCTTATCTTCAGGCACTTTTCTAATAGGATTGCCGTTCTCAAACAACACTGCCTGTCCTTTACCGCAGGCAACGCCAAGGTCAACACCCCTAGCCTCACCAGGTCCGTTAACAACGCATCCCATGACTGCTACAGAAATTGGAGCACGAACGCCATCTAGGCGCTTGGTAACTTCTTCTGCAATAGGAATCATATCAACGCCACACCTGCCGCACGTAGGACAGCTTACCAGCTCTGGCTTAATGCGACGCATGCCAAGAGCTGCAAGAAGCTCCCATGCCACATGGACCTCTTCTACAGGATTAGCCGTCAAAGACAGACGCATGGTATCACCAATGCCGCTCTCAAGCAAAATGCCAACTGCGGCAGAATTCTTTACCGTTCCCTGCCTCAGCGCGCCAGCCTCTGTTACACCTACATGCAGAGGAATCTGTGGAAGCTCCTTTGAAAGCGCACGATAGACCGCAAGCGTAGTGGGGACATCATGAGCCTTTGCAGATAAGACAATATCGTCAAAACCGCGAGAAGAAAAATGCTCTACAAACGACTTTGACGACGCCACGAGTTTTTCGACAAGGGTCATGTCTTGTCTTGTATCAAATTCTTTAGCAAGAGAGCCGGCATTAACACCAATTCTAATAGGAATATGGGCCTCTTTAGCTGCATCAATAACAGCGTCCACGCGTTTCATAGAGCCAATGTTGCCCGGATTAATACGAAGCGCAGCAGCGCCTCTCTTTGCAGCTTCAAGCGCAAGCTTATAGTCAAAGTGAATATCGGCAACAACGGGAAGTGGCGAGTATTTGCAAATCTCTTCAAAGCCATCAAGCGCTTTTGCGTCAGGTATTGCTACACGAATAATCTCGCAACCGGCTTCTGCAAGCTCTTTAATCTGATGAAGCGTGGCGTCTGGATCATCAGTTTTGGTGGTGCACATGGACTGAACAGAAACGGGGGCGCCACCGCCAACCTGGACGGATCCAACCATAACGGGACGAGTTTTTGTGCGAGCAATCTCAGACATAAAATCAGCTACCTAAACAGCAAATGAAGGATATCGTTTCTCAGTGCAACAACAAATACAAACAGGAAAAACGCCAGTCCAATGTAAGACAAAATGTTTTGAATTTTGATAGACAGAGGCTTTCTGATAATCACCTGAATTACCTCAATCAGAATTTTTCCGCCGTCAAGAGGTGGAATAGGTAAAAGATTCATAAAGCCAAGGGACATAGAAATGGCTGCTACCAGCATAATAAGGGTCGAGAAACCCTCTGCAGCAGCTTCTGAAGCCATCACAGAAATTCCCACAACAGAAGACGACTGATTGAGAACTTCCATGGTTTGCGTTGGAATGAGCAGTCTTAGGGCAAACTGTCCAACCTGCGCAGCATACGATACAGCTGCGGCAGACGCATCAATAAACGAGAAGTGATACATGGTCATTACGGGCGACACGCCAATGATCTTATCGTCAGGACGTAAAGCAGGCTTAATGGTAGTTTGAAGCTGAATGCCACCGCGATCATAGGTGACAGGAATATCAGTTTTACCTGCAGACATTGCATTCTTGATAGCTGCAGTAAGGTCTTCCCAGGTATGAACCTCTACCTCGTTAAACGTAAGAATGGTATCTCCGGCAGTAAGGCCTGAAATAGCTGCCAGAGAGCCAGATTCAACTGAGCCCAACTGTGCCTTGTTTTGTGCAGCAGGAATGCCAACAAACATGAGTGAACCTACGACCAGCACAAAGGCAAGCGCAATATTAACCAGGGGTCCGCCTAAAATCATAAGCAGACGCTTGGGAACAGTTGCGCCAACGTAGGTATGAGCCTTCTCTTGTACAAAGAAGTCCTGAGCAGACATCTGTGGAACTCGAGGCTCCCCTGCCACCGTTGAGCCTTCCAGCTCAAAATTATGACCGCGGTCATACTCGCAGCGCAGCTCAGCGTCTCGTGCAAGCGTCTGGAACGTAACGTGCGCCAGCTCATCTGACTCGGACTCTTTGACAAGCTCAATGGAACCCCAGTCCGCCAAGGTATACAGCAGATTGTAGGCGCGCTCATCCTCGCAGTTAAGCTTTGCTGCAAGCGTGCCAACCTCAAGTGAACCTGCCTCCTGAACGCTCATCAGAGCCTGAGGCAGAAGCTCATCAAGCTGACCTTCCATGCCGCAGATACGCGTATAGCCACCAAAAAGAAGCGGTGTTACGCCAACCTCGGTACCGTATTTTTTGCTCTTGTGAGAAAGCTTGTACTTGAACGGCATGCCCAAGAAGAACTCAGTGACACGAACGCCACACAGGCGAGCCATACCGTAATGGCCAGCCTCATGAACAAATACAAGAAGCGAAAGGACCAAGAGTCCCCAAAAAATTGGTGAAAGAACAGCTAACAAATTCACAAAATTCCTATCCCACAAAAGAGCGAGCTAAAGCTCGTGCTTCTGCGTCTACAAGCGTCAATTGTTGAAGGTCTTCTACCCTTTGGACATGAGAGGCATTCATGGTCTCTGCAACAATGCGCTCGATATCAAGAAATGAACATCTTCCTCGCCTAAATGCATGATTAGCAACTTCATTAGCAGCATTCATGATGCATGGAAGCGTTCCACCAACAGTTCCCGCGTGACGAGCAAGAGCTAAGCATCCAAAGGTCTTCTCGTCAGCATAATCTCCTGTAAGAGGAGCAGTCTCTTGCCACTCAACCGGCTGAGCAATTGCTGGCCAGCGGTGCGGATAGCTCAGAGCAAACTGGATTGGCAGCCTCATGTCAGAGGCTCCTAGCTGCGCCTTTACGGAGCCATCCACAAACTCAACCATAGAGTGGATTCGGCTCTGACGATGTACCAGTACCTCCAGCTTGTCCATTGGAGTATCAAAGAGATGATGGGCTTCAATGAGCTCAAGACCTTTGTTTATGAGCGTTGCACAGTCGATGGTGATCTTGGCGCCCATCTTCCAGGTTGGATGCGCCAAAGCGTCGTCGGCCGAGACATGCTTGAGCTGCTCACGAGAATATCCGAAGAACGGACCACCAGAACAGGTGAGCCAAATCCTCTGGATGTCAGCGGGGTTCTCGCCAATAAGGCACTGGAAGATGGCGCTGTGCTCGGAGTCAACAGGAATGAGCTGACCAGGCTTAACCAACGGCATCAGAAGGTCTCCGCCAACAACAATGGACTCCTTGTTGGCGTATGCCAGCACCTTGCCAGCCTTTACAGCGGCTAGACCAGCGTAAATGCCAGCCTCTCCCACTACTGCGTTGACTACGCAGTCAACCTCATCCAGCTCAGCGAGCGCTTGAACTGCCTCGGGGCCAAAGCTTGCTTTGCAGCCTTGTGGCAAGCTGTCGAGAAGAGCGTTGCCCTTGACACTTGCATCGGCAAAAGCAACATATTTGCAGTTGAACTCATTTGCTGCCTTCACGGCAAACTCAGCCGACGACCTTACCGCAAGGGCAACTACCTGCACCTTTTGCGGAAAATGACGGCATACATCAAGCGTCTGCATGCCCACAGAGCCCGAAGCTCCAAGGACAGCAACACGCAAAGGCTCATGCCTAGCGGCACGAGGCGCAGTGTCTTCAAAAATGCTCAAAACCTATGCTCCAAACGGCAGCGCAATAGGAAGCTTGACCTGGCTAAAGAGCACGGCAAGCTGGAAGAGAAGAAACGCCGCCATAGTTCCAAAAATCATCGAATCGGTTCTATCAAGCAGGCCACCATGACCAGGCATAATTGAACCGGAGTCTTTAAGTCCTACGCCTCGCTTAATACGAGACTCAAAGAGGTCTCCCACAACAGAGAAAATACCCTCAGTTACGCCAAAGAGCAGGGCAAACAGTGGATTCATATCAATTGCACCAAACACAGCAATCAAGAACCACACCAGCATTGAGCCTAAAAGACCACCGTAGAAGCCTTCCCAGCTCTTATTTGGAGAAATTCTTGGCGCCAGTTTATGCTTGCCAAATTTAGATCCGAACAAATATGCAAAAGAATCGTTAGCCCACACAGAGAGCATGACGGCAAGCGTGATCCAAGGAATAGAAAAACTAGGCTCTGTAGACCTCAGCAGCACCACCGTTGAAAGCGAGAGTGACGTATACAGAGGTCCAAAGGCCGTAACAGCCACGTCTGCAAGGTTTGCTCGCGGAGTAAAGACATACCAAAGTCCGCAAAGAATAATCAAAAGCAGAGAAAATACCAGCGGAAAGACATGGCCAAAATACGCAATTATGGGAAAAATAAGCGAGAAAACAAGGCCAAGAGGCTCGTTTGGCATGCGTCCACCCATACGACAAATGTGGAAGAACTCAGAGCAGCACAGCCATCCCATACCAGCAATCAAAACAATGGTGGCTTCTTTGCCCACAAAAAGTGCAGCAAGCACAATAGCTGCATAGACTACGCCAGACAGAGTTCTGGTCAAAAGCTTTTCGGTGACGCCACGAACTCGCTGGCCCATGAGGTTACCAGCGGATCTCTGTAGCTCTTTAAGCGAGCGACGAATCTCCAGCTTTTCAATCTGTCTATCAATTCCAACACTACCTGTTTCTTCAGGATTTAACTGAGAGTCAGCGTCGATCCTGGAGGAAGGCTTTTTGGAATCGCGCGTATTGTCCACCACTATTTCACTCCTCCGAATCGCCTCTCGCGACTCTGATAGTCCTTAATGGCGCGCAAAAAATCCCACTTAGAGAAGTCAGGCCAGTAAGTTTGCGTAACATACAGCTCCGAGTAAGCCAGCTGCCATAGCAAATAGTTAGAAAGCCTCAGCTCTCCTGACGTGCGAATCAAAAGGTCTGGATCAGGAAGTCCTGCTGTATAGAGGTTCTTCTCAAAATCTGCTGGAGTCACCGAGTCAGCAGACACGCTGCCCTCAGCAATTTGGTTGGCGAGAAGAACAGCTGCCCTGGTTAACTCTGCGCGGGAGCCATAATTGACCGCAAGCGCAAACGTCATACCAGTGTTTTGTGCGGTCTCATCAAGTCCGCGCTGAAAGGTCTTGCGAGTCTTCTCTGGCAAAGCCTCAAGGTCACCAAAGAAACGCAGCTTAACGTTTTCTTGGTGGAACAGTGGAAGCTCTTTAAGCAGCGTCTCTGCAAACAGGCGCATGAGCAGATCAACCTCACGCTGAGGGCGCTTCCAGTTTTCTGTAGAGAACGCATAAACCGACAGAACGTCCAATCCAAGGCGCACACTTGTAGTAACAGCCTTGCGCAAAGAAAGAACACCAGCCTTATGACCTTCGGTTCTGTCAAGTCCGCGAGCTGTAGCCCATCTACCGTTTCCATCCATAATGATGGAAACGTGAGGCGGAATAGTTTCTAAATTGATATCAGAAAGACTGATATCTTCTGGTGCGTCAGAGAAATACTGGACGAGTTTGTCTGCATCAAACTGCACTTAAATCTCCATGATTTCTGAAGTCTTGGTCTTAAGAAGAGTCTCAATCTGTGCAATATAGGTATCGGTTAGCTTCTGAATACCGTTCTTCTCGCGTTTCTGATCGTCCTCAGAGAGCTCCTCATCGCGCTCAATCTTGCCGTTAACGTCACGACGAACGTTACGAACAGCTACGCGAGCCTCTTCAGCAATCTGAGAGCACTCTTTAGCAAGCTCACGACGGCGCTCCTCAGTTGGCATTGGGAAAGGAAGCCTAATAGCGGAGCCGTCATTGGATGGAGTAATGCCAAGGTCAGAAGTCTCAATGGCCTTCTCGATGCTCTTAAGAGCGGTCTTATCCCATGGCTCTACAACCAGCATAGATGCCTCTGGAACCTTAATGGCTGCAAGCTGAGAAATTGGAGTTGGCTGGCCATAGTAGTCAACCTTAATATGATCAAGCGCATGTGGATTTGCGCGACCAGTACGGACGCGGCCAAAGTTATTCTTAAGTGCCTCGATGCACTTCTCCATAGACTGCTTAGCTTTATCAGAATGAACGCTCATTAGTCCTCCTCAACGACAGTGGTACCGACTTCTTCTCCGGAAATTGCCTTCATGAAAACGCCTTCAGACTGCATGTCAAATACAAGAATTGGCATCTTATTGTCTTTGCACAGCGCAATTGCTGCAGCGTCCATAACCTTAAGTTCTTTAGCGAGAACATCTTTGTAAGTGACGGTGTCATACTTAACTGCATTTGCATGAGTAACAGGATCGCAGTCGTAAATACCATCTACCTTTGTTGCCTTCATCAGTGCCTCAGCACCAATCTCGCAAGCGCGAAGAGCTGCAGCCGTATCAGTGGTGAAGTAAGGGTTACCTGTACCAGCAGCAAAGATAACAATACGGCCCTTCTCAAGGTGTCTAATAGCACGACGGCGAATATAAGGCTCTGCAACCTGAGCCATGGAAATTGCGCTCATAACGCGGCAATCCATGCCGTTGCGCTCAAAACAATCCTGAAGCGAGAGAGCGTTAATTACGGTTGCAAGCATGCCCATGTTGTCACCCTGGGCACGATCCATACCAGCTGCTGCCTGAGAAACGCCTCTAAAAATGTTTCCGCCACCAACAACAATGGCAATCTGAACACCAGACTCCCAAACAGGTTTGATTTCTTTAGCAAGCATCTCTGGAATTGAGGGGTCAATACCAAAGGATTGCTCGCCCATCAATGCTTCACCAGAAAGCTTTAAAAGTACTCGTTTGTATTTAGCTGAAGACAAAGCTTCCTCGCTCTCTCCGTTTGCCATAGTTGTAATAATTTTAACAAACGACACCGTAAGTTTTGCAGGAATCGCGTTAAAAAAAGAGCCGGTTGAAGACAACCGGCTCAAAATAATTGAAGTAAAAAGTCTTACTCTTCACCAAAAGCAAAACGTACGAAGCTGACAATCTTTACCTCGTCGTCAACCTTCTTGGAGAGCAGCTTTGCGTACTCAGAAATGGTCATATCTGGGTCCTTAACAAATGCCTGCTCAGTAAGGACATACTCCTTGTAGTACTTCTCGAGACGACCATAAGCCATCTTCTCCTGAATAGCCTCAGGCTTGCCGGACTCAGCTGCCTGTGCCTTGTAAATGGAGAGCTCGTGATCAACGATGTCCTGTGGAACATCCTCACGGCGAGCAGCAACTGGAGCAGCTGCAGCTACCTGCATTGCAACATCGTGTGCAAAGTTCTTGAAGTCCTGAGACTCAGCGGTCTCTGGCTTGTTGAACTCAAAGGTAACAATGTCAGCAAGCTTGCCACCAAGGTGGATGTAGCTAGCAAGAGCGCCGTTTGCAGCCTCAACACGCTGGAAACGAAGAACGCGCATGTTCTCGCCGATGTTGTGGATCTTATCGGTGATTGCCTCGTCAACAGTCTCGTCGCCAAGCTTTGCAGCCTTGAGCTCCTCAACGTCAGCTGGGTTGCTCTCAACGACAACTGCAGCAAGATCGCCAGCAAAGCCGGTGAACTGTGGGTTTGTACCAACAAAGTCAGTCTCGCAGGAGAGCTCGAGGATTGCGCCAGTCTTGCCGTCTGGGCTGATGAAAGTAGCAATGGTGCCCTCGTTGGTGTCGCGGCCAGCACGCTTAACTGCCTTAGCAACGCCCATAGTACGAAGGATGTCTACTGCCTTTTCAATATCGCCCTCAGCCTCGACGAGTGCCTTCTTGCACTCCATCATAGGAGAGCTGGTCATATCACGAAGCTGCTTAACAAGTGCTGCGGTAATCTCTGCCATGTTTTCCTCCCAAAAATCTACTGAATAACTAAATTATTTGACCCGTTGCTAAGAGTTACTCAGCAGCTGGGGTCTCGGACTCAGCGCCCATCTCTTCAGCAGAAATCTGCTCCTTGCCGCTACCTGCAAGAATTGCGTCTGCAGCAAGCTGGCACATAAGAGAAATGGAACGAATAGCATCGTCATTTGCAGGAATGCCGTAATCAACAACATCTGGATCAGAGTTGGTGTCAAGCAGGGAGACAACTGGAATGTGAAGGCGGTTTGCCTCACGGATTGCGTTCTCCTCACGCTTGGAGTCAACAACAAAGAGAGCCTGTGGAAGAGAAGTCATATCACGGACGCCACCGAGGTTAAGCTGAAGCTTCAGAAGCTCCTTGTTCTTAAGAGCCTGCTCCTTCTTAGGAAGAGCTGCCATACGGCCATCCTCTACCATTGCCTCAAGCTCCTCAAGGCGCTTAATGCGGGAACGCATGGTGACAAAGTTGGTAAGCATACCGCCAAGCCAACGCTGGTTGATGTAAGGCATGTTTGCACGAGCTGCCTCAGTAGCAATTGGCTCCTGAGCCTGCTTCTTAGTGCCGACGAAGAGAACGCGGCCACCCTTAGATGCAACATTCTTCAGGAAAGTGTAAGCAGCGTCTGCGCCAAGCATAGTCTGCTTAAGGTCAAGAATGTAAATGTCGTTGCGCTCACCAAAGATGTATGGCTTCATCTTAGGGTTCCAACGACGAGTCTGGTGACCATAGTGGCAACCAGCATCCAGAAGAGTCTGAATAGTAATCTTTGCAGCCATTTTTACCTCCATTGGTTGTTCCTCCGTACGAGTTCAGACCTTGTTAAAACCACCCAACACCTGGCTTAGCGTTAGGCACCACGGCAAACAAGTAGTCGTACGTGCGATTTTGTGCTGTTTGGTAACAGCATGTTGTGCTTCTACACAACTTTTGAAAGTATAACAGGAAAACAAGGGCTGCGTCTATAAAGAATTTAGACCATAACCTCTACAAATACTGTGCAAATACATCTAAATTCCAAGTGCAAGACCTTCTGCAACAAAGCACGGTTTACTTTGACCTTGGATGAGCTGCTTTTGCCGCTTCTTTGAGCCTATCAACCGACAGATGCGTATACACCTGCGTAGTTGAAAGTGACTCATGGCCCAAAAGTTCCTGCACAATACGCAAATCTGCCCCGCCACCAAGAAGCTCTGTGGCATATGTATGTCTCATGGCATGCGGTGATAGTGAGCTGTCTAGTCCTGAAGCCGCTAAATACGACGAGAAAACCTTGCGCAAAGAATCTGCGCTCATGTCATTTCCTCTTACAGAAATAAAGAGAGCCGAATGCGTGCGACTTGTTTTGTCTTTTAACAAGAGCGTAGGACGAGAAGACCTAAGGTACTTCTTAAGCCACTCAATCGCAGACTCATATAACGGAACAATTCTCTCTTTAGAGCCTTTACCAAAGAGGCGTACTGTTCCATTTTGTAAATCAATCTGCTCAAGCTTAAGCGTTGCTACCTCAGAAATACGAGCTCCTGTTGCATACAAAAACTCGAGAAATGCTCTATCCCTCAGACCTACCGCTGTTGAGGTATCACATGATTCCAACAGTCTGTTTACATCAGAGTCAGTCATGGTATGTGGAAGATTGCGTGGCGCTCGAGGATTGCTAAGTGCAAGAGCAGGATCAGTAGCAATCAGTTTTTCTCGCTGCATCCACTTATAAAAACCACGTAGCGCAGACAAGTGCCTATTAAGCGTTTTAGCTGAATATTGAGCTTGTTTGAGGTAAGCCAAATACAAGCGAAGGCTTCTGTGATCAACCTTAGTTACCTCAACGCCTTCCCTGCTGCACCACTGCTCAAATGCTAAAAGATCAGTTTGATATGACCTTAAAGTATTCTCAGAAAGATTTCTAACCTTGCTTAAATACTCAATAAATTGTTCAACGTGACTTACCTGCACTTTAGAAATGCCCACATTAATCACGCTTTACACAATCAAAGAGTTCGTGGCGAGAGGCAAGATACTCATCAAAATCTTTATGAGCGCGTTCCTCCATCTTCTGACGGCGCTCGTCTTTTCTTTTAATGTGCTCGTCCAATGGCTCAAAAATTCCAAAGTTAACATGCATAGGCTGGTAATCTTTGGTGTTTGGGTTTGTCGCATAACCCACAAGAGAGCCAAACGAAGTTGTTAAAGGAAGCTTAACTTCCTCTTTGCCTAACAGACGAGCGTACATGTTTAGCGCTGCAAGCAAGCCTGAGGCAATCGCCTCAACATAGCCTTCTGTACCTGTAATTTGACCTGCAAGAATAGTAGAAGTGCCAGGAATTCCAAATGAGCTATCAAGTGCATGAGGAGAATCAACAAAAGAGTTTCTGTGCATGACACCATAGCGGACAAACTCAGCATTCTCCAAGCCTGGAATAAGCGTAAATACGCGTTTTTGCTCTCCCCACGTAAGGTTTGTCTGAAAACCAACCAGGTTAAATGCTGTTTTACCTGTATTTTCTGCACGAAGCTGAACTGCCGCCCAAGGACGTTTACCTGTTCTAGGATCAATAAGTCCAACAGGTTTTAGGGCTCCAAACCTAATGGAATCATGTCCTGTTCTTGCCACTTCCTCAATAGGCTGACATGCCTGGAATAAATCGGATTGCTCAAAATCATGACCAATAACACGTTTGGCAGCTAGCAACTCCTCTACAAACGTGTCGTATTCCTCTTTATTCATAGGGCAATTAAGGTAATCGCCAATTCCTAAATCCTCATAACGAGACTGGGAAAATGCAATTGAGCGGTCGATTGACTCTTCAGACACAATAGGTGCCGCAGCGTCAAAAAACGACATTCTGTCAGTTCCCACACGTTTAGAAATAGCCTGATATAAGCTATCAGAACACAGAGGACCTGCAGCGATAACTGTTGGCTCATCAGTTAACTCTGTAACCTCTGCATGAGTCACAGAGATGTTGGGATGATTTTTAATCTGCTCAGTTACTGCTTTTGAAAACTCTTCCCTATTTACCGCAAGTGCGCCACCTGCAGGAACAGAGTTTTCTTCTGCTATACGAAGAAGAAAACTACCCATCTTTTTAAGCTCAGACTTTAAAATTCCAGCTGCAGAATCTTCCTTGGTAGATTTCAAAGAGTTGGAACAGACCAGCTCAGCAAACATATCTGTGTGATGCGCTGGAGAAGAAACAACAGGACGCTGCTCAATGAGTTCTACAGAAATACCGCGAGAAGCAAGCTGTAAGGCACATTCACTTCCAGCTAAACCAGCGCCTACTACAGTAACTTTTTGCGTCATTTTTCACCTATCACACACTACGAGTCCAAATAAAAGTCTTTAGAAGGAGTATACCTTCCATCCGGTAATCTTTTTACCATTCCACGAGCTTCGTAATCAGTTAAGGAATTAAGCACAGTAAGAACGTTTTCCGATAACCGCCATGCAAGCTCTTCTGGTCTTGAAGGAGAGGCTATAAGAGCAGATAAAAGTGGCGTTAACTTCTTATCATGCTTCATTTGTTCTTGAACTAAACAATCAAAATCTAAAGAAATTGCAAGGCCCAATGAAGTCTCGTCAGGAATAATTTGAGCACCTTCAGCAATTAGCCTATTAGTGCCGGCAGAAGCTGGAGAAAAGATAGACCCAGGTATTGCATAAATAGTTTTACCAAGTGAGTTAGCAAATTCGGCTGTACTCATAGTTCCCGAGCAAAGCCCCGCTTCCGTTACCAGAAGTACTTTTCCTAATGCTGCAATTACTGCATTTCTCCTGGGAAACGCATAGCGTCTAGGCGGTGTCCCCCACCTATCTAAAAATATAACCGCTCCCCTTCCTTCTCGTGCTGCTTCAAAGAGGTCTAGCGATGTAGTCGGGTACGTAACATCAGCGCCACAACCTGCTACGACAACGGTTTTTCCGCCGGCATTAAGCGCAGACATCCCCGCTGTATAGTCACAGCCAAGCGCTCCTCCAGATACCACCACAATACTGTTATCGGCGGCGCATCTGCCAGCCATTTCTGCAATTGTCATACCGTATGGAGTGGCCCTACGAGCCCCAATTACCGACATACAAGGTGCTTGCAAAACCCCTCTATCTCCCATTCCGTATATCACTTCGGGAGGATGGTTGAGCAATAGCAGTTCTTTTGGATAATCCTCATCTTCTGATGAAATCTCCCATCTCTCCATTACTACTCCAAAGAACGAGACCTATAAGCTACAGCCTCAGATACGTCGTCTTTTGACACTTTTTCATGATGAGCAATGTCGGCGATAGTTCTTGCAACTCTGCAGGTATGTGTTATTGCCCTACCTCCCAAATGAAGTCCACGAGCAAATCTATGCAATAGTTGCAACGCTGATTCATCAAAACTTTCCACGTATTTTTGGCGAGAAGTGCTTCCTACTTCACGGGTTTCTCGCCAAGAGGCAAAATCTCTACCAGAAATAACAAGAGAGCGCATACCTGCTGATGTGAGTCCTAGCTCTCCTTGAATGACTCGATCAGAAGAAGGACGAGCTACATCACACACAATATCTATTCGATCCATCAATGGGCCTCCAATTTTTGACTGATAGGTAGAAATCTTTCCCGGAGAGCACTTACAGGTATGTGTTTTGTCTCCAAAGTAACCACAGGGACAAGGATTAGCTGCAGCAATAAGCTGAAACTGAGAAGGAAACTTATAAATGCCATCAACTCGCGCAAGACGAACGTATCCATCTTCAATAGGCTGACGTAAAACTTGCAACGTATTAGAAGCAAATTCTGGTAGCTCGTCCAGAAAGAGTACACCTTTATGAGCAAGGGAAATCTCGCCTGGAATAACAGGCCTACCTCCACCAATCATGCCTGCTACAGAAGCCGAGTGATGTGGAGACCTAAAGGGTCTTACTCCTGCCTGAATAGACTCTGTCTCACAACCTGCTACAGAATGAATTAACAACACCTCATCGCGCTCTTCTTTGGAAAGTTCTGGGAGGATAGTTGGAATTCTTTTAGCAAGCATAGTTTTGCCTGCTCCCGGCGGGCCAATCATGAGCATTCCCAGGTTTCCCGTAGCTGCGATAACGATTGCTCGTTTGACTAGTTCCTGGTCAATTACCTCTTCAAAGTCTAAATTCTCGCTGAGCGTTGTTGTTTCAACAGCATGCTTACGCTGAATCAATGGCTTACAGAAAGATTGATCCCTTAAGCTCAGATTAAGCAACGATTGGATTCCAATAACATGATTCCAATCAGAGCCAAACAAATTGCAATCTGAAGAAGAAATAAGCTTCATTCCTAGTTTCTTAGCGAGCATTGCATACGCTGCCATTCCTCTGACAGAAGAGATTTTGCCGTTTAATGAGAGCTCTCCAACAAATAACCTGTTGTACACAATCTCTTGAGGAATCTGTCCGGTAGCTGCAAGAATAGCAACGGCTATAGGCAGATCAAATCCTGTACCCGTCTTCTTTATATCCGCAGGCGTCAGATTGATTGTTACCAGCAACCGAGGAATGGTAAATCCGGCAGCTTTTAGGGAACATCGCACGCGAGACCGAGATTCCATGATGGAACTATCAGGCATGCCTACGATGGTTATTCCGGGTATGCCACCTGAAATGCCTACTTCAACATCTACAGGAATTGCCTCAATCCCTCTTAGAGTTGCCGTGTGAATGCAGATGGTTGCTTGGCTCATTGCTCATCCCAGCTAAAAGCCCCAATTAAATGCCTCAAGCTTGCTGTACTTGGGGCCACCAAATTGATAGCAACAACATCAAACCTAATGGAAGTAAGCGCTGGATGAAGCGCTGCATACATAAGCGCAAGCGTCCTATATTTTTCCTGCTTTGCTTTGTTTACCGCAAGCTCAGGCATGATGCTGTCGTCTTTGTTCAGGATGCGTCTTGTCTTTACCTCAACAAGCACAACGTTATTGCCATCTTGAGCAACAATATCAACCTCACCAATCTGACACGTCCAGTTAGTTTGGATAATTTTGTATCCTCTTTTGATGAGGTATTTTGCGGCAATCTCCTCGCCTTTCTCACCAATTTGACGAGAAGACATTTCTTCTAGCGGAATCCTACCCTCGTGTTCGTCATCCTCTTGAGGGCTCTTATCCTGAACCTTTGGATCTTCCTGTGGTACAGGTTTCTCCTCCACCTCGTTAGATGTTGCGTCTGCGTGCTTACTTGCTTCTTTCTTGCTCATAACTCTCCTTTCATTGTGGGAGAGTTCAGTTTGCAGGAGCACTTTGACACTAACTTGGCCGCTGTCTGTCCAAGCAGCGTAATGATTCTGTCGAAACTAAAAAATTTAATGTTCCTGTCTCACAGCTATAGAAAAAGCCCGTTCAATCCTCTTAGAATGAACGGGCTTAGATTTATATCTGCAAGTTAATCTGATTGCGTAAATTAGGTGTATTAAAACAGTCTTTGCGTCTTAACAAAGTTTCCACAAAACGAAGCTCTATGTATAGGAGAAAGTCCCATCTCACCAATAACCTCAATATGTTCAGCAGAGGCATATCCTTTGCATTCTGCCAGGTGATAGCCAGGGTATTCCTCATCGTAAGCCACCATTAAAGCATCTCGTGTTACCTTTGCCACAATTGAAGCAGCAGCAATAGATGCAATGCGTGCATCGCCCTTAACAAGAGTCTTCTCTTTAGGATGGATGTGCATAGGATTTCCATCAATCAAGACACAGTCAGGCTCAATACCTGTGTTTTTAACAGCTTGTAGCATGGCGTCTCTTAGACACTGTGCCATACCAACTTCATCAATCCTTTGAGGCGCAATATGAGCAATGCCAATTGCTGTAGCAATTTCTTGAATCTGTGCCGCTAGAATCTCTCGCTTTGTTGCGGTTAATTTTTTGGAGTCGTTTAGTCCATAGATGATCGGATCTTCGGGCAAACATACCGCACAAACCGTTAAAGGACCAGCTACAGAGCCTCTACCCACCTCATCAACACCAACAACCAGTCCGCCTCCAGAAAGCTCCTTCTGAAAGCGATACATTTCTTCTACACGGGCCTTCTCGGCATATTCTTTTTCAATACGCTTTTTAGCTGATTCCAACGCTTTGATAACTTGTTTACGAGGATCTTCACTATAACGAGCTATAAGTTCGTATACCTCAGCCTCTGGAGCGTCGCTTAAACGAGCAATTATGTCTTTAGCAGAATCAGCCATGTTTTTCTCCAAACCACATGACTATGGTACTAAAAAAGCCGCCCGGAGGCGGCTTTAAAGAGCATATGAAGTTGATTAGCGCTTCTCGCGAAGACGAGCAGCCTTACCAACACGATCGCGCAGGAAGTAGAGCTTAGCGCGGTGAACAACACCGTGGCGGAGAACCTCAAGCTTAGCAATCTTTGGTGAGTGAAGTGGGAAAGTACGCTCAACACCAATGCCGAAGCTGATCTTACGAACGGTAAAAGTCTCACGGGAACCCTCGCCGGAAAGACGAATGATGTCACCCTGGAAGACCTGCTCACGAGTACGGTCACCCTCGACAATACGATAGTGAACCTTTACGTTGTCACCAACGCGGACCTCAGGAATGTCCTCGCGGATCTGCTGACGCTCAATAGCGCGAATGTAGTCCATTGTTTCCTCATCTCTAGAGGTGCCGACGCCCCTGCGAACGACACATAGTTAACACACAGACGGAAAGTATACGTGAATATTTTCCACTGTACAAGGGTTAGTTTGGATAAAACTTACTTTACATATCTTCTTTTACCCCAGGAACGAGGCAGACGAAGATCTTCAAACACTCTTGTTGCGTATCTATCGGTCATACCAGACACGTAATCTGCTACTTGAATCTCTGGATGATCAAAATCATGACACTTATATTCTGCAGGAACCTCATCTAAATGATTTACAAAATAATCGAACAGCTCGATGATAAGGTCATACGCCTTGGGCTCTTCATATTTTGCATCCCCTGATGCATACAGATTAGCAAACAAAAAAGCTCTCATGGTCATCATGGCACCCCACATGGAGTCTGTCATTTTAATGTCCCCCACGCGAGAGCTCTCAGAGACAATATCGTGAACCATGTTTTCAATTCGCTCAGGAGAACTATTGCCCAACACTTCACGAGCCTCAGTTGGAAGATACTCCTCCGAAAGAAGTCCCGCTCGTTTTGCGTCATCAATATCGTGCGTTACATAGGCAATACGGTCCGATATGGCAACAATTCTTCCTTCTGCTGTTTCTGCACGTAGATTGCCTGAGTGACATCTAATACCATCAATAACCTCATGAGAAAGATTAAGCCCTTGTCCGTCTTTCTCTAGATACTCAACAATACGAGCACTTTGCTGGTTATGAGCAAAAATACGCTCATTTTCTGGGGCGTCAGGGTCCATTCCCCTATACAGACTAATAGCGTGAGAAAGTGCCTTTTCACCAATATGACCAAACGGCGTATGGCCTAAGTCATGTCCAAGTGCAATTGCCTCAGTAAGGTCTTCATTTAAGCCAAGAGGGCGTGCAATTGAGCGTGCAATCTGCGAAACCTCAAGCGTATGAATAAGACGAGTCCTATAGTGGTCCCCTTCTGGGGCGAGAAAAACCTGTGTTTTGTGAGCAAGTCTTCTAAAGCTCTTGCTGTGCAGAATACGGTCTCGATCGCACTGATAGCACGTACGGTACTGGTCAGGCTCCTCTGCTATCGCGCGACCTTTACTTTGATCAGAAAAAGCCGCCTCAGGAGATAAGATTTGATGCTCGCGAGCTTCAAGATCTTCTCGTTGAATAGATAACATAGACCCTCCTTGTACCTGCATTTTTATCACATAATAGCAGGTTATTGTTATCTAGCAAAAGAGGGCGACCGAAGCCGCCCTCTAGAGTTTGTTGCAGTATGTCTAGAAGAAAACCTACTTGGTAGCAATCTTCTGTGGACCACCATTAGCCTGAATCTTAGCCTGCGCTGCAGCAAGACGTGCGATTGGCACGCGATATGGAGAGCAGGAGACATAGTCAAGACCAAGGTTGTAGTACATGTGGATGGACTCTGGATCGCCACCGGTCTCACCGCAGACACCAATGGTGAGGTTAGGATTACCCTTACGGCCACCCTCAACACCCATGCGGACAAGCCCTGCGACGCCCTTATCAAGAGTTGCAAATGGGTTGGTCTTAACAATCTTACGCTCAAGGTAGAGAGGCATGAATGCGGACTCAACGTCATCACGAGAGAAGCCAAGGCAGGTCTGGGTGAGGTCGTTAGTACCGAAGGAGAAGAAGTCTGCGTGCTTAGCAATCTCCTCAGACATGATAGCTGCACGTGGAAGCTCGATCATGGTACCAACTGGGATGTTGAGCTCAACACCGTACTCGTCAGCAACCTGCTTGATGGTCTGCTCAACCTCTTCACGGACCTGGATGAGCTCCTCTTCGAAGCCAACCAGAGGAACCATGATCTCTGGGCGAGGGTCGAGACCGACGCGCTTGAGCTCTGCAGCTGCGCTTGCGATAGCGCGGACCTGCATAACGTTGAGTTCTGGGTAGACAAGACCAAGGCGGCAGCCACGTAGGCCGAGCATTGGGTTTGCCTCCTGGAAGGCGTCAAACTTAGCGAGAAGAGCACGCTTTGCAGCGGTGTCCTTACCCTGCTCCTCATCACGAGCAATCTCAACGTCAAGCTCACGTGGGGAATCAAGGAACTCGTGCAGTGGTGGATCAAGAAGACGGACAACAACGTCTTTGCCGTCCATTACCTTGAACATACCAAGGAAATCACCCTTCTGAGCACGACCGAGCTGCTCAATAGCAAGCTGCTTAACATCCTCAGAGTCTGCAAGGATGAAGTCCTGAATGAGGTGCTTACGCTCACCAAGGAACATGTGCTCAGTACGGTCAAGACCGATTGCCTCAGCGCCGTTATCAACGGAAGTCTGAGCATCTGCTGGGTTATCAGCGTTTGCACGTACACCAATGACGCGACCACGGGACTCGTCAAGGCGAACCTCATCTGCCCATGCAAGGATGGTCTGAAGATCACCAGAGAGCTCTGGCTGAACAAGCTCAACAGCACCAAGGATGACGTCACCAGTGGTACCGTCGATGGAGATAACATCGCCCTCGTTAACAACAAGGCCGGAATCAGCAACGGTGAAGCGCTTGTTAGCAGCATCAATGCGGAGTGTATCAACACCACAGACGCAAGGAGCGCCCATACCACGAGCAATAACAGCAGCGTGGCTGGTCTTGCCGCCGTGGGAAGTTAGGATACCCTCTGCAGCAACCATGCCGTGGAGGTCATCCGGAGTGGTCTCCCAGCGGACAAGAATACAAGGCTTGCCTGCCTCTGCAAAAGCCTCAGCATCTGCAGAAGAGAAGACTGCAGCACCAACAGCTGCACCAGGAGAAGCGTTAAGACCCTTAGCAATGGTCTCATACTCAGCGTTAGGATCAAACTGTGGGTGCAGAAGCTGATCGAGCTGCTCAGGAGCAACACGAGAAACAGCCTGCTCCTTGGTAATACGACCCTCTTCGTACATCTGAATTGCAACCTTGAGTGCAGACAGAGCAGTACGCTTACCAACACGAGTCTGAAGCATCCAGAGCTTACCATTCTCAATGGTGAACTCGATGTCCATCATGTCTGCGTAGTGGTCCTCAAGAATCTCGAAGACGTGGAAGAGCTCCTCGCCAGCCTCCTTGAGTGCAGGAACCTTAACAAGGTCTGCAATAGGCTCAGTATTACGAATACCAGCAACAACGTCCTCGCCCTGAGCGTTAATCAGGAAGTCACCGTAGCGCTCGTTGGTACCGTCTGCAGGGTTACGGGTAAATGCAACACCAGTTGCAGAAGTCTCGCCCTTGTTACCAAAAACCATGACCTGAACGTTAACTGCAGTACCAAGCTCATCAGGAATCTTGTTCTGCTTGCGGTAAAGGATTGCGCGGTCGTTCATCCAAGAACCAAAGACTGCCTGCTCAGCAAGGCGGAGCTGGAGGTAAGGATCAGATGGGAAGACAGCGTAACCGTTCTTGGAGACCTCTGGGTGCTCCTTAACGTCAACGTTAGCAGCAAAGATGCCCTTGAACCAAGTTACAAGGTCACGAAGGTCATTTGCGTCCAGCTCTGTATCAAGCTTAACGCCCTTCTCGGCCTTCTTAGCAGCAATTGCGTCCTCAAAGAGCTGTCCAGAGACGCCCATAACAACGCCAGAGAACATCTGAACAAAACGACGGTAAGAGTCCCAAGCAAAACGCTCGTTACCAGTCTGCTTAATGAGGCCCTGAACGGACTCATCATTAAGACCAAGGTTAAGAACAGTGTCCATCATGCCAGGCATGGAGAATGGAGCACCGGAACGGACGGAGACAAGCAGTGGATCTTCTGCATCGCCGAGCTTCTTGCCCATGCGCTCTTCAAGAGTTGCCATTGCAGCGTCAATCTCATCAGTGACGCCCTCAGGCCAGACGTTGCCGTTGTTGGAATAAGCAACGCAAGTTTGGCAAGTAATTGAGAATCCTGGAGGTACAGGCAGACCAATCTTAGACATCTCTGCAAGGTTTGCACCCTTGCCACCAACAATCCACTTTGCCTCTTCTACGGATGCGCCAGCGACCTCAGTAACATCGTTACCGGCGTGGTCCTTTCCGAAGCTGTAAACGTGCTTCTCGGACATAACACTCCAAACTCTCAAACTGTCACACGCAAAGCGTGCACCAACACAATTGAACGCAAAGACATCAAACCAAACAAAGTAGGTTCTGTCCTCACATTCATAGTATGTTACCAACCTACGCGATTCATCTGAACAAAATAACGGTGAGCGGTCAATATCGACCGTTCACAGAATGATTTACAAACTTGTGGTTGCAAATTGTGAAATTCTTCATAAAGAAAATGAGCACCCAAAGTGGATGCTCATTTAACTTTTTGATATTTTGAGGCATCAGCACTCTCTTAGCGCGTTACTCCCTCAAAGAAAGCGCCAATTGCGTGGCTTGGCTCTTCGCCCGTAAGCGTAGAAATAACGTTTACAGCTGGTCCCAGAAGATCAATAGATGGGATGAGGCGCTGATCAAGCTCACGACGAATCTCTCTTCTAAGAGAGCCATCTGCAAAGGTGTGGAAGACCGCGCGAGGGCGATCCTCATCTTCATGCTCGTTGAAGTATGCACGAACATCATCAACGCTATGAATATTTGGAACCCTTACGATTTCTACGGAATCATCGCCAAACTGAGCAGCAGCAGCCTTAACTACTGCAGCACCGGTCTCTCCGCGAGAGTCAGACAAAACATAGACGATAGGAAGACCATCACCAAGAGTGTTGTTGTCAATATCAAGTGTGCTCATGCTGTAACCCTTTCAGTCAAGTATTCAGAAAGATACAAACATTTATCTAACCTAAGCGTACCCTACTTCTTACGAGAAAGCACACTAATATCGGCGACATTACTAAATACCTGGGAAAACTTGTTCAAAAGACGCAAACGATTTCGGCGAACGGTATCATTTTCATCCATGACAAGCACTTTATCGAAGAAAATATCAATAGGCTCACGCAGTTGTGACAGTGCAGAAACAGCAGCAGCGTAGTCTGCACCAGCAAGAGCGGAAGCCACCTGCTTCTGGCCCTTTTTACAAGCAGCGAGCAACGACATCTCTGGCTCGGTAAGAAGCTCTGTATCAACTTCTACACCAAGAGAAGCGTCACTAAGGTGAGCTGCGCGTGCATAAGCAGTAGCAAGGTCCTCAAAGAGCTCGGGCTCGTTCTGACGCGCCTCATCAAGTGCACGAGCACGCTGAAGGAACTCATCAGGATTAATAACGCCAATTGCACTGACAGCCTCAATAGCGTCTGCAGAGATCTTCTCGTCCTTTGCAATAGATGCAAGGCGACCAATAAAGTACTGCTCAACCTGAGACTGAACAGACTCGTCAACAACAAGACCCTGCTGGCGGTAGAGCTCCAGAGAGCTTGCAATGAGCTTCTTGAGGTCAAGGTTTGCCGTTGAGCGAACCAGTGCAATAACACCAATAGCTGCACGACGAACAGCGTAAGGATCGGAAGAGCCGGTTGGTGGCTCGTTGATGGCAAAGATGCCACAGATGGTATCAAGCTTGTCAGCAATAGCTACAAAGCGACCAATCTGGCCACTTGGGAGCTCGTCGCCGGCAAAGCGAGGACGATAGTGTTCGCGAATTGCTGCAGCTACATCGCTCTTCTCGCCAGCAGCCTCTGCGTAGTAGCCACCCATGACACCCTGCTGGCTGGTGAACTCGACAACCGCCTGGCTGACAAGGTCTGCCTTTGCAAGGTGAGCAGCGCGTGCAGCAAGCTCTGCCTCTTCTTTGTTGGAAGTCTCGTCAAGCGCAATCTCTGCAGCAAGAGCCTCCATACGCTGAGTCTTCTGCAGAACGGTTCCGAGCTTCTCCTGGAAGACAACGGTCTCTAGACGCTGAGCAAACTCATCAAGCGTATGCTTCAAGTCCTCCTCAAAGAAGAACTTAGCGTCGTCGAGACGAGCACGAACAACACGCTCGTTGCCGTCAATAACACGCTCTGCGCAAGATGGATCTGCGTTTGAAACCACAATAAACTCTCGAGTCAGCTTGCCATGAGCGTCATAGATTGGGAAATAGCGCTGGTTGGAAAGCATGGACTCAGTAATAATCTCTGAAGGAACGTTGAGGAATTCCTCGTCAAAAGTGCCCACAAGAACCTGGGGCCACTCGGTAAGGTTGATGACCTCCTCAAAGACCTTCTCTGGCATATCAACGTGAGATCCTGGACGAGCAGCCTCAACCTCTTTAATGCCGGCGAGAATAACGTCTTTGCGCTGCTCCTGGAGCAAAACACCAGCATTTTTGAGCACCTGCTCATAGTCAGCTGGAGTAGCTACCTCATGGTAACCAGGTCCAAGAACACGGTGGCCCTGAGTGGTGTTTGAACTAGTTACATCGGCGTAGGTAACAGGAACAATCTCTGAACCAAAGAGGACGCAAAGCCAACGAACAGGACGAACATAGCGCTCGTGGAAAGAACCCCAGCGCTGGCTGCGAGGCCAGTCAAGAGCAGCAATCCAAGAAGTTGCCAGCTCAGAGAGAATCTTTGTAGCAGGAACTGAAGGAATGTTGAGCTCCGCAAAGACGTACTCGTGACCATCGGTATCTACACGGCGGGTCAGCGCATCAGCACTTACGCCGCACTTACGAGCAAATCCTTCAGCAGCCTTGGTTGGTCTGTCCTCTGCATCAAAAGCAATTTCTGCCTTAGGACCACGCTTGACCTCAGAAATCTCTTCTGTAGCCTCAGCTACGTCCTTAACGTAGGCGGTTAAACGACGAGGTGTCGAGAGGATCTTAACCTCTCCAAATGACAAACCAGAGTCTTTAAGTCCGGAAACTACAAGCTTATTAAACTGAGCAATAGCTTTCTGCAGTGGAGCAGAAGGCATCTCTTCAGAACCAATCTCAAAAAGGAAGTCTCTAACCTCAGCCATTTAAGCCACCTCCTCATGAGTAGTTGCTGCAGGTGCTTTCTTAGAAGCAACCTCCTCCAAATACGATTCGCAGCATGCCTTAGCAACGGTGCGAACACGAAGAATATAGTTAGCTCTTTCAACAGCAGAAAGAGCACCACGAGAGTCAAGCAAGTTAAATGCGTGGCTGCATTTCATAACACAGTCATATGCAGGAAGTGGAAGCTTACGTTCAAGACAGCTATGGCACTCTGCCTCATACTCGTCGAACTTCTCGCGCATAAGCTCAATGTTGGCTACCTCAAAGTTATAGGTTGAGAACTCACGCTCGTTCTCAAGGAATACCTGGCCATATGTCATTGGCGTACCGTCTGGCAGGTAGCTCCAAACCAGGTCATAGACGGAGTCAACACCCTGAGCATACATAGCAATACGCTCAAGACCATAGGTAATCTCAACAGGAACAGGATCTACCTCAATGCCACCTACCTGCTGGAAGTACGTGAACTGAGTAACCTCCATGCCATTGAGCCAGACCTCCCAGCCAAGACCCCAGGCACCAAGTGTTGGGCTCTCCCAGTCGTCCTCAACGAAGCGAACGTCGTGGTCTTTTGGATCAAGGCCAATAGCAGCAAGTGAGCCAAGATAGAGATCTTGAGAGTCTGCAGGAGATGGCTTGAGCAAGACCTGGAACTGATAGTAGTGCTGCAAGCGATTGGGGTTCTCGCCATAGCGTCCATCAGCAGGACGGCGACAAGGCTGTGGATAGCAGGTACGCCAGGCGTCAGGGCCAAGTGAGCGCAGGATAGTTGCGGTATGGAAGGTACCAGCACCTACCTCAGAGTCATATGGCTGCATGACCGTGCAACCCTTTTCTGCCCAATAGTGTTCAAGGGTCAAAATCATATCTTGAAACGTTAGTGGTGTTGCACCCATGATGTTCTTTCTCTCAAATGTCCGACGTAAGTACTATAGCCCGCGAGCATGGTCAAAGGGCCAGAAAATAAACATTGCCTTAGAAGTCACGGTAGAAACCGCAACTGCTCCAAAATATCTGGAATCAAGCGAGTTTGTTCTGTTATCCCCCATAACAAAAATATGACCTGCAGGAACAGTATACGGATAATTCTGAATTACGGCACCCGTGCGATCCGCAAGAGAATACGTTGGCTTGCCTTCAGTGTAAGGCTCGTCCATAAGCTGGCCATCGACATACACAGCGCCGTCACGCAAATCAACCGTCTGACCTGCTGTGGCAATGACGCGCTTCACTAAAAGCGTATCGGGGTTTTGAGGGCTGGTAAAGGTAACCACATCACCTGCTTGAGGAGTACCGCCAAAACGATAGGTAAGTTTCTCTCCTACCAAGCGGTCTCCCAACTGAATGGTATTGAGCATGGAACCTGTTGGAACCTCATACACCTCAGCAACAAAAGTCCTGATAAAAAATGCCAGCGCAACGGCAACAGCAACAATTACCAGGTATTCAAAAATTTCAAGTACTTTAGAGTGTCCACTACTCATTGTTATCACCAGATTGCTGATCAAGCTCTGCTAAATACGCTCTATCTTTGTCAGTGAGCTGAGCGCTCTCGAGAAGATCGGGGCGCCATGCGCGCGTACGAGCAAGTGCAGAGTGTCGTCTCCAGATTGCTACTGCTCCATGGTCACCCGACAGAAGCACGGACGGAACTTCTCGCCCCTCAAATTTTGCTGGACGCGTGTACTGAGCATACTCAAG
Organism: uncultured Atopobium sp.; assembly: GCA_938045565.1. Taxonomy (GTDB): domain Bacteria; phylum Actinomycetota; class Coriobacteriia; order Coriobacteriales; family Atopobiaceae; genus Lancefieldella. The sequence goes on from CALIAZ010000002.1 coordinate 110,724, forward strand.
AAGGCCATCGTCAGAGAAAGACTCATCCTGCGAGCTCATCTCATCGCCAAGCGCACCAGGGAGCAGGCGCACAACCGAGTCAATCACGGTAAGTGCAGGAAGCTCTCCGCCCGTCAGAACGTAATCTCCCATAGAAATAACGTCATCTGCCAGCTCATAGACTCGCTCATCCATGCCCTCATAACGGCCGCAAACAAACAGAATGCGCTCTTTTTGAGCAAACTCTTGAGCAATAACCTGAGAATACGGTCTACCAACTGGCGAGAAAAACACCACGTAGGGCTTGGCATCTGCCTGATCAGAAATCTCTCGAACTGCTTCAAAAATAGGAGCGGGCTTCATAAGCATACCTTGCCCGCCACCAAAAGGAGCGTCGTCTACCGTACGATGCCTATCATGTGTCCAGTCACGCAAATCATGTGCATAGAACTCAAAAATGTTTGCCTTTCGAGCTCTGCCCATAATAGACGCGTCTAAATAGGGCGAGAAGACCTCAGGAAACACTGAGAGCGTTTCTAGACGCATGCTACTCACCCAACCTTAGAAGACCCTGAGGAATTGAGACGGCAATGGGGCCCTCAGCTGGAGCCTCTTTGATAAATTCATCAACGGCAGGCATCAGTACCTGTCCAAAAGGTCCCTCAATGACCCACACATTTTGTGTAGGTCCAACAAGAACCTCTGAAATTTCACCCAGAGAACCATGTTCTGTATCACGTACTTCTCTACCAACAAGCAGAGAAACATTGACCAGACCAAAGTTTTCTGGAAGACAATCTTCTTCTACCAGAAGCGTTTTACCTACAAGCTCTTCTGCGTCAGAGATGGTAGTTACGTCTTCAAAAGTTACAAGACTACCTTCTCTGTCATCTGACTCAATAGAGACAACCAAGAACTTCCTTGGGCCTTTAAGCGTAGGCGGAACAGGAACAACTGTCATGCCTTCAGCTATAAGAGAAGGAAGGCTGTGAACGGGAACCGTCACAACCTCCCCTCTTTTACCATGCGTTTTAACAATTTGAGCAATTGCTCGCCAGTGTTTACGCAAAATTAGCCTACAACCTCGACATCAACAGAGGTGCCAACACGCTGGCCAAGAGCACGAGCCAAAGTACGAATAGCCTTAATGGTTCTACCCTTGCGGCCGATGACACGTCCAGCGTCTTCCTCAGAGCAAGAAACCTCAATCAAGGCTCCATCCTCGCGATCGGTGACGTCGAGTGCAACAGCATCTTCATTATCGACAAGACCACAAACGATGTACTCGACAAGATCAGCAACCTTGTCAGAGGGCATCTCCTGAATGTCTTGATCGACAGCGTCTACCTCAGTGGGCTCTGTGAATTCAGACACGATTTACTCAGCCTCTGGAGCCTCGGACTCCTCAGCAGCTGCGGCAGCAGCCTCAGCAGCAGCCTCTGCAGCTGCAGCAGCCTTTGCCTGTGCCTTCTTGGAGAGCTTGGTCTTCTTCTCTGCAACTGGAGCACCAGTACGAGCGATCTCAATGAGGTGAGAAACTGCGCTTGTTGGCTGAGCGCCCTTTGCTACCCACTCGTCAACCTTCTCGAGGTTGATATCAATCGTCTTTGGGCTAGTCAGTGGGTTATAACGACCGACTTCTTCAATGTAACGACCATCGCGAGGCATACGACCATCAGCGACAACTACGCGATAGTACGGACGCTTCTTGGCACCGTGACGGGCCAGACGAATCTTAACTGCCAATGAAAACTCCTCCATACGAGCGGTGCCTCGGATGTTAGATGGGCTGCACCGCAAAGCCACAAATCGGGTTACAAGTGTACAACAACGCGTTAACCTCGAAAAGTATAAATTTGTTCTCTTCAAAAAGTACTCGTAATTTATTTATGAAACACTTGTTCTATTTACGTAAAAAGTATACACTATATCTATGGAGACGTCAAAGAACATATCGGATAAAACCGCACGTAAATCGTGTGATTTTGAATGGCATGGTAAGGCTATTGGCCTTCTTGACCTAGATGCGTTTTTTGCGTCTGTAGAACAACTTGATCATCCTGAGTGGCGTGGAAAACCTGTAATTGTAGGTGGTTCTCCTCACAAACGAGGCGTTGTTTCAACCGCATCTTATGAAGCAAGAAAGTATGGCGTTCATTCTGCCATGCCTTCTGCTACTGCGGTAAGGCTTTGTCCTCATGCAATTTGGACTTCCGGACGTTATGACAGATACTCAGAAATGAGTGCTCTTGTTATGGGTTTTCTCAAAGATGAAACTCCCCTTGTCGAACAAGTTTCTATTGATGAGGCATTTTTTGATATTACTCCTAGAAGATTTTCTAAAGAAAATCCTTTAGAAATTTGTAAGCGCATACAAAAGAAAGTTGCAGCGTTAGGCGTTACCTGTTCCATTGGTCTAGGAACAAATAAAACAATTGCCAAGATTGCTTCTGAGCAAGAAAAGCCTCGAGGTCTTACTGCGGTCTTTCCTGGTACAGAAGGCCGCTTTCTAGCTCCACTGCCTATTGAAGCAATGAGCGGCATTGGTCCTGCTATGGCAAAGACACTTCATCAGCAAGGAATTAAAACACTTGGAGAACTCTCAAGAGCAGATGCAACGTATCTCACTTCCCTTGTTGGCAATACTGCCTCAAAGATGATTTTGCGTGCACAAGGAAAAGAAATTTCAGAGATTCATGAAGCTGCTCAACCTCGCGATGTTAAGTCTGTTTCTAACGAGAGAACCTTTGAAACAGATTTGTTTGATAAACAAGAAATAGAAGAAGCCATCAGACACATCTCTGGTGTTGTAGGCAGACGTCTTCGCAGAAAACAGTTACAAGGTTATACCGTAACGCTTAAGGTAAAAGCCTCTGCAACAGAGTCTCATACCGCTCAAAAAAGAATGTCTACTCCAACTGATGATGAACATCTCTTTGCAGAGATTGCCGTTGGCCTTCTTTCTACCATTTGGAAAGAAGGACAACCAGTAAGACTACTTGGTGTTGGCGTTAGTTCATTTACAGATGAGACACAGAGCAAGCCAGTTCAAACGTCTCTTTTTGATCAATTTGAAGACACGTTTGATGAGGCAGCCTCTGGACCCACAGCAAAAAAGAAACCTCGGAGTGACTTACGTCATCTCTCCGAGGTAACCGATAAACTCAAAGATAAATTTGGTGCAGATGCTGTGCAGTATGGTAGAGACCTACGCTTTGAACATCGCGTTTCTGACACCATGCCTACAGGCAAAAACGAGCAAATCTAGTACACCAGCACTACTCAGTAGGATCAGCAGATTCTGGAAGATTGTCTACCAGGTCATCCTCAGAAAGCTCAAAGGCTGGAGCCAACGCATCCTCTGGAAGATCAGCGTAAGGAATCTCAGAAGTCATAGCTCCCTCAATATCCAGCTCTACACGAGGAGCATCTGCCCAAAGTCGCTCAAGACGATAGTAAGACCTTACCTCAGGCTGGAATACGTGAACTACAACTGAACCGTAATCAATCAGAATCCAATTAAGGCCGTCACGGCCCTCAGTAGAAATTGGACGAACGCCGCAATTTGCCGTGACCTTCTCGCGAACCTCATCAACAATAGCGTCAGCCAAACGAGCATTTCCGCCGGTGCAGATAACAAAGTAATCGCAAACGTCACTGAGACCAGTGAGGTCAAGCACAAGAATATCTTCAGCTTTCTTTTGATCTGCAGCAATTGCAGCAGTCTTTGCAAGCTCAAGTGAAGTTACAGCCATGAATTTCTCCGTTTTCTCATGTAGCCAGGCTACTTAGATGTCTTTTCAATCATCTCATTGTATAGGGCAATTGAGTTTGGATACAAATAACTTCTAGTAGAAATTACATACATCATAACGCCACAAAACGCCGTCTCATAAAGCTCATCAAGAGAACCGCCGTGTAAATATACCTCGCGCGCCTCTTCGACTGACTTGAAACTTGGTCGTAAAGGCTCAATAAGGTCAGCTACATACAAGATTTTGTCCAGCTTACTCATCTGACGGTCACCCGTAGTGTGTTTCTGAATAGCGCTGAGAATCTGCTCAGAGAGCCAAGGGTAGATGGCTGGTAGCGTTTTTGCGGCGAGAGGACCGTGCAAGAGTCCTACGATTTTCTGATATGGAGCTGCTGTCTGGATACGAAAGTGCTCTGCAAGTTCAATGGTTTCTGCATCTGGAAGAAGTTTCTCCCAATCATGCAAAATACCTGCCACACGAGCGCTAAACATATCTGCGCCATAGGCCTGCGCGAGGGTTTCTGCACAATGTCCAACAGAAATAGAGTGTGCAAAGCGCTTAGGATTCTTGTGGTGCATATGAGACTTCAGATCAGACTCAAGCTGATCAATGAGCGCCTGTTGTTCTGCGGTGTAGACAATATCTTTTGCTATAAGTGTTCTTTCCATTATGTCCTACAAAGTTTTGAATCGAACCGCATATTTATCTGTTTGACACGGCCTTGCTACGAGCGTATATCAACCTGAGTAGTGGGTCGCTTTGGCTTGACCGCTTAATCGAGCGGTGTTGTATCGGCTCCGTAAAGGCCATGCTTATGAATGTAACCTGTGACTGCATCTGGAGTTAGATATCTAAGACTCTGACCTTTTTGGACTCTACTGCGCAAATAGCTTGATGAAATAGCCAGAGCTGGAACCTCAAGATAAGTTACTTTGAAGTCATACGGTGAGTCAGCAATAACCTTTTGAGCACGGCTTAATTCATAACCAGGACGCGTTGCAGCAACAAAGTGAGCAAGTTCTGCTACCGTCTGCGCATCTTTCCACGTAACAATATCAGCAATTGCGTCTGCGCCGGTGATAAAGAAAAACTCAACGTTAGACGGGTATACCTTGCGCAATCTTCTGAGCGTATCAGCGGTGTACGTGATGCCCTCATAATCCACCTCAAAGCGAGAAGCAACAAAATGAGGATTATCTGAAGTTGCTAGAAGCGTCATAGAGTAACGGTCTTCTCCCCTAGTAACTCCCTTGTTTTGTTTAAACGCAGGACGTCCAGCAGGCATAAAGACAACCACATCAAGGCTTAGGTCATCATATGCCTGTTCTGCAGCTACCAGGTGGCCGTTATGAATGGGATCAAAGGTTCCACCCATGATTCCCAAACGGTACGTACGATTTTTATCCTGTCCCAGACGAGGCAGGCCAGGGTGCATGTTATTTAAGACGTCAACTGCCATACACTACTCAGATTCTAAAGAAGCCTTGGATTCATGAGATGCATCAGATGGAGCATCTTCAAACTCAACATCATCAAATTGCTGGTCAGAGGCATCCTCGTCAGAAATCTCTATGCCATCTGTATTTGGCTTGTTAGGATCCTCATAGGTGAAGGTAAGCTCAAGAATGCGAATCTCGTCACCATCAACAGCACCTGCCTTTGCCAGCTGCACTTCAAGACCCATACGGTCAAGACGACGCTGCAGATATGCCACAGCCTCATCATTGTCCCAATCGGTCTGGATAACCATGCGCTCAATCTGGCCGCCGGAGACACGCCAAGCATGACGCTCTTCTCGCTCAATACGAAGCTTGTTATCACGGCAAAGACGCTGATTTTCCCAAGCCTCGCTGCGGTCAACCGTAGGCGTAGTGATAGCAATTTCTTTACGGAGCTCCGCAACCTCAGCGGCGCAGGTGGTAACAAAATCATCAAGATTTAAACCGGTTACCGTAGAGATGGCAAAGAAAGTCCTGCCGTCGGCCTCTGCAGCCTTTCTGAGAGCCTCAATAGCATCTTCTGTGCCAGGCATATCGCACTTGTTTGCCACCACAATCTGAGGGCGATCAGCCAGCTTTGAAGCGTAAGCTTTGAGCTCCTCGTTAATGGCGTGATAGTCCTCTGCTGGGTCTCTGCCTTCATAGCCACCGGTAACATCGACCATGTGGACAATGAGTGCCGTACGCTCAATATGACGCAAGAACTGATGACCAAGACCCTTGCCCTCAGAGGCGCCCTCGATAAGGCCAGGAACGTCTGCACAGACAAATGACTGTCCATTTTGTGCACGGACGACGCCAAGATTTGGCACAAGAGTGGTAAAAGGATAGTCAGCAATCTTTGGACGAGCAGCACTAATGCGTGCGATAAGAGAGCTCTTGCCAACAGAAGGCATGCCCACCAAAGCCACGTCTGCCATGAGCTTCATCTCTAGCTCAATCCAATGCTCTTGGGCTGGCTCGCCCTTCTCGGCAAATGCTGGTGCACGTCTTACTGAAGTGACAAAATGAATATTGCCGCGGCCGCCATTGCCACCAGGGGCAACAACTACCTGCTCACCTGGGGAGGTAAGATCAGCAATCTCATAGAGAGGCTCTTGTGTGTCTGGATCAAGCTCGCGCACAACGGTACCCAGAGGCACCTTGAGCAGCAAATCTTGTCCATCAGAACCATGACGGCGAGCGCCCTTACCATGGGTGCCACGCTCTGCTTTAAAGTGATGTTTATAGCGGTAATCAATCAGAGACGAAAGCTGCGGATCTGCAACAATGACAACATTGCCGCCGTGACCGCCATCGCCGCCGTCAGGGCCGCCTTTAGGTACATATGCTTCTCGACGGAAAGACATGCAGCCTGCGCCGCCGTCTCCGCCTTTGACATTAATATGACAAAGATCAGTGAAAGTTTCCACGTGTCCTCCTTCTACTACCTTAATGTTACGGCATTTACCAGCGAAGCACAGTGAAAACGCGAGAAGTTCTTATGAGATCACGAGGATAGCAATAATTACTGCAACGCCAAGAATCATCAAAGCAAAGTCTGATGGAGCCAAAGGATAGCGTTTAAATGCAGATGAAGCATTCCTTAGATAGAAACCTCGCTGCTCAGCCGCAAGTGCTGAAGCATCAGCCTTTTTAACCGAGCTTACCAACAAAGGGACAATCAAAGGCATGGTGAGCTGGAGTTTCTTAATTGGGTTTTTGGTATCAAACTCAACACCACGAGCCATCTGAGCCTCCATGATGTGGTTCATCTCGGAAGCAAAGACAGGCACAAAGCGCAAAACCGTTGCAATGGTAAATGCATAAGGATATGGAACATGCACAACTTCTACCAGCGCATTCATCAGATCTTCTACACGCATCAGCGAGAGCATAGAAAGCAGCGGCAGCGCAAGCGCGATTGTTTTGAGAGCAACGTTAAAACCGCGCTCCAAACCACCTACCGTGATGCATAAAAAGAGCACTTGACCAGCAGGGGCAACCAGCGTCTGCACCACGCACAAGATAAGACCTAAAACGGCAAAGCCAAATACCAGCTTAAAAGTCTTCTGAGCGTTCTGTGAGACAACTCCCACAAGAATGGTGAGCGCGAGCACCGCAAGTACCTCAAGCGTTCCCTGCGCAGCAAAAGCGGCTATAAAAAGTTCAAGCGCAAATACAAGCTTGGCCACGGGATTTGCTTTATGAAGGAAGCTTGTTCCTTCGGTGTAATCAATAACACTACCCACGAGGAGCCTCCTTACCATTCAGCGTTGCCGCAATACGAGCAATCTCAAACTGATGCTGCAATGCCTCAAGCACCTCGGAAGCGTTGTTAAGCCCAGCAAATGACGGATCTACGTGGGCGCCTGCAAGCTTTGACAGCTGAATCATCTGAGGAGCCTCAACGTACGCTTCCTTCAAAACCTCATCTGTCGAGAAGATCTGTGTAACTTCCCCATCGTCTAACACGCTACCATGTGCCATAACGACAATTCTTGTGGCAAAGTCCAGCACAACCTCCATGTCATGGCAAACCATAAGAACTACACAGCCCTTCTCGCACAGTGATTTGACCATATTCATGACCTGCATACACTCTTTGTAATCCAGTCCGGATGTTGGCTCATCAAGCACAAGAATATCTGGCTCACAGGCAACTACGGATGCAAGCGCAACCATCTGACGCTGACCGCGAGAAAGCATGAACGGTGACGCCTCTGCATCTAGTCCCATACGCTCAATTACTTCTAGCGCCTTGCATCGGGCATCCTCTGCAGATACACCCTTGAGCTCAAGACCAAACACAATCTCCTCAAGGACGCTCTCTTTACAGATCTGGTAATCGGGATTTTGGAACAGCGTTGAAACATGCTGAGCAATCTGCGACGTCTTCCAATCCTTGCATGAGGCACCCTTAATATGAATGTCTCCCGATCGAGGACGCAACAAGCCATTTACCAGCTTAGTCAAAGTGGTTTTGCCGGCGCCGTTTTGACCGACGAGTGCCACAAGCTCACCAGGGTGCAGACTAAGAGAAACACGCTCTACGCCATCAGTACTATCCTGATATTTAAAGGTGGCGTCGATAACGTCAAGAACAGACTGGATACTAGGCTGCTCAACGTCTTGAAGAACACCAATCCTGTCAAATGGTCCGCTCGATTCAACAACCACTGGACCATCTATTTTTGGAAGATATGTCTCCCCTGCTAGCTCAACACCGTCAGTAGCTAATGGTTGAGAGCCCTCTATAAGGGAAATGCTGCGATGCTGAAGCGCACCTACACAGCACACAAGCTGCTTGGCGGCTAACTGAACTGACAGTGCGGTTTCATCGCAGACAGCCTGATAAGCCTCACTGAGAAGGTGAGCGTATTCCACTTGATGCGAGATCTCGTGGACACCCTTTGAGACGCGCACGCAACGAGGAACGTCAACACCAACCTCTTGCAGCAAATCTACCTGTGAGAATACTTCCTCACCGCTGCCAAAAGCGCACATGGTACCCTTGTCCATAACGGCAATCTTTGAGCAATACTTGGCGAGAAGACCTACTTTTTGCTCAATCACCACAACCGTAATTCCTTTGGTTTTGTTGAGCTCTAAAAGCGTCTGAAAGATTAACTCAGACGACGTTGGATCCAAAGCAGCTGTTGGCTCATCTAGTACCATAACCTGTGGCTGAAGCGCCAAAAGTGCTGCTATAGCAACCTTTTGCTTCTGTCCACCAGAAAGAGAGGCAATCTCTCTAAAGCGAAGGTTGACAATACCAACTGTCTCTAGAGCATAGGTAATGCGCTCTGGAATCTCTGCATGAGGAACTGCAAAGTTCTCGAGACCAAAAAGAAGTTCATCCTCAACAATTGAAGCAACCATCTGCGCGTTGATATCCTGGGTTACAGAACCCACAATCTTAGAGATATCAGTTAAGGCAACCGTACAGGTATCCATTCCAGAGACAAGAATCTTGCCAAAGAAATTGCCTCTAAAGTGATGAGGAATGGCACCAGAGAGTGCAAGAGCAAGCGTAGACTTACCTGCACCAGAAGGGCCAACAATACCTACAAAGTCACCTTCCTGAACACTCAGCGATAGCTCATTAAGAGCACGTACCGAGCTATCAGGATAGCTGTATGACACAGATTGAACTTCAATAATAGACACAGTGTTCTCCAGGAAATATGTGCGTATCTAAGAACTTATCGGCCCAAAACCTTCTTAAGAGGAGCCGCAAGAACCTGAACAACAATAGCATTAAAGAATGCAGTTCCCACGATGACAGGAAGCATTACGTAGAAAAGCTCAATAGTTGCACCCTTGGCTGGAATAGCAATGGCAGCAAAGATAAGACCAGAGATAAGAGTGGTTACAAAAGAGCCAATTGCAGGCATTGCTGGCTTATCTGCAAGAGCGGACTTTGTAAAGGCAAACATAACAAGTGAAGCAACGCCCTCTGCAACAAAATCAGCACCAGGAACAGTAGTGGTTAGCTGAATAACGGTAGCTGCGATAAGACCAATAACCAGGCTCTGAATAGCATTTGGCTTAAGCAAAAGGATTGCCAGGCAGAACGAAGAAATGATGAACTCTGGACCAATTCCAATAGCACTAATTGCCTTACCAACGGTCAGGTTAAGAATAAAACCAGCAGCAATAAGAACGGCGACAAGAACAAGAGAAGTGACATCCAAAACACCTGCAGACTTTGAAACAGCAACAACACGTGGTGCTTGCTCAGCAGATCCTGTCTCTGTACCTGTAGCGTTGGTCTCATTAAGATTCTCTGTAGACATACAAACTCCTTTAACGCAAAACAAAAAACAAACAAAAAACTTTCAACTAAACGGGTTTCTCGCCATCCGGATTTAGCAAGAAACGTACGCACAAAAAAAGGCTCTCGGTCACCCGAGAGCCTCTAAATGCGTATGCAGAAGCAACTCATCGCTGACCGAAGAAAGACAAGTTGTTCCACCACCACTGCTGAGTGCATGTAGCGCGCATGATATGTCCTCCTCCCAAAAGCGTAAATTGCAATGTAAGAAGAATACCATTACTTAGTCTGATTGTGTTAAGAAATACATTAAGAAACAAATTAGAAACTGTGAACGGTAAGCGGCAAGACAAAATACCGCGAGAAACAAAAAGGGGTCCCGAAGGACCCCTTGAATGAACTGTGGATGTTCAAGAAAACCTATGCCTCAGCAGCAACGACGTTAACGACGTGCTTAGCACCCTTCTTGAACTCAACAACACCATCGCAAAGTGCAAAGAGAGTGTCATCCTTGCCGCGACCAACGTTTACGCCAGGAGTGATGTGAGTACCACGCTGACGAATGATAATCTGGCCAGCCTTGATTGCCTGACCACCGTAAATCTTAACGCCAAGGCGCTGTGCTTGTGAGTCGCGACCATTGCGGGAAGAGCCGAGACCTTTCTTGTGTGCCATAAATGCTACCTGCCTATCTCAATATCAGAAGTGACTAATTACTCTGCAGACTCGTCGGATGCCTTAGCAGCAGCCTTACGAGCGGTAGGGAGCGCGGTAACCTTCAGCTTAGTAAGGTTCTGACGGTGACCGTTGGCGCGGTGATAGCGCTTACGCTTGTGGAACTTGAAGACGAGGACCTTCTTGTCCTTGTACTGCTCCAGAACCTCACAGGTAACCTTCTTAGAGGAAAGAGTGGCAGCGTCAGCAACAACCTTCTTGCCGTCGTTAAGCATAAGAACATCAAGCTTTACCTTATCGCCAGGCTGCGCATCAAGCTTCTCGACGCTGATTACGTCGCCCTTGGCAACCTTATACTGCTTGCCACCAGTTGCTACGATTGCGTACATGTGTGTAACCCTTCATTGCTGATTCTTGCAACGATTAATACTATCTTTGCATTTCTGAAGATCCGAGCAAAGATCTTCGCCGCCGTGACCTGTGGCATCCGCGGGAAACTGTCGGTGTCCCATGTCCCTCGGCGAGAAACACAACTCGAAATAGTCTACTGCATATTTCAGAAAATTCCAAGACAAAACTACATGTTATAGAGGCTTCACAAGGAGTCCATTTTCTGAAACGTGTGCCTGTGAGGTGCGACACACCTTCAAAGAGTCAATGCCTTGCAGTCCATCCACTCCTGCTTGAGCTGCAATTCTTTGCGCCTCATAGATCAAAACTGCAGGTCTGAGCGCTGCCCGTGGATCTTGGAGTGTGTCAAGCTCAAATGAAATGCACGTATCAGATGAGGTCTTAGAGATGTTGTAACCCGCAAACGTTGTCTCCAAGTTGACCACTTTTTGCTTGTCGCCGCGCATGTATGTCAGTTCTTTTTTGGCGAGAAGATCCTCAAAGCCCCAACGCAACGCCTCGGACTTAAGGCCATCTCCCAAAATGTCACACCTCCAGTGAGCGGTATTCAACCATGCTTCAAGCGCTGGCAGCGACCGATCAACGTAGCTGGCAGCAAACGGTGCAAGCGCGGGAGGCGTTGCCGACAACAGCCTCTCTAACGCCTCATCCGGGTCCACATATTCTGTGAGCTTCAAGTCAAAGTACTCCGCCTCAGACGAAGCACCAACGGGAAGCGCCTGAGAGAACTGCACGCCCATGCGCTTTGCAAAGCCGTTTCCCACCCTAAACGGTAGTTGAGCTCGACGAACACAGCGCTCAATAGTACCAATGAGCTCAAGGTGTCCTAAAAACGCAAGGCGGTCGTCTTTCTTGTAAGCAACACGGAGCCTAAAAATCTCTGCTCCACGTTCCGTCATAATCTCCGGCTGAATCTGTGGTCTACCAGCACGCCAGTCTTTCTTCACGGACTCAACTACCTCAGGAACTACGCTCTCTATCTGCGTATCCGTCATGAGCGCACCCCCATCAAAACGTTGTCAACCTTCAAGGTCTGGCATACTGCACATCCCGTACAAGAGGTGAACGTACAGTCTGGTGTGGTGACCTCGTCCATTGCTCGACGATATTCTCGCTGTAGGTAGCCCTTGGACACACCAGGAGACGTATGATCCCAAGGAAGTTTTGCCTGGATACCAAAGGTTTCTGTTGCAATATCAGACAGCGAGAAACCCAGACTTTCTGCAGCTGCATTCCAAGCATCAAGGTTAAACTCGCTGGTCCACGCATCAAACTTGCAGCCATTTTTCCATGCCTGGTAAATCAGATCAAAGCCATCGCGGCCCATCTTTGAGAGCGCGCCTTCTACCAGGGATGTTCCAGAGTCATGGTAGGCAATCTTGAGTCCCCTATCATGGTTTAAAGACAAGAGTAACTGCTGCCTACGCTGGGCTTCCTCACGAGAAATTTGGCCAACCCACTGGAATGGCGTGTAGGACTTGGGTACAAACACGGCAACAGAAGCAGACACCGTAACTCCCTTGCCGCCAATTTCTCGGCCGATATCCAAAATACGTTTAGCAACTGCAGGAATAGCTTGGATGTCCTCGTCAGTTTCGGTTGGAAGGCCCATCATGAAGTAGAGCTTCATGCGGCGCCAACCGTTTTCAAACGCATTCCTAGCTGCAGACTCAAGGTCATCTTCAGTAACGTTTTTGTTGATGACATCGCGCATGCGCTGAGAGCCTGCTTCTGGCGCAAACGTCAGACCGCCGCGCCTTGAGGTGGAAACAGCGTCTGCCATCTCCGCGCCAAACGCGTCCATACGCTGTGACGGAATAGAGATGCGCACGCCACGTTTACGCAGGTCAGAGTTCATACGGCGAAGAATGTAGCCGCACTGAGAGTGGTCCGTTGTCGAGAGCGACGTGAGTGAAACCTCGTCATAGCCACTCTTCAAAAGGCCCTCTTCACCTGCCTTAACAATCTGCTGAGCCGGGCGTTCACGAACAGGACGATACGTCATACCAGCCTGACAAAACCTACATCCACGAGCACAGCCGCGCTGAATCTCAAGCGCCAGCCTGTCTTGCACAATCTCGGTATACGGAACAATGCGCTGAGCCACAGGGTCAGTCACCGAAAGATCTGGCAGACAGCGCTTATAGACCACACTTGGAGCGTCACTTCCCTCTTTAGGGATCGCATAACCCCAGCGTGTTGCGGTGTTATCATGCACAATCTGATAAAGCGATGGCACGTAAACACCCTGAATCTGAGATAGCCTGTGCAAAATCTCCTGGCGAGCAACCCCTTCAAGCTTGGAAGTTCTTACGCACTCGCACATCTCTACCAGCGCTTCTTCGCCATCACCTAAAAGAATGGCATCAAAAAGCGGAGCTACGGGTTCTGAGTTCCAAACAGATGGGCCGCCACCAAAAATAAGTGGATCTTCTTCATCACGCTCTTCGGAAAGCTTTGGAATACCTGCTAAATCAAGCGTTTCTATAATATTGGTAGCAATCATTTCATGTGCAAGGGTAAAACCCACCACATCAAAAGATGCTAAAGGTGCGGCGCCCTCCAAAGAAAGCATGGGAACCTTGCGTTTGCGCATCAAAGCTGCCATGTCTGTCCAAAGCAGATAGGCTCGCTCACAAGAAATATAAGGTGCCTTATTCAGGGCGTTATACAAAATAGCGATACCCAGATTAGGCTGACCCACCTCGTACACGTCGGCGTAAACCATACAAACGTGAAAAGGGCCTTCTTGCTCCTCTACTGCTCCCCACTCGTGATTCAAATACCTTGAGGGTTTCTCGACATGCGGAAGCAGGGGCTCAATGAGATGGAAGAGATTTTCTCGTTTAACACGCACGATAGTCTACTTTCTATCTTTTTGCGAGGGACTGTGTGATTGGTATCTCTACGGTATTTGATTGTGAATTTGTATCTTCTGTTACCGTTGCGCCTGTGGAAGCACTCGAAGTGCTGGTCTTGGTAGAAGAATCAGCTGCTACCCCGTCGCATTTCTGTGCAATTTTGCGAGCGTACGCATGAATGACGCGAGCGGTCGTATGAGTTCCCGCGTATCCCATGCCAGCCTTAAGCGCCCAGCCAAATCCAGGAACAGCGCCGGCGACCGTGCGTGCAACCGTACGGTATCCAAAGCCCGCACCTACAACGCCGAGAAGTTCGGCGATGGTTTCAACACTCATATTGATGTTATAAGCAGCGGTAATATCAAGCGCAAGTCTAATCTGACGTGCAGTCATCAGTGGCATGTCAGAGCCAGGAACAAAGGCTACAGCGCCAATAGCTGCATTTTCTTTGGCACAAGCAGCAGTTATCTGCTTAACTACGTGAGTTCTGCAAAGAGGATACGCTGCTGCAAAAGAAACTGATTTTTCAGTTGCAGTGGCAATCCATGAAGAGAGTCGATCAAAGAGCACTTCTTCAGTAGTACCTGCAATGATGCTAATAAGCCCTGTGTTGTAGAGCGTATCAGCAATTTTTGGAGCTTCAACAGCAGACTCAACAACCACGGCACAAGGAATTGAATGGCTTACCAACAGGGTAAGGGCGTCCTCATACTGTGATGTTGGTGTAGGAATAATCACCGCAATATCAGGAATAGCGGCATTCTTTCCCACACGACCCGTGCCTCCAGATATAAATGAGACGCCATCAGCAAGCTTAGAAACGCATACCGTAGCATCTGTTCTCTCTGGCATAAAATACGTATGAACAGCAAGAATTGCCTCTTCAGGGGCGAGGGAATCAACATAGATATGCGTGTAGGTTGGCTCAAGAGATGAAAGTGAGCCGCGGAATTCCTGCAGTACAGAAGTTGCAAGCTTGCCTAAGCTGTTTCTTTTTGCCATAGCTTACGCCGCCTTAGTTCTATGTCTGTAAACTGACTGGACAATTCCTACAGAAACAAGCTGGGCAATCATCGATGTTGATCCAAAGCTGATAAAAGGCAGAGGAATGCCGGTAATAGGCATGATGCCAATACACATGCCAACATTTTGTAAAACCTGGAACGACCACATAGCCGCACAACCAACAAGCACCAGCTTGGAGAAGGTATTCTCGGTCTTCATAGCAAACAAAATGGTTGCAAAAATCATCCACGCAAAGAGCGAAAGCATAATGAATGCACCAAGGAAGCCAAACTCTTCCGAGAAGAGTGCAAAAACAAAGTCCGTGTGCGCCTCAGGTAAGAATCGACCACTTGCCTGCGTAGCGTTACCCGGTCCTTTTCCAATAAAGCCACCAGAACCTACGGCAATTTTTGCCTGCTGCAGGTTATAACCATCTCCTGACGGATCAACGGATGGATCCAAAAAGACGGTAAGACGCTTCATCTGATACTCCTTAAGAATGTGAGGAATACCAGGAATCATCGAAGTCACAACAACAAGAGCTACAACGGCAATGAGCAAAAGAACGGTCACAAGAATCCAAGAACGTTTTGCGCCAGAGCAAATGATGATAGTAGCTCCGATAACCAAAATAATCAGGCCTGTTCCCAGGTCAGGCAAAAGCATAATGGAGCCGAATGGAACCATCAGCGTTCCACAGAGCTTTACGTAGTCTCTGAGTGTTTCTACCTTGCCGTTATACTGAGCACACACTGAAGCCATAAGGAAGATCGTGACAATCTTTCCCAGCTCAGACGGCTGAAATCTAAAGCCAACAAACGGGATATTAACCCAGCCGGTCATGCCCTTGACCGAGACACCAAAGCCTGGAACCTTAGGCAAAATCATCAATACAACAACGCCGACAAGCAGCACGTTTGTCATATTTGCTAGTGCTCTGTAGTCATAGCGCCACATAATCGTGGCAAAAACAAGGCCCAAGCCAATACCCAAAAGATGCCTAGGAAAACTGGCTTCAGCAATGTTCATCGATGCGGTCCAAATAACCACAATACCAATGAGGACGAGAAGAGCCGCGGGAACAAGCTGCGCAAGGTAAAGATTATTTAGGATATTCTTGCCAGTGAGTCTCTCTTTCTTAGCCAGACCGCCTGAAGGAATACCTCCACGCCTTCTAAAGGGAGAATTCATTCTCTGTTTTGTAACTGCAGATGAATCAAGTGCCATGGGTTTCTCGCCTCCTTACCTACCAACATTGTCTGGCTGATTATAAATTGCGCCAAAGACGTCTCGAACAATATACATACCAGAACCTGCGCCAGAAGGTGCGCAATCAAGATTTGCAGCAACAACGTACTGAGGCTTATCAGCGGGTGCATAGCCAACAAACCAACCAACTGGCTCGCCAATAGACTGCTGCTCAGCAGTACCCGTCTTGCCATTAACCGTGACATCAAGGTTAGTCCAGTGGATAGTCTGAGAAGCGGACTCCTCATAGACGACGCCGTAAAGACCACGAGCAACAATGTCTCGATGTTCATCTTTTTCTTCTGGGTTCAGAATGACCTCGTTTTTGTACTCAATAACTGAGCCATTGCCGTTTCTGGCGTTAATGCTTTTCAGAACATGTGGCTTATAAATTGGGCCTCTGTTTGCAATGCCACAGTACGCATTTGCCATCTGAAGGCAGGTTACCAACAGATCGCCCTGGCCAATAGCAAGGTTACAGTTGTCTCCACCCTGCCACTTACGAGCATCATCAGGCGAGCTGGTAAAGTAATTCCACTTCCACTCCGCATCTGGAACGCGACCAGATGCCTCTTCTGGAAGATCAATACCAGAAAGCGCGCCAAGTCCAAAGGCACGGAATGTCTCCTGCATGCCCTCGGGATGATCGTTGTTGTAGAAGAAGCCTTTACCAATCTCATAAAAAACAATGTCGCACGAGTTAGTGATACCGGTAATGAGGTTAACAGTGCCATGGCCAGAAAGCAGCCAGCAATGCATACCATATTGCTCGCCAAATCCTGTCCAGAAACCCGTGCAATACCAGCTGGAATTTTCGTCACAGATACCGTATTTGAGACCGGCAAAGGTAGTAAGCGCCTTGATGGTAGATCCAGATGGATACTGACCGGCAATAGCGCGGTTCATCAGCGGGTAATTTGCCTCTTCAGAAGAAAGCGTATCCCAGTCAGAACTAGAAATGCCTCCAACAAACATTGAAGGTGAATACGTTGGATAGCTTGCCATGGCAATAACTTCGCCGTTAGTGCAATCAAGCGCAACCACGCTTGCGCTTCGGCCTTGATAATCTTGAGACCTAACGGTATTGATAACGCTGACCAGCGATGCTTCTGCAGCTTTTTGAATGTTTGCATCAATGGTTAGAACGACGTCTGAGCCACTTTGAGGTGCAATAGACGTAGAGTGCGACAATACGTTACCTGCGGCGTCAACGTATACCGTCTGCTCTCCACGAACGCCCTGAAGTGCAGACTCGTACTGATACTCCACGCCCGTTTGTCCCACGATATCGCCATGTGCATATACAAAACCGCCATCTGCAGTTTTACTGCTTTCAAGCTGCTCTTGCGTAACGGTGCCGGTATAGCCAACAACATGAGCCGCAAGGGAACCGTTTGGATAGGCGCGCTGCGTACGCTCCTCAATTGAAACACCATCAAGCAAAGCGCCGTGAGCATAAATGTAGGCAACTACGCGCCTAGATACGTCTACCGAAACAGTACGAAGTGCCTGAGCGCCATCTGAGGTATCCATAATTTTTCTGCGCACCGCCAGCATGGGCATGCCCAAAAGATTGGCAAGAATCTGCAGTTTAACGTAGTCTTCTGCAACATCTGCTCGAGCTACTACCGTTGGACTTGGCCTGTTGGTAACAATCTCCACGCCATTTCTGTCCAGAATACGGCCACGAGGCGC
This sequence comes from uncultured Atopobium sp., assembly GCA_938045565.1. Lineage (GTDB taxonomy): Bacteria > Actinomycetota > Coriobacteriia > Coriobacteriales > Atopobiaceae > Lancefieldella. The sequence goes on from CALIAZ010000002.1 coordinate 128,608, forward strand.
TGCTGTGGTAACGGTGCGCGTACGGTTACGCTCTGCTTGCTCAGTATAGTCAGCTGACGATAAGAGCTGCATGGTCCAAAGACGACCAATGAGCACGGCAAACATACCACCAACGGCAATTGCAAAACCGATAAGTCTGGACGAGAGGGTTTTCTCGGCAGAGCCATCAGAGCCGCCGGAAGCCTTAGGCGTGCCACCACCAATATCAAAGGTAAATGGCGAACCTTTTCTACCAAAGGTCAGGTATACGATGATCAGACCAATTGCTGCGACAGCGCAACAAGCAAGGATAACAAGGGTGAAATTCATACTATCCCCTTATTTAAGGCGCTGTGGAGCTCGGTGAGATCCGCGATAGAGCGTTGTTCCACCCAAAGAAGAGTGAGATCTTTGGGAATGCGAAAGCACATAGAAAACAGGTAGAGCAGCCAAAAGAGTGAACAACATAGTGGGGAAAGACTTAAACAGTAGTGCCTCGAAGAAGTTGCCGCCAGAGCCAATCAAGGAGTTGATGAGCTGGTACATGAAGGTGACGCCAAAGGTCTGAAGTGCCACAAAACCCATAGAGGTACCAAAATTGCCAGAAATTCTGTCTCTCACCTCTTGGCCCATGAAATAAGAGCTCACCACAAGCAAAAGTGCCATGAGGCCAATGGGATTGGCTGAAGTCAAATCATAGATTAGACCTGCAATAAAGCCGCTTACCACGCCAGTTCTGCCACCATACCTTAGGGCAATAGCTGCCGAGAAAATCAGTGCAAAATTGATGACTCCCCCGCCAAAAGAAACCTGTGGTGTAAGCATAATTTGCAGAATGAAGCAGACAACAGCAAGAACGGTGATGCTGCGTGTGTTTTTATTTCTATCAGAAACCTGCATACATCCCCCTTAATCTGTTCTTCCGCTGTTATGTTGTGTGTTACCCGTTGGAGCAGCAACCGTTGCATTCTGCTGGGAATTAGTTATGTTGTTTGTAGAGCCGCTGCCTGAAGAATTGCTAGATGAAGAACCCGAAGATCCGTCTTTGGAGTCCTTATCCTTACTCTCAGAATCAGTTGCTGTTGGAGTATTTTGCTTATCTGCCTCTGCAATATCATCTGCGGTAGCTTTTTGCTCCTCAGAAAGAGACGTGATAACCATTACCTCTTCATTAGTACTGACATTTCCAAACGGCTCAATAACAATGGTGTAATAAAGCGATCCAGGCGCTGCTTCAACGCTGGTAACCTTGCCCAAAGGAAGTCCCTTAGGGAACACGCCACCAAGGCCACTGGTAACAACTGTATCGCCTACGGCAACTTTCTGGTTAGTGTTAATCAGATTAAGGGTAATCTGCCTTGACGCAGAACCCATAAGCATGCCCTGAGCTCGACTGCTTTGAACCATTGCAGCCACGCCGCTCTTCTCGTCAGTAATCAGACGAACGGTAGAGGTGGTAGGACCGCACTCAATAATCTGACCAATAACGCCGCCGCTATCAACAACAGGCATGCCAACAGCCATTCCGGATGAAGTTCCCTTGTCAATCATAATGGTGTTATTGAACGAGTCAGTAGAACCAGAGATGACACGAGCGCCCGTAGACTGCAGGTTATAAGTATTTTTAAGGTCGAGAAGACCCTGCAGACGCTGTGTAGACTGGTTTGTCTCTTCAAGCTCTGCGTTTCTTGAACGCAGTTGCTCGTTTTCTGCCTTAAGGTCAGAAAGCGTTTGCTGGTCTGCTGTTAAGTTGCTAAAAATGTTACCAATGCCCTGGAAAGGCATAGCAATAGCAGAACCTGCCATTCTAAAAGGCATGGTAATAGTAGAGAAGCCGCCTCGAACCATCTCGAGCGGTCCTTGTGCACCCATACGAGCGCTAACCGTCAATAACACAATTGAAAGCAGCGAAAGAATAATAAAACTACGACCGCCCGTATGCTTATTATTGTTAGATCCAAGGCCTGATGAAGCGCCCTGGATCTGATTAGACAATGGCATATTTATTGGCCTGCACTCTGAACAAATCCACCGGACAACGCGTTAGCCTCAAGAACCTTTGCACAACCGGTAACAACATTTTCTAGAGCGGTTGGGCTTACGTTAACAGGCACGCCAGTCTCTTCACGAAGTCTCTGGTCAAGACCACGAAGCATTCCGCCGCCGCCAGTAAGCAAAATACCGTAGTACATAAGATCAGATGCAAGATCTGGTGGAGTTACATCAAGAGCATCTTTAACAGCCTTGGTAACCTCATCAAGAGGACGATCAAGTGCGCGACGAATCTCTTCTGATTCAATACGAACTGTCTTTGGAAGACCGCTCATGACGTCACGACCATTTACCTCAACGTCAAGCTCTTCTGCAAGAGGAGCTGCTGAGCCAACCTTGATCTTGATATCTTCTGCGGTACGCTCACCAATAGAGAGGTTGTAAGCATCACGAACATGCTCAAGAATAGTTTGATCAAACTCGTCACCTGCAGTTCTAATGGACTGCGAGACAACAATACCGCCCATGGAGATAACAGCAACCTCGGTAGTACCGCCACCAATGTCTACAACCATAGAGCCTGTAGGATCCTCAATTGGCAGGTCTGCACCAATAGCTGCAGCCATAGGCTCTTCAATCAAGAATGCCTGACGTGCGCCTGCCTGAATAGTTGCCTCAAAAACAGCGCGTTTCTCGACAGATGTAACGCCAGAAGGAACGCAAACAACTACACGTGGACGTGGTGACCAAGGATATTTGCGCTCACGTGCCTTCTCGATGAAGTAACGAAGCATGACCTCAGTAACATCAAAGTCTGCAATGACGCCGTCTTTAAGAGGGCGCTCAGCAATGATAGAGCCAGGGGTACGGCCAATCATGCGCTTTGCATCAGCGCCAACGGCCAAAACGCGGCTCTCACTTTTATCGATTGCAACAACCGATGGCTCATTGATGACAATACCCTGACCACGAACTGCAACAAGGGTGTTTGCAGTTCCCAAATCGATGGCTAGGTCTCCGCCATATTCTCCGAAGAGCGAATCGAAGATAGACATGATATCCAATCAAACGTGCTACGCATGTGCGTAATAATCCTGCAGAAAGAACGGTTAAAACAGTTTAGTACTAGTTACCAGACTTTGAAGAGCTGGAGGAACTATTAGAGGAATTTGAGGAGTTAGATCCATTAGTTCCAGAGGTAGTTCCCGAGTTAGAACCGTTGGTACCAGAAGTTGTACCAGAGTTCTGATTGTTCTGGCTGACATACGAAGTGGTAACGCTTGCCACCTTCCAGCCAATACCATCACGAACAAGCTCAATGGTGTAGTCAACGTTTCCACCGTTAGAAAGGCTGACAGAAGCGTTTACTGTTGAGTGAGTCATACTCTGATCAACACCGTTGATGGTGACAGCAGAGCTTGATGGAAGGCTGTTAGAAATCTGCTGAAGCGTGGTGCTAGAAACAGAACTAGAGACATAGCGATCAATATCAGTGCCCTGTGCCTTAGCGTTGAAAATATCCTGAACAACAGACTGCTGGGTTGGCCATCCATAGCCACGGTAATAAGCATAACCGGCACCAGCAACAGCCAAGATAAGCAAGATAAGAATGGTAATAAATACCTTAAGGCCGGTGTGGCGATGCTTACGCCTAATCTTCTTGTCCTTCTTGTCCTGCTCAATTATCTCCTGCTCAGTAATCTGGAAGAAACCAGTATCTTCTGCAGAAGGAATGAGCTCGCCAGACATACCTGTAGGATCAAGTGGATCGTAGGCACCATAACCAGCTGCCTGAAGGAAGGCATCGGTCTCAGATGGCTTACCAGAAGTCATTGCAGTAATTGCCTTACGAGCAGCATCAAAAGCAGACTGCTGCTGATTAGACAGGACAAAGCTGCCATCTGCGCTTGCGTGAGTAAAGGCATCAACTGCCTCAGACATGCGATTAGCCGCAACATACGCAAGGCCAAGATCTGCATAAATCTTATTGGAGTTCTCCAAAGGATTAGCAAAATCAAGAGCAGTGCGATACGCCTCAACTGCATCAACAGGTCTGTTCAGACCCATAAAGCATGCACCAAGACTACAAAGAGCAGATGAAGGATTAGGGTTCTTCTCGTCTACTGCAGCGTTTCTATAAGCAATACCGGCGTTGCGAATATCACCGATTTTCTCATAAGCAGAACCAAGGGCAAGCTGTGCTTTATAAGGAGTTGCGTAAGAGACGTCCTGGACAGCGTTAGTAAGGGCAGCAATTGCCTCCTGTACCCTACCGGCAGCCAGAAGAGCGCGACCCCGGTTTGTGGAGAGTGCGCCAACCTTGCCATATGACGTATCAGCAAGTGCTGACTTATAGGCAGAAGCGGCAGAATCAAACTGGCCAAGCTTCATATACCCGTTACCAAGCAGGTGGTCAATCTGACCGTTTACCTCTCCTGGCTCTTTAGCCGCATCAAACTGACTGATAGCTACAAACCAGTCGCCCTGATCATATGCAGATTTACCTAACTCAAATGCCTGTTGATTCACAATATCCTCCAAGAGTCTGTGCGACTTGGCTTTAAGCGTTTTCAATTCTAATGGAATTGACGATATCGCCAACCTTTAACTGGGAAATGACATCCATTCCCTCGACAGTTGTGCCAAATACGGTGTAACCGGAATCCAAGCCATGCTGTGGACCAAGACAGAAATAGAACTGCGAACCCGCGGAATTTGGATCTTGAGAACGAGCCATAGCAAGCGCGCCGTCAACATGAAAGTTATTAGGATTGGTGGTGAACTCCTCTTTGATGCGATAACCAGGACCACCAGTACCAGGGATTCCATCAGGACCAGGATTACCAAAAATAACATCCTCAACACTCATCTCACGAGTATTTGGGTCTCCGCCCTGAAGAACAAAGCCAGGGACAAGACGATGGAACTTGGTATCGTCATAGAAGCCAGACTCTGCAAGCTCGCAGAAGTTTGCTACATGAATAGGTGCGCCCTTACCGTCAAGCTGAACCTTAATGATTCCCTTGTTGGTATCAAAGACAGCTACCTCAGTACCAGTTACCTGGCGCTCTGGCGTATACAATGGATCAAGTCCAAACATAATTCCTCCAAGCTTCTTTACATCTAAGAGAAGAAGAAAACGCGAGAAACCCTTAGTAATAAAGAACTTCTTTTCTAACCTAATTATTTTACCAGTATGATGAGATTTTTGAAATTAAAGCAGCTGAACGGTAGAGATTTACTGCTTTTGTGGCTTCCAATTCACGTAATTTTCATCAAAAAGTTTCTGGTATGAGCTGGAACCACTTGAGTCTCTGATGTTATCGACTGGTGCCAAGATATTCTCTTTGTCCTGAGAAGGATTAGAAGAAGCTACAGAGCGCTTCCATCCCTCACTCAAAGCGTCAGAGCGATTACGGAGCCAGTTGCCAAGCTTAGTAAGATTTTCAATGGTCTGACGATAGTTTCCATTGGAGTCATCAAGGCTTGAAAGGTCAGAGATAACATTACTGATATCCAGCGATAACTGCTCTGCTTCCTGCTGAGCATCAGCACGCTCTTGATCAGAGCCGGTAATGGCAAGCTGATCAAAGGTTTTCTCGTTATCATCAAGGCGCTTTGAGAGATCTCCCAGCTTCTGATAATCGCTATCAAGTGCATCAAAAACAGCATCTGAACTTGTATTTTGCTGAGTTGCACTAGTGTCTTGACCCGTTAGATGTGTAACAGGAGTGGTAGTAGGAGTAGATGAGACTGGAGCCTCAACCTTTGCACGATTATCGGTTGCCTGTGGGTCCCACGGGTGCGTAATGATAAAGATTGCAGCTACTACCAGCGTTGTGACAAGAAGCGCTGAGAGCAGAATAACGCGCGTGCGAGGGATTCCTTCTGCCTCAGGAAGGTTCTCTTTTGAAGGCTCGGAAGGAATTGCAGACTCAAAACGAGGAGCTGGCCTGCGACTTACCGAGGCAAACGCGCTGGTGGCGTCTGGGTCAGCGTTGTCGGCTGGCATTTGTTGCAAAACAGTAGGATCAGCTGCAGCAGAAGATGATGCATTAGGGTCTGCGTCTGCGAGTGGATCGTGTTTCTCGCCAGGCGCTGGAGCGGCGTCAATCTCTGGGAGCGAGATGTTGCGCGTGGGTCTAATGGCTCGAGCAGGACGAGCAGCTGGCACCGCTTGTGGCAGAGGGAGGCCGCACTTGGGGCAGCTTTCTGCAGCAGCAGGCACCAAGGCGCCGCAATGAGGGCACCAGTGAGCTTGAGTGACAGGAATCCTTTGGGTCAAACTTAGATCAATCTGACAATGAGGGCAAGTTAAAGCCCCTTCATCGACCTCAGATCCACAGTTTGGACAACGCATACACCCTCCACAACTCTTTGCTTGTGCTTCAGTTTAATCGTTTATATCAGCAGAAGAGCTATAAGTTGACTTTCCTCCCATTAATCTCACAACCAGGTCAAAGAATCGATCCTTTGTATAGTTGTGAATGTAACGCTCAGAAATTCTGTTGAAGATGATAACGGAAATCACCAGACAAAGTGCCAAGTATGGCAAGATGCGTGGGGTGAGAGGCGCAATACGGAAGAAGTCCTGTGCCACCGTGCATCCACCAACAACAATGGCTATGCATACAACGAGAAGTGCAATGCGGAGCTTGGTAAGCGGCAAAGAGATTCTTCTCAGCAGCGCAAAACCAACTGTTGCGGTGGTGATAAGCGCCATCGTAGATACCTGAGACAAGTTGAGCTTAAACAGATGACCTGCAGTCATAAGGAGCGCAAGCGTGATGGAAACCGCAATAGAAGCTGGCAGTGACTTACGCAAAATGTTGACCAAGAAGTTGCCCTTTACGCGGTCGTGATTTGGCTCAAGCGCCAACACAAACGATGGCAGGCCAACGGTTGCAAATGACAAAAGTGACATCTGAACAGGAATAAAAGGATAAGGTGGCGCAATGATGCAATAGAGCGCAAGCGCTGCAGTGTAAACCGTCTTAACAAGAATGAGCGCAGCAGAGCGCTGAAGGTTATTGATAGAGCGTCTACCTTCAGCAACAACTTCTGGCATGTGCGCAAAATCGTTGTCTGCCAGAACAATCTCTGCAACATTTCTAGCTGCTGCAGAACCTGAAGCAACAGAGATAGAGCAGTCCGATTGCCTCAGAGCCAAGATGTCGTTTACGCCGTCGCCAGTCATAGCAACGGTGTGGCCAAGATTCTGGAGTGCAATTACAAGCTCACGCTTCTGTTCTGGCGTAACGCGACCAAATACGTGGTACTTCTCGACAGCTGCAGCAATATCTGCTTCTGTGTGCAGCGTAGTTGCGTCTACCCAACCGTCGGCATGAGGGACTCCCGCGCGCTCAGCAATAGCAGAGACAGTACGAGGGTCGTCGCCCGAAATAACACGCAGATCAACGCCTTGCTCAAGGAAGTACGCAATGGTTTGTGGAGCGGTCTCTCTAATCTGGTCCCTGAGCACCACATAACCCAGGAGCTGAGGTGTTCCCTGCAATGCGTCGTTTTGATCAAAGCCGTCAACACGGCAGGCAACCAGCACGCGTTCAATGGATGCAAAGGCATCGGAGCCTGCAATTACATCTGCCGCCTCAGGACCAAGCACAAACTGAGCTGCACCGATAACAAAAGCCTCTCCGTCCTCAGTCACACAGCCAGAGTACTTTCGCTTGGAAGAAAACGCCACAACGCGAGAAGGACGCTTGCTTTGAATCCCCTGCTTGGATGCATACGCAAGAATTGCTGTAGCCGTGTCGTTGGCATCGTCTTTATTTGCGCCGACAACGTTTACAGCCGCTTGCAGAGCACCCGCAGCCTCAGTAATTGGCTTAAACGAAGCATCCAGAACACGAGCAACTTCCATGTTTCCCGTGGTGATAGTACCTGTCTTGTCCAAACAAAGAGTATCTACGCGTGCCAGCGTTTCAATACAGTATTGCTGCTGAACCAAAACATTCTTCTGGCCAAGTCTAATAGTTGCAATAGCAAGCACCGAGCTGGTGAGAAGAACAAGTCCTTGAGGAATCATGCCAATAACTGCAGCAATCATCGAAAGAAGTGCTTCGTTTAAATCGGCATGGCCGATGAAATACGTACGGACAAACAGGCCAATACCCAACGGAATCAGCGCAATGGAGCCTGCGCGGATGATCGACTTAATGGTGGTAAGAATCTCTGAGTTGATCTCTTTAACAAACTTTGCTTCTGCGTTAATACGTGCAGCGTAGCCTTCCTGGCCAACACGACAAACCTTACCAACAAGACTGCCTCTCTCGATAAAACTGCCCGAAAGAAGCTCATCTCCTGCGGTTTTTTGCACAGGCTCTGCCTCACCAGTAAGAAGGCTTTCGTCAACGCTTACGTGCTCTGACACAAGAATGCTGTCAGCAGGAATTTGATCGCCTGTCTTTAAGCGCACAAGATCGTCAATGACAAGCTCGTCAGGTTTGATGAAGGTATCTTTGCCATCACGAATGACACAAACACTCTGAGCCGTCATTAGAGACAGTCGGTCAATCATACGTTTTGCACGAATCTCTTGCACAATGCCAATGACCAGGTTTGCAAGAACTACGCTCATGAAAAGCGCATTTCTGTACTGTCCTGTTACAACAACAAGGAGCGCCATCAAAACATTAACTATGTTAAAGAGCGTGAGGCTGTGCTCTGCAATAATCTGAGCAATAGATTTAGTTTTGACGTCTGTATTAGTGTTAACTTTACCTGCAGAAACTCTTTCTGCAACTTCTTTTGATGTCAGGCCTTCATACGTTTCTTCTAAACGCACTCTTGTCTTGCCTTCAGTACCCTGCAATGACATATAAACAATCTCCAGTCAGTGATGGCCGGCTTTTTGCATGTGGTGACCCCGGTGGGTTTCGAACCCACGACCTTTTGCTCCGGAGGCAAACGCTCTAATCCACTGAGCTACGGAGTCATGGTGCATAAGTATACCCCAGCCTACTTACTGCCTTTTGTAACGGTTTGCGTAATTTTCTTCTAGTATTTTCCCATGCTAAAATGAAGCTAACCAGCAATTGAGGAGCTCATGAATACTATTTCTGTTGACCTAACATCTGACTCATATCAAATCTATGTAGGACATCACTTGCTTGCACAAGCCGGTAAGCTCATTCGCTCGCTCACATCAGGTTCAAAGATTCTTTTGGTCACTCATCCAGATTTGAACAAGCTCTATGGCGCAGAACTTCTCGCCTCGTTAGAGTCAGCTGGCTACTCTGTTACCACTGCCACAGTGTCCACAGGTGAGCACGCAAAATCATTTGAGTCGTATCAAAAGCTGGTAAGCATTCTTGCAGGACATCGTTTTACACGAGAAGACATTGTGGTTGGCCTTGGCGGTGGAGTTATCGGAGACCTTGCAGGATTCGTTGCGGCTACCTACATGCGCGGTTGCGCGCTCGTACACATCCCTACCTCGCTTTTGGCCATGATTGACTCTTCAATTGGTGGAAAGACTGCCATTGACCTGCCTTTTGGCAAAAATCTTGTTGGTGCCTTCTATAACCCCAGGGCAGTTATTGTTGACCTTGAGCTGCTGAATTCTATCCCTGCGCCACTTTTACAGGATAGCTACGGAGAACTTATTAAATACGGAGTACTTTCTGGACATGAGCTCTTCAATAAAATCTCTTTGGCGAGAAACCCCATGCAGGTCATCGATGTGTCGCGCAGACAAGAGCTCATTCGAGCGTGCATTGAAATAAAGAAATCAGTTGTTGAATCAGACTTCAAAGAAGCAGGATCAAGAAAACTGCTCAACCTGGGCCACACACTTGGCCATGCTATTGAGACGCTTAGCAACTTTGAGCTTGGACACGGTTCCTGTGTTGCTGCTGGAACGGCCATGATGGCAAAAGCCTGCTTCAAACTTGGTCTTTGTTCTTATGAAGACGCAAAGAGCATCGCTGAGCTTACGCAGTCTTATGGGCTTCCTACCAGCACATCATTTGATGTAGAAGAGCTTTATTCTACGGCACTTCATGACAAGAAAAGCCATGTGGATTCTATTGATGTGGCACTCATCTACGGTATTGGTGATGTACGCATAGAGCGCAAGTCATTTACAGAGCTTAAACAACTTATTGAGTCGGCAAAAGAAGATTAACGCCCTAAACGCTCTAGCTCTTCTGCAAGCTTGCGTACTGACTGTTTTAGGGCAGTCTTATCTTCAGCTAAGATGTCATTTTTGTTGAAGATACCATTTGCAGTTCCCACATAGGCATATCCACCAGCAAATACTTCAGCAACATTGTCTGTTGTAACGCCACCAACAGCCATAAGAGGCAAGTTTCCTAGAGGCTCACATACCTTCTTAGCATACCCATAGCCAACCTCATTTGCTGGGAATACTTTGACAATGTCAGCACCAAGGGCAAATGCATGAGCAATCTCTGTTGGCGTAAACGCTCCCGGAACACTCAAGATCTCATGCTCTTTGCAGTAGTCAAACATCTCTTCAGAGAGCAGTGTTGGAGCTAAAACAAATGTAGCACCAGCTTTACGGACAATGTGTAACTCTTCAAGAGTAAGCACTGTACCGGCGCCAATATTGATATCAGAGCCATATTCACTTGATAGTTTCTGAATCAACACAGCAGCTTCTGGCGTATTCATAGTTACTTCAACGTTATGTACAGGAGAATCAACAAGAACCTCAACTACAGCTTTAACCTGATTGTATGTATAACCACGTAAAACCTGAGTTACGGCACTAAAAGGCTTATTCACTTGCTTCCTCCTTTAATCTTCAAACATTTTAACCATATCCTTCTCTCACGCTCAACTGCGGTATTCTTACATCAAAGAATTAGATACGGAGCGTACACAGTATGGATGTTTCAATAACACCTCATGATTTATTTGGAACGGTAGAGGCAATCCCGTCCAAATCATGCGCTCATCGGGCGCTCATCTGTGCTTCATTTGCGAACGGTACTACAAACATTACCTGTCCTTACATCTCAGAGGACATTCAAGTAACCGTTGATTGTCTTAAAGCTTTAGGCACAACTATCGCTAGGACTAAACAGGGATTTAGGGTTGTCCCTGCAAAAGAGCAAAATCGCCCTCAAAGCGTGCAGCTTAACTGTAAAGAATCTGGCACCACGCTCAGGTTTTTACTCCCCCTTCTGGGCGCGCTGAACATAAACGCCACAATTTCTGCAGAAGAAAGACTCTTCTCACGACCTCTTGATCCATTTATTTCAGAGCTTTCTGCTCATGGCATGTCTTTTACCTGGTTGGACGAGAAGTTCCTTGAGGTTTCAGGTCAGCTTACGAGTGGTTCGTTTGAGCTACCAGGAGATATTTCTTCTCAATTTATATCTGGGCTTTTGCTGTCTTTACCTTTGTTGAGCAACTCTTCAACTATTCAAATTACAGGACCTATCCAGTCAAAAGACTATTTGGCTATAACCAAACAAGTCATGCAAGATTTTGGCGTTACCGCCACGTTTGATGCCTCGAGAACCACCTATACCATTGAACCGCAACACTATGTCTGTCCAGGCGTTTATTCAATTGAGGGAGATTGGTCAAACGCCGCTCCGTGGCTTGCCGCAGGAGCCATTGATCAAGGTATAGAGGTCACAGGACTCTCTATGCAAAGCGTCCAGGGAGACAGGGCTATTTTGGCCGCGTTATCGCTTGTGGGCGCACGTGTTTCTCGCCAGCAAAAAGGCGCAGCCTGTATGATGGATCACCTGCGTCCGTTTACTATTTCTGTCTCCGAAGTGTGTGACCTTGCTCCAGTACTTGCTGCGCTATCTGCGTTTATTCCTGGAACTAGCAAGCTCACAAACATTCAGCGCCTGCGCCTCAAAGAGTCCGATCGTGTCCAAAGCATCTGCAGCACACTTAGGGCATTTGATGTGACCGTTGAGCTCTCTGAAGATCAAACGGAGCTTATTATCACGGGAGGAAAACAGCCCATCAGCTGCGTTGTGGACTCATGCAATGATCATCGTATTGTAATGATGGCAACTATCTTAGCTTCATATGCAACAGGTCCTGTTGTCATCACCCGCGCCGAGGCAATCAATAAGTCGTATCCGCTTTTCTTTGACCACTTTAAGCAGCTCTGTGGCGTCTGCCACAGTATGGAGTCATAAATGATGACCTCAACTTTTGGGACAACAGTAAAAGTATCTATTTTTGGCGAGTCTCATGCTCCAAAAATCGGCTGCACCATTGAAGGTTTACCTGCTGGTTTTACCGTTGATTTTGCAGCTCTCAAGACATTTCTTCAAAGAAGATCTCCGTCGCATCCATGGGATACTCCGCGCAAAGAGACTGACAATCCACAGTTTATCTCTGGAATTTCAGCAGAGGGCATTATAGATGGCTCCCCGCTCACGGTGGAGCTGCCTAACACTAACGTTCGGCCACAAGATTACGCAGCTACAAAGCTTGTTCCACGACCAGGACATGCCGATTTTTCTGCCTGGGCAAAATGGGGAGACTCCTATAAACAAACGGGTGGAGGACATTTTTCCGCTCGCTTAACGGCCCCTCTTTGTATTGCGGGAGGCATAGCGCTCCAGATTTTACGTGCTCAGGGCATCTCCATTGCGGCTCATGTGTTCAAAATAAAGAACATCAACGATACTCCCCTTGAGCTTGTAGACAACTCACTTGAGGCCAACAAGCAGCTTGCTCGCCAAATAGATCAGCTGCTACAAGCTAACCCTCAAGCACTTCCCTTCCTCGATGCTCAAGCTGGCGAGAAAACCCGCACGCTCCTTACACAACTGCGCTTAGAGAAAAATACTGTTGGCGGTATCATAGAATGTGCGGCAATAGGCGTACCTGCAGGTATAGGATGTCCTCATTTCCATGGGCTTGAAAATACCATCTCTGCCGCAGTCTTTGGTATTCCCGCTGTTAAAGCCATAGAATTTGGCAGCGGTATGGATGTTGCCAATTTACTTGGCTCCGAAAACAATGATGCTTACGAAGTGCGTAACGACTCCGTTGTACCAACCACCAATCATGCGGGAGGAATTCTGGGTGGAATCTCAACAGGAGCTCCTATCTGGTTTAGGTGTGCATTAAAACCTATCTCGAGCTTTGGACTTTCTCAACATTCAGTTAACCTTCAAACTATGGAACCAGAGCAGCTTGTGGTTCAAGGAAGACATGATGTAACTGCAGTTTTGCGTGCGGTTCCCTGCGTTGAAAGCGCATTTGCACTAGCTCTTCTCGATACTTTGTATTCCTGGCCCTCTGAGCAGAACGGATATCACAATGACTAATCAGTTAGAGACGCTTCGCCAGGAAATAGATTCGATTGATGCACAGATCTTTGCCCTCTTTAAGCAAAGACTTACAGTTGCCAAACAGATTGGCACTTATAAGAAGGAGCACGGGCTCTCTGTTCTAGATTCCTCACGAGAAGATGTCAAAAAAGACCAGGTTAAAACCTCTGTTTCTCCAGAACTTGAACCGTATGCTTTAGAGTTACTTGAGGTTTTGATGAACGCTGCAAAAGCAGTTCAGGAGTCATCTCATGAGCTCTAAAACTGAGCAACAAACCTCAAGTAGCCCTACAGCTCCTCTTGCTCCTTTTGGGCTTATTGGCGAGAAACTCTCTCATAGCTGGTCGGCAGAAATTCATAAAAAGTTGGGGTCATTTCCCTACCAGCTTCATGAGCTTTCCGCTTTGGAGCTAAAGGACTTTCTTAAAGGCCAACCTTGGCGTGGTTTGAACGTTACCATCCCTTACAAAAAGAATGCCTACGCTCTTGCGGACTCAGTTTCTGAGGATGCTCAAGCTATAGGAGCAGCAAATACACTGATAAAAGAAGCGAATGGACACATAGCAGCAGACAACACAGATGTGTATGGCTTTGAGTATCTGGTTAAAAGCCTCAAGGTCAACTTGAGCCACAAGAAAGTAATTGTTTTGGGAGCATTTGGTGGTGCTGGCCAGGCAGTTTGCTATGCGCTTAAAAAAGGCGGCGCGTATGTTGTGGGAGTCTCCAGAAACCCTCACGTAAGTTCAACATACGTTGACTGCACAATTTCCTACGACCAGCTTAAACTCCACTATGACGCTGATCTTCTCGTCAATGCAACGCCAGTAGGAATGTCTCCTCACGCTGGCGTCTCCCCTCTTACCAAAGAGGAGCTAGCTTCATTTACTTCCCTGCAATGCGTGATTGATCTTATCTATAATCCGCTACGCTCTCAGCTTCTTTTAGATGCAGAAAGCCTCGGAATACTCAATGCAAATGGCTTAAAAATGCTGGTGGCTCAAGCGGCTAAGGCCAGCTCACTCTTTTTAAGCCAAGAAGCATCAGACTCTCAGATAGAAAATATCTCGCGTGAGCTCCATGCCTCAAAAGAAAACATTGTGCTTATTGGCATGCCAGGAGTTGGAAAGACTTCTACGGGAGAAGCTCTAGCAAAACTCCTTAATCGCTCCTGGATAGACACAGATCTTCTCATCAAACAGAAAGCTCATTGTGACGCGTCAACCTATCTACAAACACACGGAGAAAAAGCTTTTAGACGTCTAGAGCATGAGGTAATACAAGAGATTTCTAGCATGAGCGGTGCAGTAATCTCTTGCGGAGGTGGCGTAGTTGTCACCCCTTCAAACTACCAGCTCCTCCGTCAAAATGGAAAGCTAGTCTATCTGACCCGTCCCCTTGAGCAATTGGCTATTGCAGGAAGACCTCTCTCACAAAGTGTTGGCATACAAGAGCTTGCTGCAGAGCGGTTGCCTCTCTATGAAGCATGGGCAGATATAACTTTTTCTTGTCTTGGTAGTCCGGACGCAAATGCCAAAGGTCTTCTCGCCACAGCATTTAAATAACAGAAAACGTTTACAGTTATTTTTCAACCGTTCACCGGACGGTCAAGAGACTTTGGATATAGGCACGTTAAAGCCCCTATACTTATACTTCGTAGGTTTGTTTTCAGAAAACTTCAAGGATGTTACGTCCAGTCAAACAGTTAAGTATTTGATGTTTGGTCGTATTTGGGGAGATATCCAATGGACAGCAATGCTATTGCTCACGAGATTCTTAATGCAATAGGCGGTTCAAAAAACTTAACGCACAACGAAGTATGCATGACGCGACTTCGTCTTTCTATTGATGATATGACGCTTATCGACCATGAACAGTTAGCCACTGCCACTGGCGTTCTTGGCATTGTAGGAAAGGGATCAAACGGCCTTGAGGTAGTTTTTGGACCCAATCTTGTCTGTCAGGTAAACGATGCCCTTAATTGCATTTTGGGTGAGCCAGAAAAGACTTTTTGTTCGTTAGACGAGAAGCGCTCAGATAACCCAGCTCAACACAATGAAGAGGTGGACGAGCTAATCTCTCTGCTAGCTCAAAAAAGTACTCTTGATCAGGATGAAGAAGACTTTGACGGCCTTGTTTCTGGTTTAGACGCAGACGACTTTGAAGATGACTATGAGGATGACCTCGAATCTCCTCGCCTTCTCATCATTAATGGCCCAAACATCAACATGTTGGGTATTCGTGAGCCAGAGATTTACGGAAAAGCTGACTACAGAACCCTTATTGAGGCCTGTAAGGCAGAGGCGCAGTCTCAAGGTTTCTCGGATTGCGTTTGCTATCAATCAAACCACGAGGGCGATTTAGTTGATGCAATTCAGGATGCACTGGGTAACTATGATGGCGTTATCATCAATCCTGCTGCCTATACGCACACCTCAGTTGCCCTGCTCGACGCAGCACTAGCGGTGCAAATCCCTATGATTGAGGTTCACCTAACAGACATCTCTACCAGAGAAGACTTTAGACGCATTTCTTATATAAAAGATGCGTGCTTTGCTACAGTTGCTGGTAAAGGAATTGACAGCTACAGAGAAGCAATCCAGCTGATGGCAACTCATCTCAAAGATGAAGCATAAGTTGCTCCTTATAGCCATCTGGCGAGAAACACAAATCTGCCGTAACGGCAAAGTTACAGCAGATTTTTTTATGCACACGTAAGTACGTCTGATTCTGTTATTACCATATCTACGGCAACGTCAAATTCTGTATGAGGAAGCTCTGTCTTACTCAAATTTTGCTGGTAAGCAAGGCAGATTTTCTTGCCAGAATACGTTGACAAGAATCGGTCATAAAATCCTGCGCCATAACCTAGTCGATACCCTTTTGTATCAACAAGTAATGCAGGAACGATGCAAATCGTATTGCTCATCTGACCTTCTGTTAAAGCAGATAGGTCTCTTGCTGGCTCAAGCAAACTAAAAGGAGCCGGAACAAGCTGATCTAATGACCTAATAGCAACAAACTCTAAACGATGTCCAGGTAGACAACGAGGTACCGCCACCGTTTTACCGTCGCACAATGCGCAGTCAATAAACATCCTGGTGGAAACTTCAGATGAAACAGAAACATACGTTAAAACAGTAGCTGCTTCTGCATATTCAGAGGATGCAAGAAGCTTCTGGGTAATGCAGTCATCAAGTCTGGCTCTCTCTTGTTCAGAAAGAGTTTCTCTTGCTACTAGACGTTCTTCTCGCAAGCGTTGTTTTTCTAATGTTATAGCATCCATAATGCCTCCCCTGTCATGTAAGAATACCAATAAATTCTGTGGACATTTTGAGAAGAAATAGACACCTGTCTTAATAAATGTGACTAATTCTCAACAATTTTTATATAGCTTTCTTTTTAGCAAATTCTTGACCTGCGCAAATGTAAACCTTTTCTAACTTGTCAAAATATTGCGTATTTGTCACTTGTTTGGCACTACATATTGAGTAAAGTTAGAGGTCGCAACTAATATTTGACTTCATTTGTCCAAAGACATACCTGCTGTCAAAATTAGTCTCAAGATTGCTATTTGTAAACTGCTGAGCGGCCATGCTCCACTCAACACGCTCAGCATGAACATGGACTCAAAAATCCATGTAAAAAGGAGTGTGTTATGCAGGAAACACCAGCACAGGAGGCTTGGGGCGGCTTTGTCGGTGGTAACTGGCAAAAAGCAATTGACGTCCGAGACTTCATTCAAAGGAATTACACCCCTTACGATGGCGATGATTCCTTCCTCGCTGGTCCAACTGAGGCTACTACAAAGCTTTGGGCGGATGTTATGGATCTCTTTGCTCAAGAAACCGCAAACGGTGGCGTACTTGATATGGATACCAAGCAGGTCTCCACTATCACTTCCCACGAGGCTGGCTACATTGAGAAGCCACTTGAGCAGATTGTTGGCCTTCAAACGGACAAGCCACTTAAGCGCGCCCTTATGGTAGACGGTGGCATTCGTATGGCAATGGCTGCCTGCAAGGCATATGGCTACGAGGTTGACCCAGAGATTGTTAACTTCTACACCTATCGTCGCAAAACTCACAACGCTGGCGTTTTTGATGTCTACACCGAGGAAATGCGTAAATGCCGCCACTCCCACATCATTACTGGTCTGCCTGACGCGTACGGTCGTGGTCGCATCATCGGCGATTATCGTCGTGTTGCACTTTACGGCGTTGATGCTCTTATTGCGGACAAGACAAATCAGAAAAATGGTACCGGCTCCATCATGGACGAGAAGACCATTCGTCATCGCGAAGAACTCTCTGAGCAGATTCGTGCGCTCAAAGAGCTTAAGCAGCTTGGTGAGATTTACGGCTTTGATTTGAGCCGTCCTGCTGAGAACTTCAAAGAGGCTGTTCAGTGGCTCTACCTGGGTTACCTTGCCGCTGTAAAAGAGCAGAATGGCGCTGCAATGTCCATTGGTCGCAACACCACCTTCTTGGACATCTATGCAGAGCGCGATCTTGCTCGTGGTACCTTCACTGAATCTGAGATTCAGGAGATTGTTGACCACCTGGTTATGAAGCTTCGTATGGTCAAGTTTGCCCGTACCCCTGAATACAACGAGCTCTTCTCCGGAGATCCTCAGTGGGTCACTGAGTCCATTGGTGGCATTGGCATTGATGGCCGCTCCATGGTTACCAAGTCCAGCTTCCGCTGGCTCCACACACTTGAAAACATGGGTACCAGCCCTGAGCCTAACCTGACCGTTTTGTGGTCTACCAAACTTCCTGTAGGCTTCAAACGTTACTGCGCAAAGATTTCTATTACCACCAGCTCCATCCAGTATGAAAACGATGATCTTATGCGCGTTTATCATGGCGATGACTACGCAATTGCTTGCTGCGTCAGCTCCATGCGCATTGGTAAAGAGATGCAGTTCTTTGGCGCTCGTGCAAACCTTGCTAAATGCCTTCTTTACGCAATCAATGGTGGTCGTGACGAGAAGACCGGCGAGCAGATTGGTCCTAAGTACCGTGCGGTTGAAGGCGAGTACCTTGATTACGACGATGTCTTCTCTAAGTATATGGACATGATGCGCTGGCTTGCGGGCGTTTACGTCAACGCTCTTAATGCAATTCACTACATGCATGATAAGTACAGCTATGAACGCATCCAAATGGCTTTACACGATGAGCACGTTCATCGTTGGTTTGCAACAGGCATTGCAGGACTTTCTGTTGTTGCTGACTCCCTCTCTGCAATCAAGTACGCAAAGGTAAGGGTTTTTCGCGATGAGACTGGTCTTGTCACCGATTACATTATTGAAGGAGACTTCCCTAAATACGGTAACGATGATGACCGCGTTGACACTATTGCTCATGACATCGTTGAGATCTTCATGAAGATGATTCGTCAGAACCACACCTACCGCGATTCCGTCCCAACCACTTCTATTCTGACCATTACCTCTAACGTTGTGTATGGTAAAGCTACCGGCAACACCCCTGATGGTCGTCGTGCTGGTGTTCCTTTTGCTCCTGGTGCTAACCCAATGCACCGACGTGACACTCATGGCGCGGTTGCATCTCTAGCCTCCGTTGCTAAGCTTCCATTCAACGACGCACAGGACGGTATTTCCAATACCTTCTCAATCATTCCTAACGCTCTTGGTAAGGGCTCCGATGTCTACTTCCACGGCAGTGAGCTTAACCTTGACCACATCGACTTCTCTGACATGAATCTTGACATTCAGATTGAGAACAAGATTGACTGCGCCTGTGAGGCAGATCCATCCGCAGCTGAAGGTGCTGAGGATCGTAAATAACAAGCCCTGGCGAGAAGATCTATCTACACGTCTCTTCTCGTCAACAAACTCGTAAGGAGAACCACATGAAGTCCAACGAAGTAGCTTCCGAGCAGATTGACAACCTGGTAAACATGATTGATGGCTATGCCGAGAAGGGCGGTCATCACCTCAACGTTAACGTATTTACTAAGGACACGCTTCTTGATGCTCAGGCACATCCAGAGAAGTATCCACAGCTAACCATTCGCGTTTCTGGTTACGCCGTTAAGTTCAACTCCCTTACCAAAGAGCAGCAGGACGACGTTATTTCTCGTACCTTCCACGACGCTCTCTAAGGATTTCTTGTCCATGTCTTGTTCTGATACTCACATGGATCTCAATGACCCGCTCACAGTTTGTGGGCGGGTCCACTCTATTGAGACCTTTGGTACTGTAGATGGCCCTGGAACTCGCCTGGTTGTATTTACCCAGGGGTGTCCCATGCGCTGCGCCTATTGTCATAACCCCGATACCTGGCAATTTGGTATTGGAACAGAAAAATCAGTAAAAGAAATTCTTGCCACTTTTAACCGCAATAGAGCTTTTTATAGAAACGGTGGAATTACGGCTACTGGTGGCGAACCACTCGCCCAACCAGAGTTTGTTGGAGCTCTTTTTGAGGCAGCGCATAATGACCCTCGTGGGCGTATTCATACTTGTCTTGATTCTTCTGGTGTTGCCTACAATCCAGATACTCCAGAGAAATTTGAACGCGTACTTGATAACACTGATTTAGTGCTTCTTGATATCAAACACTCTGATCCAAAGGGCCACATAAGTCTTTGTGAAGTTGGCTCAGAAAGACCGCTTGCGTTTGGTGATGAGCTCAACCGTAGGGGTATTAAAGTTCTTATCAGACATGTTGTAGTACCTGGAATTACTGATTCAGCAGAAGAACTTGCTGGTGTTGGTAGGATTATTGCTCACTGGGATAATGTTATTGGATTAGACGTACTTCCCTATCACGTGATGGGCGTAAAAAAATATGAAGAGCTAGGCATTCCTTACAAGCTTGCCGATACTCCTGCTATGGATGCAAAAAAGATTCCAGAGCTGCGCAAACAAATTCTCATTGCTCGTGCCCTTGAACACAAAAAGCTTGGAAAACAGTAGATGTTAAATACCTCTACTTAGATAATCTTTTACCAAAATAATATATATTGTAAAAAATTACAAATAAGAGTAAAGTTCTTACAAAATAGCACCTATCTTTTCTCATCTGAGGAGGAGATATGTGGTATTGCAAAAGTCTTATCAAAACAGCTATTAGGCAACCTTTGTTATGGCTTGCTACCTGTATTTTTGCGGCTCTTTTACTAATTCCGGTTTTTACAAATCTAGATACATACAGCATAAATTTTGCTCGAAATGGTGTTGTAAGCGATGAATACGACTATCTTGTCAAACAAGCGGAAAGTTATGACTCTGATCAGCGCTCATCGGAAAACTTCAAAACTCTTGAAAAGCAAATAGAGCTGTTAGGAAATATTAAGCTTGCCACAACAAGCGAGAAATTCTATCAAGCAAGCTTAACCTACTATTCATTCGTGTCATCAAACAGCTTAGCTTTTAGACTTTATGATACTGACTTTTATTATTTAGCTCAGGAAGCATTTTCTCAAAAGATGCAGCAAGTTCCATTAAGTAATCAATACGAAACTGAAAGTAAATTACCAGCTATACATTCAATTTCATACTCAATAAATAGATTGCCTGTTGTTTTGAGATTTCTGCCAGCAATTGGAACCTTCATTGCTTTAGCACAAATCACTTCTCGAGAAAAACTTCTAGGAAAAGATCAAATACCTTACCTGCAGCGTCTTTTTGGATGTATTAGCGCATCTGCGATTATTGCTTCCAGCATCTGTCTCTGCTCATATATTCCTTTGTTTACCATTGAATTGATACGTAACGGAATTGGATTAACTTCTTACCCTGTTGTTCTAGTTCAGGCAGGAACCATTTACACTTCAAATGCTCTCCAGTGTGCCGTATGGTCTGTTACATATACCGCGGTAACAAACATGTTTGTCTCCTTAGTTTTAATCTGTGCATTCTCTATTACCCGTAAGTTTCTTATTCCTCTAGTTCTCTATTTGCTTGTAATTTGTTCATCTATCTTTGCAATAGACCATTCTTCACACCATTTACTTTTAGGGTGGATTGAGTACCTCCCTATTGGTTATTTGGATATTGGTGCAATAGTCGGCTTTGTTGGAGATGTTCAATTTTTTACAAACAAGATTGACTATGCTCAACCTCAACCTTTATATGGGTTACTCATATTCATGCTATGGGCTGTTTTAATTATTTTCATAACTATCGGAATCAATAAACTCAGAAAATTATTACAAGCAGACTTAGTGGGTGGAATAAAAAATGCTTAATCTCAATGATGTTTCAATAGGCTATAAAGACAATGTCATCTTGAACAATGTTACCTTTTCATTTAAGCCAGGGAGAGTCTACGGACTTATGGCTCCAAATGGCTTTGGAAAGAGTACCCTGCTAAAAACTCTAAATGGGGATATCGGTTTACTAAAATCAGGAGCAATAACTTGTGATGAAATATCAATTATCGATACAGATATTTATGCTCAAAAGATCTATTACTCACCTGAAGATAATTCAATTTTATATCCAACAATGGATGGAAAATTCCACCTGGAACTTGTCAAAAAGATATGGAGATCAGAGGCTGATCTTGACACTCCCCTTAAAATGCTCGACGCATTAAATCTAAAATCTCAAAGAATTAGCAAATTCTCTCAGGGAATGAAAATGCAACTACAGCTTGCTATGGCCTTTGTTTCGCACTCACCTTACATTCTCTTAGATGAACCGCTCAACGCACTTGATATACAACATGCAGAGTATAGTTCACATCTAATTCAAACACTGGCAGAGCATGGTGCCTGCGTTATCATTTCCTCTCACTTGCCAGAAGAATTAGATAGAGTG
Organism: uncultured Atopobium sp.; assembly: GCA_938045565.1. GTDB lineage: Bacteria > Actinomycetota > Coriobacteriia > Coriobacteriales > Atopobiaceae > Lancefieldella. Next base: position 150,670 of record CALIAZ010000002.1, read on the forward strand.
TGCAACTCCTTTGTATTCATAAAAAACAAAACGCTACAGCAAGTAAATACATGCAAAGAATCGAGGTCTTTATATCACAAGTTGTTTGACTGCTCAACTGAATAAGGAGCTTATATGTGGCACCTAACATCTAATATAAAGCTGTTGTTGAAACACCCTTTCACATGGCTAGTAATATGTGTCTTAACAGTTTATTTTTCTTCTATTCTTATTCAACCATCTATGTCTAACTGGTTTTTAGACTGGAATTTGCGTGAAGTTTTTAATGAAACCTATTTAAATTACAAGAGAGAATACGAAAATGGAATAGAACAACGAATTTCTAACGATATTTTGATTGAATTGGATAAAAAACTCTCTATAACCTATGCTCTGGCAAACAGTCAGGATAGTTTAGATTTTGTACAAAGATACTTAGATTTCTTAAATAACCAACTAGAAGACGCGCAAAATGGGCTTCGAACAGCAGAATCCATATACGATTTGCAGGCTAAGCAACTATACTATGAGCATCTTTTGCGATTGGGAAATAGCGCACTCTATAAAGACGTACAACAATACCCTTTGATTGAAATGATGGCGTCTCTGTTTTTAAATAGAACACCATTAGCCATCTATGCGGCTATCGGTATATTTTCATTCATCGCTGCAAAAAATAGTCATAGAAATAAACTATTGGGAAATAGGCAACTAACCTTTGTAAGATTTCATATATCAAAATGCCTATCTATTCTTCTCACAGGTATTATCTCGTTCGCTATTTCTATTGCGCCATTACTCTTATATGCACTGATTCGTAATGGTTTAGGACAACCAGATTACCCTGTAGTATTTAGAAGAGGTGGCGAAATTATTTATTCGTCCGCACTTCAAGTAATCACATCACAGCTTATACTCATTTTCTTATTTTCAATTCTAGTCATCACCTTCTATGAATTGCTATTGACTATTTCTAAAGAGCCAACTATTTCTCTTCTAATAGTCTTAACCTTGTTATGCATCCCGTTTTATCCAAAATATTTCTTAACTCGAGACTTTCAACAGTCAATTATCAAATGGATACCACTCACGTATTTGGATTCTAAGTCAATAGTGGGAGCCTTAGAAATCTTCCCTACCACAGATGTATTTAAGTCTGGAAGAATTTCGTATTTTGAAGTTTGTCTCGAAACGCTTCTATGGACCTTCATCTTGATACTTATGACTGTAATTATTGCTTTAGTTAATAAAGCAATTATAAAAAGCAAATTGATAACACAAGGATGCTGTCAAACGAAAAAAGCTAATATTAGTAGTCATCAAGTAAAAGCATGACAGCATCCTTGTTAGATACGCCGACGAAAGTCGGCGTATCGTTTTCGGCGATTAGTAACTCATTATTTAAACCATAGCTTGGAATGCGGTAAACTTACTTAGTTCACGCATTAATTTACTTCAAGGAGTCATTATGCCAAACGAAGGCAGTTATGAAGCAGCCGTTCGCCGTTCTGATGAAATCCAGGCTGATTTAGCCGAGCATGCAGGAAAGTACAACATGCTTACAGGGGATCGTCCTACCGGAAGACTTCACCTTGGTCATTACTTTGGCACTATTGTTGAGCGCGTAAGACTCCAAAATCTTGGTGTTCATACCAATATTATTATTGCTGACTACCAGGTCATTACAGACAGAGACACCACTGAGCATATTGCAGACAATGTCTACAATATGGTTATTGATTATCTGGCCTGCGGAATTGATCCAGAAAAGACTATGATTTTCACACATTCTGCAGTTCCAGCTCTCAACCAGCTCATGCTACCGTTCCTCTCGCTTGTTACCGAGTCCGAGCTTCATAGAAATCCAACTGTTAAGGCAGAGCAGGAAGCATCTGGACATGCTCTCACAGGTCTTCTCCTCACCTATCCTGTCCACCAGGCATGCGACATTCTCTTCTGTAAAGGAAATATTGTTCCTGTTGGTCGCGATCAGCTGCCTCACATTGAGATTACCTCTAAGATTGCCCGTCGCTTTAATGAGCGCTACGGCAAGGTGTTCCCAGAGGTTTCTGGCCTTCTCACCTCTACCCCATTGATTCCAGGTCTTGATGGACGCAAGATGAGTAAGTCTTATGGCAATGCAATCTCGCTTTCTATGACAGCCGAAGAAACTACCAAGCTTATCAAGAAGTCCAAGACTGACTCAGAGCGCATGATTACCTTTGACCCAGACAATCGTCCTGGCGTCTCTGCATTGCTTACCACTGCTGGTATTTGTACTGGTCGTAATCCAAAAGAAATTGCTGATGAGATTGGCATGGGTGGCGGCGGAGCTCTTAAAGCTTACGTCATCGATGCTGTTAACACCTACTTTGAGCCAATTCGTCAGAAGCGTGCAGAGTTTGCAGCTCAACCGGACCTTATTCGCGACATCATCCATGACGGAAACGCTCGTGCAAACATTATTGCCAACGCAACACTCGACGAGGTTCGCGAAGCAATGGGAATGGTCTACTAAGTGTCTGAGCTCACCTTACATGTTGAACGTATGAGCTACGGTCCAGATGCCATCGCTCATACTCCAGAAGGAAAAACAGTCTTCATCTCTGGTGGCGCCGTCCCTGGAGATACTATCAGCGCACAGATTACCGAGGACACAGACAGGTTTTCTCGCGGTCAACTTGTAAAGGTCTTGGAAGCATCTGCGTTCAGAGAGCCACGCCCTAATCCCTTTGTGGTGCTCACGGGTGCCACCCCTTGGGGTAACATGCTCTATGAGCAGCAACTTGTCGAGAAACGCAACGGCGTGATATCTGCTCTTGAACGCATTGGGCATTTTTCACACGACGATGTATCTGAGCTGGTAAAAGACATTGTTTCCCCCGGCGAACCATGGGGCTATCGCAATAAAATTGAACTGGCGTTTAAGCGCAATGGCAATAAAACCCTGGTAGGCATGTATGCACCTAATGGACAAGACATTGTTCGCATTAAAGACTGTCCGCTCTTAGATAAGAGCAACCAGAAGGCTGTTGGTGCCGTAAGCGGCGCCCTCTCCTATCTCTCGGGATCTCACGAGCTTGATATAGAACGTATTGGCATCAGAGTGTCTAGACGCACTAAAGAGCTTGAAGTGGCGCTCTGGACCGCTCCGAGCAGCTTCCCACGCACACAAATAGCCCGCGTTTTGGGTGACGCCGTAAAAGCAACAAGTGTTGTCCGCGTTATGACCAAAGGTCCAAGTAAGGCACGCCGTGTTGTAGGAGTTGAGCGCCTGAGCGGCTCTGGCTCATGGAGCGAGCTTATTGATGGCCAGAAGATGCTGCTTTCTGCACCTTCGTTTTTCCAGGTCAACACTAAAGGTGCCGAGAAACTCATTGAGCTTGTACTTTCTGGTTTGGATGTTCAGCCAGATGACGAAGCTATGGACCTCTATTGTGGAGCAGGAACCTTTACACTTCCCCTCGCAAAACGCGCAGGATTTGTTTCTGCTGTTGAAGCCTATGGTCCTGCCGTTAGAGATCTTCGCCGCAACCTTGAGCTAGCCAGGCTTGATAACGTTGACGCAGTAGGCGGAGACGCAGGCAGAGAATTCCCCGATACAGATGCTGACGTGATTATTGTTGATCCTCCTCGTGCAGGACTTGCTCCTGAAGTGATACAGCAACTTTCCAGGCAGTCTGTACGTGCTATTGCCTACGTTTCTTGTGATCCTGCAACACTAGCGCGTGATCTTAAACGCTTTGTTGAGATTGGCTCATACAAACCAGTAAGTGTGACCCCGGTGGATCTATTCCCACAGACCTTCCATGTAGAAAACGTTTGTCTACTGAAGCGGATAGCCCGCTGAAATTGATACGGTGGAGGCCAAAGAAGACGTTTAATGGCACTAAGTATGATTTCTCAATAGATAAGAAAGAGACGCGTGGCCCACTGATGAAAGAAGAATGCAAGAGCCTTATTACTCTTTATACACCGTCATTAAAAGATCTTGGGTTTCGTCAGAAGATGATGGCAGACGAAGAAACAATGTCATATAACCATGCATGGGGAGGTACAATTCCTTTCCCAAAAGAGACTTGGCATGGCTGGTATGATTTTTGGATTGTAGAGCATGAGAATAAACGTTATTACAGGTATTTAAAGGATAGCGGCGGTCATTTTATTGGAGAGGTCGCCTATCACTTTGATAGCGATAAGAATATTTATCTTGCAGACGTCATAGTCTACGCACCATATAGAAAAATGGGCTACGGCAGCATTGGATTAAATTTGCTGTGTAACGCGGCTAAACAGAACGGTATTAAGCAGCTCTATGATGATATCGCCATAGACAATCCATCAGTCACGATGTTTTTTAAGAATGGATTTGTTGAAGAGTACAGGACTAGTGAAATTGTTATGCTCAAAAAAGAGCTAAGTGCATCCACCTTGCACTCAGGGTGTGAAGTGGGAAATGTTAATTAAGCACGATTCATGCATAGGATGATGAAGGATGAATTTCTTAAAATGATACAAAGTTTGGTGGCTGTCGCTTAGAATAACACTGTAAATAAGGGCTTATTGTAGACTTACGAAACGGAAGAACGTGAATGAAAGTCCGGCGTGAATTGACGCTGGATTTTTTAGGGGGTGTCTTTTATAAACACAAAGCTATCTCATTATTTGCTTGTTATAGCTCTATAAATCTAGTATTTATGCCTAATCTAAATATCCAAAAACTCATAAGGCTTTTCCGAAAGAGAAGATTCGCAGCACTCGGCAAGATACACATCCTTTTCCTTTAGGCTCTCTATGTCAGGATATACGTTTAACACTCTGTCCCCCAGATTCCAAAAATCATGTGACCAAGACTGCGGGTTTTCCCATACGTGTGGATTTCCTTTCGCCCAATTCGGAAGCTCCTTGCGAACCTTGGTTGCCACCGCAAGCTGCTCTTTTGCAGTTTTATAAATCTTGTCAATCCTTATTCCACCGTCTACCGGACGTTCTACACGAGTAATCTCCATACCATAGAACATTACCTTTCTTCTTACCCCTTTTTCATAGAGGTTTAACTCAATCTTGTCATATCCTTCGCTTTTGTTGTGTTGAACACTTAGAAAGTCCTGAAGTGCCTGTATCACAGCGGCAGAAACACTTCCGGCGTACTTGGCAGCATCATCAAATAAGTGTAGATCAGCTTCTGCAACATAAATATTTTTTGTGGCCATAACCATACCTTCTTATTTTTGTAACTTGTATCTGAAGTTTAGTATCTATATAACTATGAACATAGTTATAATCATATAGAGCTATTTTGTCAAGATAGACTTTCTTTCCATCATTATGATGTTGAAGACTGTGATTCTTCACTGATACTGGGAGCCTAATATCAAAATGCAATATACAAAGTTCTTCGTTTTTGCACAAAAAAGGATGATTCTGCAACCATCCCCTATTACTGTATTCCAGTTATAAACATTTCCCTTAATTGATTTTGCTCTATAAGTTTCCTTGGCATCTATTTCTGTAAATTTATCCTTCATTAGTAGCTTTGCAGCTACTAATGAAGGATTTTCAGGTATTGGTCTTTTGTAGCAACGCTATAGTCTCCACATGTGCTGCTTGTTCTGGAGAAAAGGCAGATGACATGTATCTTTCCAATAATCAGCTCGCAGACAATCCCTGCAATCAGAGTAATCGGAATCATGATCCCATAACCTAAAATTGCATATACCAATTTTTATGTCGAAGATGTTGTTGTTAGTTCCAAACTTTAATTTGCGAATCTCCAGCTTTCCGCCTTGCTTCTCGATTCGATAAGATCTCGATAAAGACCTCCTTGCAGCATCAATTCATCATGTGTGCCGCACTGCTCAATCCCTGCTTTGTTCAGTACCAAAATCCGGTTTGCATTACGAATCGTCTTCAAGCGGTGCGCGATCATGATGACGGTTTTGTTTTGAGTAAGGGCTTCAATGGCTGCTTTCAGCTTGTCTTCGTTTTCCGGATCAACATTTGCAGTAGCTTCATCAAAGATGATAATCGGTGCATCTTTCAGCATTGCTCTGGCAATTGAGATGCGCTGTTTTTCACCACCGGAAAGACTTGTTCCACCTTCTCCAATCATGCTCTGATAGCCATCGGGCAAGGCGGAAATAAAGTCATGGCACTGGGCCTTTTTTGCCGCCGCAATCACATCATCGCGACTGGCATTTGGGCATCCGAATTTAATGTTGTTTTCAATCGTATCGGCAAAAAGATAGACATCTTGGAAGACCATCGAAATATTATTCATGAGATATTCAAGGGAGTAATCTTTTATGTTCTTTCCTCCGAGGCGAATCTCTCCTGAATTGACATCCCAAAAGCGAGAGATCAAATTGCAAAAAGTTGTTTTCCCTGAACCAGACGGCCCTACGATAGCCGTCATTGATCTTTCAGGGATATAGCAAGACACATTATTTAAGATTGGTTTTTCGCCATAGGCAAAGGAAACATTTTTAAATTCAATATCGTGTTGCTGAAGTGCATCATTGATATGACCTTCCGGCATATCTTGCATTTGATTGACGTAATCATAAGAATCCATCGCGTTGTCAATGGTTCTAAGCATGGCCATAGCACTACCAGAAGCCAATAAACTGTTAAAAATCACAAAACTGGCAACCAGCGTCATAATGGTATAGTCCAAAGAAAGCTCTCCCGAAAAGAAGCATGAAAGTGCTGTGGCAATCATAACCGAAATCGTGATCGCAATGATGATTTTCAGCAGTACCGTGTAAGGTGTAACGGCCTTTTCAAGGCTCAACGTCGATTTTTTTGTTTCTTCAAAACTTTGATCTAGCTTGTTGTTATTTTGTCCGCCCAAGTTATAGGACTTGATGATCTGCATACCTTGCAAGGTTGCCAGAACTTCTTTCGTGAGATCGTTTTGTACAACAGAAACTCGATCCAAACTCTTTTTAGATCTTTGCTGCATTAAGGCGGCCGCCGCCAAGAAAATCAAAGACCCAGCGATAGCAATGAGTGCAATTTTCCAGTGCAGCATAAAAAGGGATAGGATAAATACCACGGTTACAAGCAGACCGCCGAATACCATAATAAAAAGTACGGGCACCCAAGTTTCGAGACTGTCCAACTTTGTCGTCGCAATGGCCGTTAAATTTCCTAAGCTAAAATCATTGAAAAAACCCATTGGCACTTTTTTGATTTTTTCTCCCATAGCGATACGCTTATTTGCGGCTGTAAAATAGCCGGCATGCGTTTGCTTAAGCATGGAATTTTTCTTAGAAATAATGATGCCCAGTAAGGAAAGCAATAAGAATGCGCTGCACATACCAATTGTCTGCCACGTAATTTCCTGCTTTATAATCGCCGCAATGACCAAATAGATGGCCATAAATTGAAAAACGTTAAAAATCGCGCCCAAAAAACTCCAGATCACCGAAGAGCGGATCATTCCTTGCTCACGCTCTGCAAATTTCCATAACTTCTTAAATGTATTAATCATTTTCTTCACCTCGCATGGCCGCACTCCACAATTCTTGGTAAACCGGAGAATCTTTTAAGAGTTCATCGTGTGTTCCGTGATTTTCAACATGTCCATCATGGATTACAAATATTTGATCCACATCTGCAATGGTTTTCAGTCGATGGGCAATAATAATGAGCGTTTTGCCTTTTACCAATGTGGCGATGGCATCTTGCAAAATAGCTTCGTTTTCAGGATCAATATAGGAAGTGGCTTCATCCAAAATGACAATCGGTGCATCTTTGAGCATGGCGCGTGCAATAGAGATGCGCTGGCGCTCACCGCCGGAGAGATGCCCGCCACCTTCTCCGGCAACCGTTTCATAGCCTTGTGAGAGCTTCATAATGAAATCGTGGCAGCCCGATTTTTTAGCGATTTCTATAATTTCCTCATCCGTTGCATCTTTTTTGCCGATGCGAATATTATCTTTAATGGAAATATCAAACAAATAATTGTCTTGAGATACATAAGAAATAGCATCCGACAGCTGTTCTAAAGACATATCCGTGAGAGCTATGCCACCAATTGTTATGGTGCCACTATCGGTATCCCAAAATCCGGCGAGGAGCTTTGCAACGGTCGATTTTCCTGAGCCAGAATACCCGACGAGTGCATTAACACTACCTTCATTGATGTGCAGATTGACATCCTTGATAACCTGTTTGTTGTCATCATAAGAGAAATTCACGTGATCGAAAGTGATGTCATAGCGTGAAATGTTTTGTGTACCGGTTGCGTGGGACAACTCTTTTGAGTTGAGAACTTTTTCAATCTCACCGGCAATGGTTTTGATGCGACCCATATCGTCCTCATAAGACATCACCTGCATGATATTTGAGATTGTGCCAAACGATAAAACAATCAACATCAAAAGATGAGCGCCGCTTAGGCTACCTTGCATACAGAAGAAAAGACCAAATGGAATGATGGTTAAAATACCCATCGGTGCAAGCGACATGCTCACCGCATAGTCGTTGTTGTTCGAACCCATCCACTTGCAGTAATAATCTGCTTTGGCATAAACATTATCGCTGTATTTTTTATAGGATGTATCGCCTTGATTAAAGGACTTAATGACCTCAATGCCGTTGATATATTCCACAATCGAGTTGTTCATGTCTTGACCGATTTTGACTGCTTTGGGAAACATTTTAGGCATACGCTTCATCGGGCCGACCATAAAGAACATTCCGATTACAAGAGGAACCAGTGCCAAGAGCGAAACGCGCCAATCGAGTACAAACATGTAAACAAGAAGTAAAACCGGGCCAACAATATTAGCGGTCATTTCAGGAATCAGGTGTGCCAGGGTTGTTTCCATGCTGTCAACTTGATTCACGATGACATCTTTTAGCTTTCCTGTGCTTAAATTCAAAATGTTTCCTAACGGCATTTTGAAAAGTTTGTCCATGATATCTCGCCTAATTTCACACAAAGCACCATAGGTCGCTGTATGAGAAATCGTGGTGGAAATACCCATAAAAACTTCTTTTGCGCACAGCAGTGCGAGAATACTGAGGACTCCTTTAGTATAAAAAGCAAAATCTGTATTCCCCGCAATGAGGGCAACGATCATTTTGCTCAAAAGCACATAGGTAAAAAGTCCTGCCAGTACACCCAAAACGGCCAAAAGAATCGAGAAAAAGTAGCCGGTCTTATTTTTGGCGATGTACTTTTTCAATAAGTTCATATCAAAAAACCTCCTTAGTAAATGAATGAAATGCGGAAATTGATGAAAGATTTTAGAGTCCGGAAACTTCCGCTTACTGAAAAGTCGAACGAGTAAAATAACCTTCAAGCATGGATACCAAGTGCTGTCTGTTCTTTAGAAAATTTTCATGCGTATCTAAAATTTCACAGGATAACAAGCTTGCATTGATGAGATTCGTTACAAATTCATAGTCATCATCAGTAAGCAATCCGCAGTCGTACCCATTCATAAAATTCTTAAAGTAAGTAATAGAATCCCTCTTGAGTTTTTCATATAATGCATTAAGCTGTTCATTTTTCTTAATCTCACCAAGAAACATGACATAGATAGACGTAAAAGAATTATTCGCCAACATTTTATCGACGACAACTTCAGCCAAGATATGTGGCGTAAGCTTGTTCCCCATATGTTGAACCGTGTTTGTTACCGTTGCTTCACGCATCCTGCTTCCTCTGTCCATAATGTCGTAGAGGATTTCTGCCGTATTTTTGTAGTAATGGTATAACCCGCCGGCTGATAAACCGGATTTTTCACGAACATCATCCATCGTTGTATTGTTAAAGCCCTTAGAAGAAAAGAGTGCCATAGCAGCCTTTTGAATGTCTTCCTTACGCATTTCCGGATCTAATCGTTCTCTGGCCATCATTTTCCTTTCCTTACCGAGATTATTCTCGGTAAGGAGCAAATTACCATAAACTAACTTGTTTGTCAAAAAATTTATGCGGTAATGGCAATTCGCCTAATGTTGCATAAAAAAGAACCCTGCCAGATAGAACAAGATTCTTGTAACGCGTAATACTTCTTAGTTTAATTTTAGGATGAACATCGCTGTGAGCTTATTGATTTTGTACCACATACTAAATTTTCGCACCCTTTAGTATTAGATTCGTACCCTAAGCGGCGATGCAGTTAAAATGTATCAAATTCTAAAAATTAAACCTTTTATATATGCAGGTCAGATGTGCACTTACTACTCCAAGTAATGTTCTTTCAATTATCTGCGTCTTTGTTGTTGCATAACAGCAAAGAAACGTGTAAAAAATACATTGCAATCAAGTACTCTTGAATGCAAGATAAGTATTACTCGAGTAAGGGGCTCGAGATACGGAGAGGAATGTATTATGAAGGCAACAGTTAATGAGGATTGCATCGGTTGCGGTCTCTGCGAGAGCACTGCTCCTGAGGTATTCGAGATCGGCGACGACGGTCTTGCTCACGCTATTGAGGAAGAGGTTCCTGAGGCTGCAGAGGACGCAGCACAGGAGGCTTGCGATGGCTGCCCAGTCACCGCTATTGAGCTTGACTAGTTTTAGCTTAGCTTTTCTTTCTTAGTATGTAAGCCTGATGGGTTTCTCGCCTATCAGGCTTCTTTTTTGGGTACAGTATCAGCATAAGCACAACTGATAGGAACGCATATGATTCTTGCATCACAATCCCCTAGGCGCCTTGAGCTTATGCAGTCTATGGGAATAGATCCACAGGTTATGCCTGCTGATATTGATGAAGCTCAAAAAGTTGACGAGAAACCCCTTGCACTGGTAAAGCGCCTGGCTCAAGAAAAAGCCATTGCGGTGTGCTATAAGCTCATGGAGCAGCCTAACTTTGAGCAGCTCAACAATGAGATTGTGCTTGCCGCAGATACCATTGTCTGGACAGATGACGGCCAGGTTTTTGGCAAGCCTACAGACGCTGAAGATGCCAAACACATGCTTTCTAAGCTTTCTGGCCAGACTCACCATGTTTCTACAGGCGTCGCCTTACGTCGCTTTAAGGCTTTCAAGTCCCCTTCTCCTGACGGAGCACCATCCGTTGTTGCTGTAACGTTTGTAGAAACTACAGATGTTACGTTCTTTGAACTCTCCGAAGACGAGATTGCTGCCTATGTTGCCTCAGGAGAACCCATGGACAAAGCTGGAGCTTACGGCATTCAGGGAAATGGTCGCTATCTAGTTCAGAGCATTCAGGGAGATTACGAGAATGTCGTGGGACTCCCTGTCTCTTTGCTTTCTCGTGAGTTGGTTAAATTTACCGGCAATCATGACTATCTAGAACATGCTCTTGCGGGACGTAAGCACTAAAGACACTTCTACAGATAATAGAAAACCCTCGTATCACCATGGATGAACTGCCTCCCATTTCTTGGATACGAGAAATAGGAGGCAGTTCAAAACACACCTAAGTCGGATAATCTGTCAAAAAGACGTATGCATTACGCTGAAAATACCTTAAACATGCAGAATATCTGACTTAGAAGTGTAATATGCCTGCAATTGAGCAGAATATCTGACTTAAGTGTGTTCCTTAGGTGCGGAATTTACCTATAGTTAAATCTTTTATATAACGCTATTCATTTTCTAGCATATTAGGTTAAGTTTATGCATAGAAATGTATATCAAGCGGTGCAACCGCCTAGCTGCCTGGCTATCTTGATTAAGAACATGTCAATTCTTCAGCAGAACATAAGAAAGCTGCGCTATTTTGTGCGCCAGGCCTAAAAACCAGCGCTAACACGCTGCAGAATCATAATCACCCGCATATGAACTGCCTCCCATTTCTTTTGTCCAAGAAATGGGAGGCAGTTCAGGATGCGAGGGTTTTGCCTTTAGATTTGAAAGAACGTTTAGTTGAACTTAACAACTTTCTGAGCTACACGATAGCCACCAATAGTGACCGTCTTACCAATCTTGCCAGGAAGGTTTGTGGCGGTGCCTACAAGGCCATAGCGAGCCTTACGGTACATCTTCTTATCGTAAGCGCGAAGCTCATCCCAAAGCTCCTCCAGCTGATCCATGGCATCCTCGCGGTCGCTCATCTTAGAGAAAACAGAGCAGATTGCCATGATGATAGTGAAGTAGCTCATCATGTACGTCTGAAGACGTGGAGAAGAGATATCGTCGTAGATGTGATATGCGTGCATCATATTACGAGCAACACGCCAGTAGTGATCAACGCGACTTGTTAAGACCCTCTCGTTAACTGATTGATCGTCTCGACCAATGAAATAACGATACAGGTCAACGTCAACGTAGTAGATAGTCTTTACCTTAGGGAATGGAACGTAGGCATAGACGTTATCTACATAGAAAGTGTGTTCAGGCATCTGAATGTTTGCAGAGCGCAGAACCTCAACGCGGTACGTAATTGCATGCATCAAAAGGTACTGAGACAGCTTAAAGCGGCCAATCTCTTCCCAACCAATAATCTTGTTGGTAGGAACCGCGTCGCGATAATCTACAAAGTTCTGGGTATTATCCTCAACGTGCTCGTAAACGTAGTTGGAAAGAACCAGGTCAACAGGGTTATCGGAGGAAATAAAAGTACGAAGCTGCTGAAGGAAGGTCTTCAAAGCATCGCCATCTACCCAGTCATCTGAGTCAATGTTTTTGAAATACACGCCATCAGCATGAGAAACGGCCTTCATAACAGCAATGCCGTGGCCGCCGTTTTCTTGATGAACTGCTTTAATGATGTTTGGATAACGCTCCTGCCATGCATCAGCCTTAGCAGCAGTATCATCCTTTACAGAGCCATCATCAACAATAACAATCTGCACGTCATCGGCATAATCAGAGCCCTCAAGAATAGACTCAATACAGTAATCCATGTACTCCGAAGAGTTATAACATGGAATACCAAAAGTGATTGTCTTTTTCATGCAAGCTCCCTATGCCTGATGAGCAATAAGCTCGTCAGATAGTTCCAGTGCAGAAGCAACAACGCCATCCATATCGTAATAACGATACTCAGCAAGACGACCAACTGCGTGGAAGTTCAGAATGCCAGAAGTGCGCTCCTTGTAAGAACGATACAGCTCCTGATTTTCTGGCTCGAGAATAGCGTAATAAGGGGTCTGGCCGCTCTCTGGAACATACGCATGTGAGTACTCACGCATGATGGTCGTTTTACCAGGAAGAACCTGACCAGTCATGTTCTTAAACTCAGTGATACGAGTAAAATCCTCGCTGGTGGTGTAATTAACGGTGCCAACAGGCTGGAACTGATCTTGATCAAGCGTCTCAAACTGCATATCAAGCGTACGATAAGGCAGGGCGCCCTGATCAAGGTTAAAGAGCTCATCCAAAGGACCGGTATAGATTACCTCACCTACAAATGGTTTCTCGCAAACGGCCACGTTAGAAGCGGTGAGCTTCATGATGTCACAGACATCAACATCTAGGAAGACGTCAATCAAATCATGGTCAAGCATATTCTCAAAGAGCTTGGTGTAGCCCTCTTTTGGCATGCCCTGATAGGTTGCACCTGGGAAGTAACGATCATCATCGCCGACAAAGATTGGAACGCGACCTGTGATGGACTTGTCAATCTGGTCTGGAGTCTTACCCCACTGCTTCATGGTGTAGTGCAGAAAAACGTTCTCGTAAACGTAGTCAGCAATCTCTTCCAGATCTGGATCGTTCTTCTCGCGAAGCTCCATAATAGGAACTTTGACGTTCTCGCCAAACGTAAGAACCAGCTTCTGATAGAGTTTCTCGCCACGCTCTTCTCCAAAGGCAAGCTTCAAAGACTGGTGGTTAAAAGGAACAGGCATCAGCTGGCCGTTAATGTTGGCTAGAACTTTGTGCTGGTAGTCAGTCCACTCAGTAAAGCGCGAGAGGAACTGGTGAACGCGGTCACTCATGGTGTGATAGATGTGTGGACCGTACTCGTGAACAAGAACGCCCGCGTCATCAAGGCGATCGTAAGCGTTACCGGCAATGTGGTTTCTGCGCTCAAAGATTGCTACCTTTGAGTTGCAGTTTTCTGCCATACGGCGAGCAACAACTGCGCCTGCATAGCCCGCTCCAACAACAATAACGTCGTAGTTGTCGGGGTTAAAACCGGCAGGAAGACCATGATTGATAGACATGTAAACCTCCATGTGCGCCTAAATGCGCAGGATTTGTATGTGAAACTTCACTCATTTTAACACGTGGCCATAAAGTGAGTCATGCGGGGCGCAAAGCTCTGCCGTTAGGCGTAAAATGTTCAACTAGTGTGAAAATGTATTTCTTGGCTTTTTGTGTCTGGCTTTTGTACAAACAATAAGTTGAGAAGTGCAAAATTCAACGAGGCACAGATGTCAAAATATGATTGGAGCACGACACATGAGCAAGTTTCTTGACCGTATGAAAGAAACCGCTAAGTCCGACGTAAAGACTATTGTTCTTCCAGAGGGCGAAGACCAGCGTACCATTGATGCAGCAAAGAAGATTGTTGCAGAAGGTATTGCAAAGGTCATTATTCTTGGCGATCCTGAGCAAATTGATGTTCCAGGTGCAACTGTAGTAGACCCTGCTACTGACGAGCGCCATGAGGCCTATGCTCAGAAGTTTGCTGAACTTCGTGCTCGCAAGGGCGTCACCATTGAGGAAGCTCGCAAGCAGATGAACGACGCTACCTATTTTGCAACCATGATGGTCAAGATGGGCGACGCTGATGGTCTGGTTTCTGGCGCTTGCCACTCTACCGCAAACACCCTAAGGCCTGCACTGCAGATCATCAAGACTGCTCCTGGTACCAAGCTTGTTTCTGCATTCTTCATCATGAGTACCCCTACTGACTTTGGCGAGGATGGCACCCTGCTCTTTGCTGACTGCGGTCTCAACATTGACCCATCTGCAGAGGAACTCTCCGAGATTGCTCTTGCCTCCGCTGATTCTTGGCGCGCATTTATGAGCGATGAGCCTCGCGTTGCTATGCTCTCCTACTCCACCATGGGCTCTGCTGGTGGCGCAACTGCCGAGAAGGTCCAGGAGGCCACAAAGCTTGCTCACGAAAAGAACGCTGAGCTTGCACTCGACGGCGACCTTCAGCTTGACGCAGCTCTTGTTCCTGAGGTTGGTAAGCTCAAGGCTCCATTCTCTAAGGTTGCAGGAAATGCAAACATCCTGGTCTTCCCTAACCTTGAGGCTGGCAACATTGGCTACAAGCTTGTTCAGCGCTTCAGTGGTGCTGAGGCATACGGTCCAATCCTTCAGGGCATTGCTCGTCCTGTTAACGATCTCTCCCGTGGTTGCTCCGCTGACGATATTGTTGGTGTTGTTGCAATTACTGCTGTTCAGGCTCAGATGGCAAACAACAACTAGTCTTTCTTTACATCTAACTTGGTATACTAAGCCAGTCTCAAAAGAGGCTGGCTTATTCTTTAGCTGGAGGCATCTATGTCTGAAATTATTTCTATTTCTAACGGCTCTCTTACCGCTTCAATTGACACCATGGGTGCACAGCTCATGAGTTTGCAAAAAGGTGAGTCCGAATACCTCTGGCAGGGAGATTCCAACTGGTGGCCAAGACGTGCCCCTATCCTCTTCCCCATTGTTGGCGTACTTAAAGACGGCAAGGCAGAGTCTGCAGAAGGCACCATTTCTCTTGTCCGTCATGGCCTTGCTCGCCTCAACCAGTTTGAGGTTGTCGAGCGGAGCACCTCTTCTGTAACGCTCCAGCTAAAAAGCACCGAAGAGACTCGTAAGGCGTACCCCTATGACTTTCAGCTTAGACTGATTTTCTCGGTAGATGGCGACACGCTGACACAAACATATGAGGTCACAAATACGGGAAACGTTGTGCTGCCATTCACTCTTGGCGCGCATCCTGCGTTCAACATTCCTGTACCCGGCGTTGAGGCAGCCTCTTTGGACCAGTATCAACTCTTGTTTACGCGCTCCTGGACCAGCTTTGGCCCTTCCATTACTGATGAGGGTCTATGTGACTACGCGACTCCACAAAGGCTTATTGTGGACTCTGATACGCTTCCTCTGTCTTGGGAACTTATTGATCGCGAGAAAACCATCACGCTTGAAGATGTTCCTGATAGACGCATTACACTGACATCCAACGTTACTGCAAATAGCATTGAAAGTGATACTGAAGACGCAATCACAAATGATGTCAACGAAACTCATGGCATTCAGATGGATTTTGAAGGCTTTGATTATCTAGGTATTTGGAGTGCAGCTCCTGGTTGTCCTTTTGTTGCTCTTGAGCCATGGTGTGGCATTGCAGATACCATTGACACCGATGGTATCTTTGAGCACAAGCCAGGTATCATAAGTCTTGAACCTGAGCAAAGCATTGCTAAAACATTGAGCATTACGGTCTTCTAATGCATATCAGAAAAGCACATGCTGAAGATTTCAGCGCCGTTGCAGATTTATATGACATTGGTCGTCAGACCATGTCTCAACATAACAATACCTTCCAATGGAACAAGAATTATCCGCTGTTAGAAGATGCTGTAGCGGATTTTGAAAGAAATGGTCTCTTTGTAGTTTGTGAGGACAATGGGTCGGAAGAGATTCTTGGCTGTTTCTCGCTCTTACCAGGTCCTGACGATGCATATACCAATATTACCGAGGGTGCCTGGATAAACAATCTAAATTATATGGTTATTCACCGAGTAGCTGTTAAATATACAGGTTGTGGAATTGCTACCTTTATATTTAAATGGATTTGCAAGAACTACTCAAACGTTCGTGCAGATACTCACGAAGCAAATATTGCTATGACAAAAACACTGACAAAAGCTGGTTTTGTGTATTGCGGCAAAGTAATTGGGCACGACGCGACGCCTCGTAATGCATTTCATTATGTAGCCCTATAAAATGCGTTATTCATACTAAAAAACTTGTAAGCATATCTTTATAAAAAACTCCCGCATAAAGCGGGAGTTGATAAAATTCTTCAGATTATAAGTAAAACTTACTTACCCAGAAGCTCCTGAACGTCAAGAGCAATCATATACTCCTCATTGGTAGGAACAACCAAGACGCGTACCCTTGAATCTGGAGCAGAGATGTCACGGATCTCACCGGAACGAACCTTGTTCTTCTCCTCATCAATCTTGACACCCATCCACTCAAGCTCTTTAACAACGCCAAGACGCATCTCATCGGAGTTCTCACCAATACCAGCAGAAAATGCCATGGTATCAAAGCCGTGCATAGCCTGAGCCATCTCCATGATGAGCTGAGAAGTGCGATAGTAGAACATCTCAAGTGCAAGCTGGCAGTCCTTATCCCCTGCGTGGGCACCGTCCTCAATATCACGAGAATCAGAGTGACCGGACAGAGCGAGAAGACCAGACTGTTTGTTCATCATAGTGTCAATCTCATCAATAGAGTAACCGCCAACGCGAGAGAGATAGAAAACGGTAGCAGGGTCGATAGTGCCGCAACGGGTACCCATGATAAGGCCGTCGAGTGGAGTAAGACCCATAGTGGTCTCAAGATCGCGACCATCCTCAATAGCGGAAAGAGAAGCGCCAGAACCAAGGTGGCAGCTTACCAGCTTGTGAGTCTGGCCATTGGTGAACTCATTAGTTGCACGCCAAATGTAACGGTGAGAAGTACCGTGAGCACCATACTTGCGAACGTGGTACTTATCAACAACATCGCGAGGAAGAGCATAGCGATGTGCCTTCTCTGGCATATTGAAGTGGAAAGAAGTATCGCAGACGATTACATTTCCAACCTCTGGGAAGAGCTCACGGCAAATCTCAATAACGTCAGCCTCAGCATAGTTGTGAAGAGGAGCAAGTGGAGCAACCTCACGGACCTGAGCCAGAACCTTGTCGTCTACAACAGCAGACTCTGGGAAGTACCAACCGCCCTGAACAACACGGTGACCAATGCCGTCGATTGGCTTATCAATAGTCTTAAGGATGTCAAAGACATGCTTAATAGCAGTCTTATGATCAGGAAGAGCAACCTCAAGCTTCTGCTTCTCTCCACCAAGCTCCTCATGACCAACAAAAGAACCTTCGATACCGATACGCTCGCAGTTTCCTTTTGCGTAAACCTCGCGGGTGTCAACGTCAAGAAGCTGATACTTAAGAGATGAGCTACCTGCGTTGATAACCAGTACGTTCATGTGACTCCTCTTTCCGTGAAGCAGTGCAGACTTCTAAGTCTTCCTCTCCTACTTCAAACAAACATAACCGCATGACATCATAAACCCCAAGATACCCCGAAGTTAAATAGACGAGCAAAAAACTTGAATATTTTTATTTACAGCCCATTAAATCATCCATCTGCTTGCCACCTAAAATGTGGAAGTGGACGTGATTGATTGACTGGCCGCCATGCTTTCCGGTATTGGTGATTACACGGAATCCAGTCTCTTTAATTCCTGTCTTTTCTGTTACTGCGGCTATAACCTTAGTAACACTCTCAAGCGTTGCAGCAGGAATACCATCAATGATGTTGTCATAGTGGCTCTTTGGCACAACAAGAACATGCACGGGCATAAGGGGGTTTAGGTCATTAAAAGCTACGACGTTTTCGTCCTCATAGAGAAACTCTGTAGGGATTTCTTTGTTAGCTAACTTACAGAAAATGCAGTCAGACATGGCCTCTCCTTTACTCGTCTAAATATGCAGTAGAAGGTGCTGCGGTAGTATCTGTAATTGCAGCTCCCGCCTGAGACTCATCAAGCAGAACCTTAACTTTTTGCTCTGCCGTATCAAGTCTTCCACGAAGGTCTTTAACTAGTTCAACGCCACGAGCATACAGAGCCAAAGACTCCTCGAGCTCCAAATCTGTGCCCTCGAGCTTACGTACAATCTGTTCAAGTTCAATAGAAGCGTCTTTAAAAGTTAGCTCTTCGGTCTTCTTAGTATCCATGTTGTTCCCCTAATCTATGAGAGCTCAATATCAGAAACAGTAGCCTTGATTGTTCCGTCCGTCATTTTGACCAGCAAAGAATCTCCAACTGAAGCATCTTTGGCCGTTTTAATGACAGAACCCTTTTTATCTTGAACATATGCATATCCCCTTGTAAGAACCTTTAAAGGAGAAAGTGCATCTAGTTTTCCCGCAAGCGAAGAAAGAGAAGCCTCATATGGATGAAGCATGGCTGTACTAGCCCTGGTAAGTCTTTGCGACTCAACAGAAAGCATCTCTTTCTTTCTTAAAAGAAGCGCTGGTAGAGCATCCATTAATCTTTGCTCTGTCTGATTAAGATCTTCTGTTCTTGTAGAAATAATATACGCAGGATCTTTTAGACATGGACGATCAGACAGCTTCTCTAGCTGGAATTTTTTACTTGATAGGGCATTTCTTATTGCCAAGTTGGAACGCTGTTCAACAGTAGTTAGATCCGTCTTATAGAACTGCAAAATCTTTCTTGTTGCGTTTCCAAGGCGAGAAATTCTGTTGTTAAACGTAGTTTGTAGCTCACTGATAGCGGGAGCTACAGACTCTGCAGCAGCTGTTGGCGTAGAAGTTCTTCTATCAGAAACCATATCTGCAATAGTGGTATCTGGCTCATGACCAATGCCTGTAATAACAGGAACTGGACATGCAGCGATAGCACGAGCCACTCCCTCGTCATTGAAGCACATAAGGTCTTCAAATGAGCCTCCACCACGCACCAGCAAGATTGCATCTGGACGTGTAGTAGCAGCCACCTGAAGCGTCCTAATGATAGTTGCAGGTGCATGAGCACCCTGAACAGCACAACCAGACACCTCAAGCTCTACAAGAGGGTTTCTACGTGCAAGCGTACGCTTAACGTCATCAATGACGCTACCAGAAAGCGAGGTAACTACACCAATGCGTATACAAAACTCTGGAATGTAGCGCTTTCTGGAAATATCAGTAAGACCTTCTTTTTCCAGCTTTTTAGCAAGCTGTGCCACCTTTTGGCGAAGGTCTCCTTCTCCGGCAATCTGAATGGTGCGGGCATGAAAAGAAAGCTTGCCACTTGAAGCGTAAATATCAAACTTTCCTGTCATCTGAATCTTCATACCGTCTTGCAGCGTAATGCCGCTAGCAGCATAAATCTTTGACCATACAATAACCGCCATAGAGCTAACAGGGTCTTTTACGTCAAAGTAGCAATGACCAGATTTGTAGTTTGGTCCTCTAAATCCAGATACTTCTCCAACCACCGTCATAGATGGCATAGAGGCAACTTCATTTTTTGCAAAGAGCACCGCATCAGATACTGAAAGAACAGAATCTTCTTTCTCTTGAATCTGATCCATTACTAGTTCCTGCTTCTAGAAGAACTAAGCAAATACAGAAGCTGAAGTGCAGAAACCATTGCAGCAGCTACATAGGTAAGAGCAGCAGCAATCAGTACCTTTTTAGCGCCATTGTAGTCAAAGCCTGCAGGTGCATTTGCCTTTAAAAAGGCCAATCCACGCCTTGAAGCATCAATCTCTACAGGAAGCGTAACTATATGGAACAAGAAGGTAAATGCATAGAGCCAAATTGCAAGCACCGTCATGCCTGAAACATTTAGCAAGACGCCAGCAATAAAGACATAAATCCATGCTGCAGATGCCAAATTAACAACAGGAACAAGAGCGGAACGAACGCGAGATGGCATATACATTTTGGCTGTCTGAACTGCATGACCTGCCTCGTGGCAAGAGACAGCAACAGAAGCTACGCTGCCCTCTGAGAAGTTTGCATCAGAAAGATGCAGGCAATTATCACGTGGATCATAGTTATCGGTAAGTTCACCAGAAATCCTCTTGATACCAACATTAGCTGCTCCATTTGTGTCCATCATGGCACGAGCAACAGAAGCGCCAGTGACATTAAATCCAGAGGGAACTAAAGAATACTTTTTAAATTCATGCTTGATGTACCACTGAGTGCCCAATCCGAGCACCAACGAGGCAACTACTAGAACAACGTATGGGATAAACGCACCAGAGTAATACATATTTTTCTCCTATCTATGTATAAAAATGAGTATACCCAACTCACCGGACAAAAAGTCAGTTTTGAATGAGTAATCACACTTGCCCGAGGTTAAAGCGCCTCTATTACAGCAGCTCTACTCGTCCGTTTTTGACGGTAAGTCCTACCTCGCCATTGAGTAGTCCAACAAGCTGCTTGCCCACTAATTGATAGCGCCATCCAGTTTTAAGTCTTGCATCACCCTTATCCAAAAGCAGATCAGTAAGATCATCCTTATTGGCAATTAAAGGAGATGCAATACCTTCTTTTTCTGAAACAATTCTGATAAGAGCATACATAAGCTCAACAACGCCTTCAGAACCAGCTGAAGGATGAGCGTGATGTTCAATTTTTGGACACTGATCGGCGGGGGTCTTTTGACCACGTTTGATTGCATCCAAAAGATGCACTACCCCACCTTGAGAAATCTGCTCGGTACCACGAATTTTGCGTAGTCTATCTGACGTTGTAGGGACACGACGACAAATCTCAATAATAAGTTCATCAGAAAGCACCCATTTGCGTGGAACATCTCTTTTAGCGGCAATTTCTTCTCGCCAGGCACAAACCTCTCGAGCAATGGCAAGCTGTCTGCGCGTAAGCGAACCAGAGCGCTTCAAACGAAGATATGCTTGATAGGAGTCTCGACGATACTGTTCAATATTGGTGTGCTGGTCCATCTCTGGCTTTACCCAGCTTAAACGGTCAAGCTTGATGAGCTTCTCGATCATTTGATGATAAATTGCAGGAAGATATCTCACGTCATCCTCGGCATATATCAGCTGCTCTTTATCAAGCGGTCGCTTTGACCAGTCTGTTAAAGACTCAGCCTTGGCAAGCTTAACATTAGCAAAATTTTCTACCAATCCGGCGTAGCTCACCTGCTGGCGCATACCTAAAAATGCAGCTGCTACCTGCGTATCAAAAACAGGCGCGCATGCGCAGTCCATTTTTTCTAGCAAGACCTCAAGGTCCTGTGAGCACGCATGAAAAATCTTGACAATCTGCGGGTTTTCCAGGAGCTCTTTAAGAGGAGTAAGGTCGTCAATAAGCAGCGGATCAATTGCGACAATCTCTGAACCTGTAGAAACCTGCACCAGACAAAGCTTGGGAAAGTAGGTTTTCTCGCGAAGAAACTCTGTATCAACTGCAAGGATATGCGAGGTCTTTGCTCGCTCACAAAATGCGGAAAGTTCTTCTGAGGTTGCTATATACAATGCGTCCATCCAATTGCCGATTAAGTACCTGACGTAAAGCGATACACTCATACGTATCAAAATGATATACCAGCTTGTCGCAAATCTTCGGAGGATATATGAGAACCCTCATCATTCACAATCCTTGCTCGGGTTTTAGCTCTGATGCAATCTTTGAATTTGAGCGCGCTCTTCTGAAGTGTGGCGATGAATGCCTGGTAAAACTCGTCGAAAGCTACTGGCACACAGATGAGGTTCTGAGTTCCGTTCAGCCCGAAGATTTTGACGTAGTGGTGCTTTCGGGCGGCGATGGCACGGTATCTAGCCTGCTCTACGGCCTGAGAGGTTGTCAGACGCCTATTTTGGTCTTCCCTTCTGGAACAGCCAATCTTCTAGCCGCAAGTATCGGAAACGCGCCTGAGCCTAACGCACTGGCGCTGGCCTGCAGAAACCTTCAGACCGCTCGGCTAGATCTGGGTGAAATTACTTGGACCACCGTGTCGGGAGAAACCCATGTAGCTGGCGTGCCTTTAATGGCTGGTACAGGTCTTGATGCCGAGATTATGCGTTCGGCTATCCCCCACAAGCAAACCTTTGGAGAAGCTGCATACTTTACTGCAGCCCTTGCCAACCTCATGCCACCAGTTCACGACTTCAAAATTACCGTTGACGACAAAGTGCATAAGCTTCAAGGCATTGGCTGCCTCATTGCAAACAGCTCTATGATGCAAGCAGGAATAGAACTAGCCCCTGGTAATCGCATGGATGACGGTCTGCTTGAGGTTATTGTCATTGAGACTCACATGACTGCAAAGCTGGTACGTCCGCTGCTCTCTGGCTTCTTTGATCGCACAGGAGACTCGCTTGGTAGGCCTTACCTCAATAGCTTTAGCGGAAGAGAAATTACCGTTGAATCAACAACACCTATGCCCCTAGAGGTAAATGGCGAGGTTACCTGCCACGACATCTATGCTTACTCTGCTCGCTGCCTTCCAGGTGCGGTAAACGTAGTGGTGGACCACATGAGCCCTTACAGCAAGAAAGCGTAAACGCAGGTAAACATCATAATGGACGCCGCCAAAGCTTACGTTTTCTATTCTTTCGTTTTCGTAACATTCAGCCAAAAAGATTGCGCGTAACCGTCAGATTAACTAATCTTTTGTAGATACATTACTAGGGTACGCGCAGAGACTTCTGTAGTGTACACGCAGTTGATGGGATATTTTTTGGTTGACGTTTCTAAAATTCGCGAGAGGTTCGATGAGCTTTCGGCTCCCACTCTGAAGTCTGGAAGACTCTATCAGCTTGCATCTTTTACGCAGCATGGAACTACCAGCACACTCGACCACGTCATCGCAGTTGCTTACAGTAGCCTTGCCTTTGCTATGAATGCTGGTATCAAAGTTGATGAACGTGCACTTGTACGTGGCGCGCTCCTGCATGACTACTATCTTTACGATTGGCATGATCACGAAGCTGCGCCAGACAATTGGCACGGTTTTACTCACCCTCGCCATGCACTTGATAATGCCCGCGAAGATTTTCCTGATCTAACACCTGTTGAGGAAGACATCATCTTGCACCACATGTTTCCTCTTGTTCCTATTCCGCCTCATACCAAAGAGGCTTGGATTGTTACAACTTGTGATAAAGCTTGTTCAACTGCAGAAACACTGACAGGTAATCCATACAAAAAAGACGGTTTCCACCCAACGGGTTTCTCGACACCTGAAAGCGATTTCCAGGGCACAACCAACAGCGAGTCAGACGAGTTTAACGACTACATGGATTACGGGAACCTCTCGTGAGTACCATGGCTGAGACACTGCGCACGCTTTTTGCACTCGATAAGAATATTGAGCTCTTTGTACAGTATCTGCCTCAGATGGTCATAATTTTTGCGCTGATTTCTTTTGGCGGTTGGGTGTACGAAACCATCTATTGCTCGGTTGTCGAGGGAGAATTTACTAAGCGTGGCTTTCTTTTTGGACCTACGTGTCCCATTTATGGCATTGGCGCGCTTGCAGTTTGGCTGGTATTAGGCCAGATTTCCAATCCGTTTATTGTCTTTATTATTGGCGGATTTTTGGCCACAGTTATTGAATACTCAACCGGCCTCTTTTTGGAGCGACGCTTTAAAAAGAAGTGGTGGGACTACTCCATGTTTAAGTTCAACTTACATGGTCGTATTTGTCCCCAGGCCAGCGCTGTATTTGGAGCATTTTCAGTTACTTCAGTCTTTGTGCTAGTTCCCGCAATGCTTGATATTTTGATGCTTTTCTCAAGGCACGCCATCTCAGTACTGGCCTTTATTGTGGTCACGCTCTATTTTTTGGATACGGTTGCCAGCCTTCTTTGGAATGGACCAACTACCCATCACAAGGTTGAAGCTGCCGCCCAAGATGCATCTTTGAGGATTGAAGAGGCCGCACATAACGCATCACAGCAGGTTGATGCGATGGCTCAAAGCGCTTCGCAAAAAGTGAGTGCTGCGGCACAAAATGCTTCGCAAAAAGCAAACGAAGCTGCTCAAAAGGCAAACGCGGCAGCCCAAAAAGCAAATGCAGCTGCTCAAACTGCAACCTTTCTTGCCACTCAAAAGGCTAAAGAGGTTTCCCAGAAAGTCCAGGTAACCAAACAAAAGTTTGACGACACTACACAGAAAGTCAAAGACCGCCTGCCAGGTTCGTTCCCCTGGGACAACTAGACGGGCTTCTCGACATACCGAAATACCTCAGCAAACGCTGATTTAGAGTTTGGATTTGTATGTACACCATTGAAAGTAGAGTTAGATACAGCGAATGCGATGAGACGGGCAAGCTTTCCCTGGTAGGCGTTATGAATTACCTGCAGGATTGCTCGACGTTCCATTCTGAAGATATTGGCCGCGGCTTTAAGCAGCTGACCAGCGAGGGATATGCTTGGGTCCTGGCAACTTGGCAGATTCAGGTTGACCGACTCCCCCAATTTGGCGAGAAGATCTGCGTGGGTACCTGGTCATATCAGATGAAGGGTCTTCAGGCATCCAGGTCATTTGTTATCAATGATGCAAGCGATACAAACCTCGTAAAAGCCGATTCTACCTGGTATTTAATGGACATTAAAGAGGGCAAGGCAGCTCGTGTTCCAGAGAGCGAAAGCGTTTACCTTACTGGCGAACCTCGCGTAGATTTACCTCCCACACCTCGCAAAATTGCACTTGAGGGAAATGCCATTGATGGTCCAGCTATTCTTGTTTCTCAGCAGCACCTAGACACAAACAAGCATGTCAACAATGCTCAATACGTGCTTATGGCTGTCGACACGCTTGTGGCTCTTGGATATTCTCACAAGCTGCGCCGCATTGTGGTCCAGTACAGAAGCCAGGCACACTTGGGCGATACCATTACTCCCCAGGTATACACCGATGAGACGAGTTTCTCGGTAGTGCTCAAGGATGCCGATAATTCCACCATCTTTGCAACAGTCAGACTGGAGGGATAACATGTCCGAGACCAAGACAGTCAATGTAGCTGCGGCTATCTTCTATAAGGACAACAAAATCCTTGCCGCTTGCAGAGCTGACACGGATAACGCAGGCTTTTGGGAGTTTCCTGGCGGAAAGGTTGAGGCTGGAGAGACCTCTGAGCAGGCCCTGCGTCGAGAAATTCAGGAAGAGCTGCACTGTAGTGTGCAGGCAGCGTTTTTCTACGACACGGTAACTTACTCCTACCCCACCTTTGAACTGCATATGGATTGTTTTGTCTGCACCCTCGGCGAGTCTGAGGAGCCTGTTGCAGATCCAGAGGTTCACTCAGAGCTTCGTTGGCTTGCTCAAAACGAGCTGCTTGACATGCAGTGGCTTCCTGCGGACATTGAGCTTATCCAGCAGCTTGGTACGTTCTGGAACGATATCTTTGCGTCGCAGCACCTGTAGAGGTTGCGGACGCGAGCGCTGCGGGTGTAGGCGAGCTGCAAGCGTGGACAAATCGTCGTGTGCAGAATACTTTGCAGAGTATGTGGAGTGACTAAAAGAGGGGTTTCTCGCCATGAAATCCTTGGGCGACGACGGGTATCATCAAAGTGTAAGCGTTTGATTGAGGATTCATGGCAAAGAAAGACGACAACCAAGATGCCAGGCACAACAGGCATGAATTTGGCGGTGAGGGCCCTGATTTTGACCCAAACGATCCGTCGCAGATGCCTGATGGCTCTCCTTTTCCTGCGGGCTTGCTATTTTTTATAGTTATTATGCTGCTCTCGGGACTGGGACGTTCTTGTGTTACAAGCAACCAGACTTCCTCAAGCCCGCTTTTTGGGGATCCCTACAGCGCTTATACTGACAGCAACTGGTAATGTACTTGGAAAAGACTTGCTATACATACAACTAGCAGGTGTTTATTCCATTTTGAACGGTAATTTAAAGGATTGAATATGAGCAAAGCAGATCGCATTTTTATTGATATGTGCTCCGACATTATTGAAAACGGCACCACCACCGAGGGCGAGAAGGTCCGTCCTACCTGGGAAGATGGTACCTCCGCATACACAATCAAGAAGTTTGGCGTCTGCAATCGCTATGATTTGCGCGAGGAGTTTCCAGCGCTGACGCTTCGTCGCACTGCACTTAAGAGCGCCATGGACGAGGTTTTGTGGATTTACCAGAAGAAGTCTAACAACGTTAACGATCTAAACTCTCACATCTGGGATTCATGGGCTGACGAATCAGGCTCCATTGGCAAGGCCTACGGCTATCAAGTTGGACAGGTTTCTCACTACTCCGATGGCGACTATGACCAGATGAATCGCGTGCTCAAAGACCTCAAGGAGAATCCGTTCAGCCGCCGTATTATGACCAACCTGTATACCTTTGCCGACCTCTCGGAGATGAACCTCTACCCTTGCGCATTCAACGCAATCTATAACGTTACGCAGGAGGCAGGTAAGGACAAACCTACACTTAACCTGCTACTTGTTCAGCGTAGCCAGGATATTCTTGCAGCTAACAACTGGAATGTTTGCCAGTACGCTATCTTGCTCATGATGGTTGCGCAGGTCAGCGGTATGGAGGCTGGTGAGCTGGTTCACATGATTGCCGACGCTCACATTTATGATCGTCACGTTGACATTGTTAAAGAATTGATTTCTCACCCTACCTTTGACGCACCAAAGGTGAGCCTGAACCCTAATGTCACCAACTTCTACGACTTCACTACTGACGACCTCATTGTCGAGGATTATCAGCACGGTCCGCAGATCAAGAACATTCCGATTGCGGTTTAGGCGCAGCTGAGGGTGTAATTTCACGTAAGACGATACTTGCCAGGAGAACCACATGAACGCAATTGTTTCTGTAACACGCGATTGGGGCATCGGATGCGACGGAGATCTTCTCATCCCCAACAAGGCCGACATGAAGTATTTTGTTGAGCACACGCGCGGTTGCACGGTTGTCATGGGCAGAAAGACGCTGGAGAGCTTCCCTGGCGGACCACTTAAAGGTCGCCGCAACATTGTCATTTCTAGAAATGCCGATTACCAGGTCGAAGGCGTTGAGGTGGTGTCGTCAGCAGAGAAAGCGCTTCATTTAGTTGCGGATGAAGCTCCCGAGAAGGTCTGGCTTATTGGCGGAGCTTCAATTTACCGCGCTCTTCTCGACAAGTGCTCTTACGCGTACGTCACGAAGCACGACACCGTGGTTGACGCGGACACGTACTTCCCCAACCTGGACGAAGATTCTGCATGGAAAGTTTGCAACGAGGAAGATGGCGGCGTGACTCCAGAAGGTGTCGCTTTCAAGTTTATGACCTATCGACACGTTTAGTCGTTGTGGGGGCCTACCAAGAGCGTTTTTGTTGTTGCGTGCAATCTATCAGTACGTCCAATCGTATAAATTTTATGTTGATTGGGCGGAATATTTTATAGGTTCTTTAGTTTAATTTTCATCTAAGTCCTCTTTTACCTGATGGTCTGAGGGGACTTTTTATTATGGCAAAACCGAGTCAGGGAACTGACAAATAACTGTCAAATTTCTGAAAAAGCGCGCTGATATATTCATCTCTCATTCTAAGGAGGAGCGAATGAATATTATTTTCTCGCATGAAACTGCACTTCAAATCTGTGGACAACTTAAGATTCACGGAAATGATGAGGCGTTATCACAACGCTCGTCAAGAGATTACCGTGCAACGTACGCTGCATGTTCAGATGAGACGTATGAAGAAAAACTTCAATTTCTTAAGAAAGAATATGGCATAGTTTTAGCTAAAACCACTCATGAAATACTCAGAAATAATTCGAGGACAAGATTTTCTGAAATGCGAGTGTCCCACCAGTTCAAGTGCCTTTTACCTGTTGGCTCACTTATCGAGCTTGGACAAAATGTGTATTGTGTCTCGCCTGCTTTAGCTGTTTGTATGATGTCTAGGAATAAGAGTCCTCTTCATCAAATTGTTCTTGCGAATCTAATAATGGCCAGTTATGGTCATCTCGCAAATGGCGAGCTCTACGAATTTGACGTGCCGTTGGTAACTTCGACCGAGCTTACATCTTTATTGAATGCACTTGAACCTTATTCACCTGGTTTGCATACGACGAAGAAAAACATGCGCTATTTCTTTTCTGATGCAGCCTCTCCCATGGAGGTCAAAATGGCAATTAGGTCTGCCATGCCATATTGTGAAGGTGGTTTCAATCAAATACCGCTTGCGTTGAATAAATCGTATGTAATAAAAGACCAGATAAATCCAGAGGTCCAACCTAAGGAACGAAGGCTAGATTTACTTTTTGGCAAAATGTCTAAATCAAATTTATCTGGATTAAATTTAGTGGCAATTGAATATAACGGTGCATATCATGATGACTTCTACCAGCAAAGAAAAGATAATCAAAGAACAAATGAGCTAAATTCAGTGAGTATTAAAGAGTACTTTGTGAATGCGGATATCTACAGAAACCAGCTCGCAATGCAAAATATGTTCCTGAGCATTAAAAAAGACTTGGGAGACAGCAATCTGTACCGGATTAGGCGGACGCTACGTCAGTATTCTCGTGAACAATTCATTTTGATGAATAAACTTGATTCAATATACAAGTTAATGAATGAGCTAATATACAAAATTTAACTATACTTGAATTGCCCTATGAGACAGCACAGCAAAGTCAGATAATCTGCTAATTTCAACACGAATAGCACATCAAATGACGATATTCTGCATTGCACAAGCATAAATGGAGTAATGTATAGCCTTTTTTGACAGATTAAGTGACATAGATGTGTTTTGTGAATCCGTAGCCACAGATTCAATCGAATTTGCACATCAGACGATCAGGCAGAAAGTTCAGAAGACCAGAAAAAGAGCCGGTTACCTGAGTTTAGGTAACCGGCTCTTACTTTTTGCTTTACTTGCTACGCATTGGTCGCAACGAACGCGCTACAAGATGAGTGTGGCATGTAGTTGCGGCGCGACGAGCTACGTGCGAGGATTAGTCCTCGTAGAAGCCTGGCTCGCGACCGTAGTAAGCATCCAGGTAGAGCTCGCGAATCTCAGAGACAAGTGGGTAGCGTGGGTTTGCGCCAGTGCACTGGTCATCGAATGCCTGCTCAGACATCTGATCAAGAGTGTCGAGGAAGTACTTTTCATCTACGCCGTAATCCTTGATGGTCTCCTTGACACCGATATATGCCTTGAGCTCCTCAATCTTCTTGACGAAGTTCTCAAAGACCTCACGGTCATCCTTGCCAGTAACACCGCAGAAACGACCTGCCTCAGCATAGCGTGCAAGAGTGTGTGGGTGATCGTACTGTGGGAAGGTACCCATCTTTGTTGGACGCTCAGCTGCGTTGTAGCGCATAACGCGAGTAAGGATAACTGCGTTTGCCCAACCGTGTGGAATGTGGTGGAAGGCGCCCAGCTTGTGAGCCATGGAGTGGTTGACTCCCAGGAATGCATTAGCAAATGCAAGGCCACCCAGGCAGGAAGCGTTTGCCATGTGATCGCGTGCCTCGACATCGTTTGGATTGTCGTAAGCGCGTGGCAGGTACTCAAAGACCAGCTTCATGCCGCGAAGAGCCATGCCGTCTGTGTAGTCAGATGCCATCATGGAAACAAATGCCTCGAGGCAGTGAGTAAGGACGTCGATACCAGAAGCAGAGGTCAGGCCCTTAGGCTGGCTCATCATGTTGTCGGTATCAACGATTGCCATGTTAGGCAGCAACTCGTAGTCTGCAAGTGGGTACTTAACGCCGTTGTCAGCATCAGTGATGATGGCAAATGGAGTTACCTCAGAACCGGTACCAGAAGAAGTTGGAATAGCAACGAAGAATGCCTTGTTGCCCATCTTAGGATAGTTGTAGACACGCTTGCGGATATCCAAGAAGTCCGCTGCCATGTCCTCAAACTTCTCCTCTGGGTTCTCGTACATGGACCACATAATCTTACCTGCGTCCATAGCAGAACCGCCGCCGATTGCGATGATGCAATCTGGCTCGAAGGAGCGAATGCGAGCTACGCCCTCAAGAGCGCACTGAAGGGTTGGGTCTGGAGCAACATCCCAGAATGAGGAGTGAACGATGCCCAGGGAATCCAGGGTCTCCTCGATGGTCTTGGTGAAGCCACTCTTGTATAGGAACTGGTCTGTGACAATGAAGACGCGCTTCTTGTTGTAGACCTCTTTGAGCTCACGGAGAGCAAGAGGCATGCAGCCCCTCTTGAAGTAGACCTTCTCAGGTACACGAAGCCAAAGCATATTCTCTTGCCTCTCTGCAACAGACTTGTAGTTAAGCAGGTGCTGTGGGCCAACGTTGCCGGAAACGGAGTTGCCGCCCCAGGTGCCGCAGCCAAGGGTTAGGGATGGAGCCATCTTGAAGTTGTAGAGGTCTCCAATACCACCCTGAGAGGAAGGAGTATTGATCAGGATACGGCAGGTCTTCATTGCCTCCTGATGCTTAGCAATCTTCTCTTTCTCGTTAATGTTGACGTAAAGAGAGCTGGTGTGACCGTAGCCACCATCAGCAACAAGACGCTCTGCCTTAGCAATAGCCTCGTCAAAAGTCTTTGCGCGATACATACCAAGAACTGGAGAAAGCTTCTCGTGAGCCATCTCCTCTGAAGGCTCAACGGAGGTTACCTCACCAATAAGAATCTTGGTCTTCTCTGGGACGTCGACGCCAGCAGTCTTTGCGATGAAATGAGCAGACTTACCAACAATAGCTGCGTTAACAGCGCCGTTGACAATGACGGTTTTACGGACAGCGTCAAGCTCCTTACCCTGGAGGAAGTAGCAGCCACGATCAGCGAACTCCTTCTTGACCTGGTCATAAACGCTGTCAAGAACGGTAACAGACTGCTCGGAAGCGCAGATCATACCGTTATCGAAGGTCTTGGAGTGAATGATGGAGCTAACTGCAAGCTTAATGTCAGCGGTATCGTCGATGATAGCAGGAGTGTTACCAGGACCAACGCCCAGAGCAGGCTTACCAGAAGAGTAAGCTGCGTTAACCATACCTGGGCCACCGGTTGCCAGAATGATGTCAGCGTTGCTCATGACTGCTGCAGTCATATCAATGGTAGGAGCTGGTACCCAGTCGATAATACCCTTGGGGCAGCCGGCCTTCTCGGCAGCATCGCGAACAATACGAGCAGCAGCGATAGTACACTCTTTAGCGCGTGGGTGTGGGGAAATGATGATGGCGTTTCTTGTCTTCAGAGCAAGAAGTGTCTTAAAGATTGCGGTAGAAGTTGGGTTAGTAGTTGGAATAACTGCAGCTACGATACCCATTGGCTCGGCTACAACTCGATAACCTGCAGCTGGATCATCCTCTACAACACCACAGGTCTTCATGTCCTTGTACTTGTTGTAAATGTACTCTGCTGCGTAATGGTTCTTGATAACCTTATCTTCCATTACACCCATGCCAGTTTCTTCAACTGCCATGCGAGCAAGAGGGATACGATTTTTCTCGGCCGCAAGAGCAGCTTCATAGAAAATCTTATCGACCTGCTCCTGAGTGAATGTTGCAAACTCTGCCTGTGCCTCGCGCATCTCCTCGAGGCGCTTGAGCAAAGTATCAACATCCTCAATTTGAGTAGCCTTCTTTGCCATAAAATCCCCTTCTGTTTAGGAACGTTAATTCAAATTATACCAAGGCCTGCTAAATAAGTGCTTACCGTTAACCGAGTCTCTCAAAATTTATAATCTGCGTTCTGGCGTCTTCATCGGTTGCTACAAATCTATGCCATTCACCTGGCGATTCTTTCCACATGTAATCCACGTACGGGCCAAATCCGCCCACCAGCTGAGACGTTGCGCGCCCAAAGCCCGGATCCGCTTTGAGGCCCGGATAGCGCACCGCCTCGACGCGCGGATGGCACGCCAGGAACGCGGCAACCACCTGCGCCGCGTCGCTCGCCGCGTGGCGAGAAACCCGTGCACTCGCCTGCTCTTCCGCTCCCGTGGCAGCTACCGTCACGTCCTCTGCAGGACACGCCTTGGCTTCAACCGCCTCTGCTACCCACGGTATGCAGCACTTTCGCATGCACACGACAACATATTCCGGCACCCGAGCATCCGCGGCCACCGCAAATTCTGCTCCCAAGCGACACGCGGGGCTAAACTCGGCGCCAATCGCGCGCACATCCGCTACAAGCAGCTCCCCTGCTGCAGCTCTGCCCTTGATGTCGCATACCTCAACGGGCACGCCAGCAAGCGGCTCCACGACGCTTGCTCCGCCCGCAATCAGTGTGGCGAGAAGTTCGTCTACATATGAAACAGGGACAAGCCGCGCACGGCCTGCCCCTGTCATTTTTACGTATTCAGCTACAACATCGCTTGCGGTTTGCGCTACAACGTCGGTTGCGATTTGCGTGACGTCGTCGGTTGCGGTGTGCATGACGTCGTCAATCGCGGTCTGTGTAACGTCAACAGCTCCGACAGCACTGTTCGTACCAGCCGCAACATTTTGCGCTACGCCACCCGCAACCTGCACTGTGTCTGAAGCCTGTTTAACCAACGCGCTCAGCATTCTCTTTGACAACCTGAGCAATGAACTCGTCAAGCTCTGCGACGTGAGTCTCGTTGGAGCGATCGCGGACAGAAATGTTTCCTGCCTCAACCTCCTGCTCACCAAGGATGAGCATGTAAGGAACACGGTCAAGTGAGCGAGCTTCACGAATCTTATAGCCGATCTTCTCGTCACGGTCGTCAACCTTAACGCGAATACCAGCAGCTGCAAGCTTCTCGGCAACCTCATGAGCATAAGGACGAGACTTCTCGGAAACAGGAAGAACCTTGACCTGGCATGGGCTCAGCCAGACAGGGAACTTGCCTTCATAGTTCTCGGTCAGAATACCAATGAAGCGCTCGAAGGAACCAAAGCCCGCGCGGTGAATCATGATTGGCTGCTTCTTGGTACCGTCGGAGTCAATGTACTCAAGCTGGAAGTTGTGAGGCAGCTGGAAGTCAAGCTGAATGGTGCCGCACTGCCAAGAGCGACCAAGGCAGTCGGTCAGATGGAAGTCAATCTTAGGACCATAGAAAGCACCATCACCCTCGTTGATGACATACTCAATGCCCATGGCATCCAGCGCGTCCTTAAGGCCCTGCTCAGCGCGCTCCCAATCCTCATCAGAACCCATAGAATCCTCTGGGCGCGTAGAAAGCTCAACGCGGTATGGGAAGCCAAACTGTGCATAGTAAGCGGTAATAAGGTGAGATGCATCCGTGACCTGCTCAGTAATCTGATCAGGGCGGATAAAGAGGTGTGCATCGTCCTGAGTAAACTCACGAACACGGAACAGACCGTGCAGAGCACCCTTCATCTCATAACGGTGATCAAGACCAGCCTCAGCCAGCTTCATAGGAAGATCCCTATAAGAACGTGGCTTAGACTTGTAAATCAAGCAAGCACCAGGGCAGTTCATAGGCTTAATGGCAAAGTCCTCTTCATCTACCGTGGTGGTGTACATATTCTCTTTGTAGTGGTCCCAGTGACCAGAAGTCTCCCAAAGGGAACGCGAGAGGATCAGTGGGGTCTGAACCTCCTGATAACCAAAGCGAGCCTGCATCTCATGCCAGTAATCGGTCAAAGCGTTGCGCAGTGCCATGCCGTTTGGAAGCCAGAATGGAGAACCTGGGCCAAAGTCGGACATCATGAAGAGCTCCATCTCACGACCAATCTTCCTGTGGTCGCGCTTCTCGGCCTCCTCAATCATCTTGAGGTACTGAGCAAGCTCCTCTTTGGAACCAAATGCAACACCATAAATCCTGGTGAGCATCTTGTTGTTCTTATCGGCCTTCCAATAGGCGCCAGAGATGCTGGTCAGCTTGAAGGCCTTGACGCCCTTGGTGTAGAGCATGTGAGGACCAACGCACATGTCAACATATTCACCCTGCTTGTAGAAGGTGATGTGTGCGTCAGGAGCAAGATCGCCAATGTGCTCAACCTTGTAAGACTCGCCGCGTTCCTTCATGTAGGCAATAGCCTCGTCGCGAGGAAGCTCAAACGTCTCAATCTTGAGGTTCTCTTTGACAATCTTCTTCATCTCAGCTTCGATAGCTGGGAAATCGTCCTCGTTAACCTTGGTGTCTCCAAGATCAACGTCATAGTAGAAGCCGTTTTCAGTTGCTGGACCATAGGCAAACTGTGCGTGAGGATACAGACGCTTCAAAGCCTGAGCAAGCAGGTGAGCTGCATCGTGACGAATAACCTCAAGCTCTTCAGCAGGATTGTTAATCTCGCCAACACGGCCGTCGTTATATAAAACCTTCATGTAAAACCCCTCAGAGGTAGATACTCATAGAAACAGGCACGGCGCCTACTCTGCTCACGTGGGAGCTTAGGAGCAGACGCCTACATAGTCTCTGTTGTAAAACACCAGATTGCCATCATAAAGAACAAAACCAAACGTTATTGAATGCGAGTACGGCAGTAAGGGCAAACCTTCCAGTCTGCGTTCAGAGGACGATGGCATGTTGGGCAAACGTTTCTAACCTGCGTATTGCAGATTGGGCATACGATAAAATCACGGTCGATTGGAGCGGAGCACTTAGGGCAAATGCCGTAGTGAGACAGCTGGTGCTCACGAAGGGCAATATCAAGGTCCTGCTCCTCACGGTCAATGAGGTAGCTGCTTGGACGCAAAATAACGTATGCAAGCAGACCAACAACAGGAACAACAGAAATGACTGCCCACATCCACCAAGGCTCTGCGCCACGACGCTGAGCATCGCGAATAACGTAGATGATAGAAAGGATATAAAGCATTACGACGCAAATAACCATGAGGTAAATAACCATACGTACCTCAGGTGTAATAATCTGATCAAGAATCTCCTGCATCTGACAGCCCCTTCTGCTGGCTTTTTGTTCTCTCCTAAATCGTACGACAAACCGCCTCAAAAAGGAGCGTAATGTCGCAGATAAATTTATTTTACCAAAGCATCACTAAATTGTGCAGCAACCTCGCCAGCAAGTGAAATTGTTCCACATGCTACAAAGCCCTTCTCGCGCAAGGCGTCCACTGCTTCAGGGACACTTTTAAAGACAGCAACCACGTTAGCGCCGCAGGCTTTGTACAGCTCAGCAAGCTCTTCTGAATCCATGGCACGATCGTTGTCGGTCTGAGTAACCGCTACCTCAGGGAACTCTTTGGCGAGAAGTTCTGCGATGCCCTTAACATCTTTATCTGCAAAAACAGCAGTCAAAAGCATAGGACGGTTAGTAACTTCTGGCTCAATTGAGCGGATAGCAGTTAAGAACGTCTCTATTGACTGAGGGTTGTGAGCTGCATCGATAAGCACTAAAGGCTTAGGCTGAAGCAGCTGGAACCTACCGGGTGTAGGACACCTGGTTGTGGAAAAAAACGCTTTCTCCCCATCAAGTGGACGACCGAGAAAATCCTCGGCCAAGCAGGTTGCCAAGGCAATGTTTGCTGCCTGATAGCTTGGTTTAAGTGCAGCAAGATCCGCGTAGGTTGCACGAGGTGTGACAACCGTAAGCTCAAGCGGAAAACCGATGCTCTTAGGCTTTTTAGTAATGAAGAAATGCGCGTGAGGTAACTCTGGGTGGTCAGATGTCTGACCAGCAGAAACCTCTCCCTCAACGTCTTCTGGCTTGTCAGCTACAAGAAGAGTTGGGACAACGCCCACTGAAGCTGCTTGGGACAAAAATACGTCCTGGACGCTCTGAGGAGTTGTCGTTCCCACACCAAGCACGCAGGTACGACCAGGCTTGATAATGGCGGCCTTCTCGCCAGCAATGGCCTCGAGGGTATCGCCTAAGATGCACGTGTGGTCCAGACCAACGCCCGTGATGGCAACGGAAGTGATGTTTTGGGCGGCGCTTGTTGCATCCCATCTGCCGCCCATGCCGCACTCCAGCACGCAGGCGTCAATCTCGGCCTCAGCAAAGACGACCAAGGCTGCAACCGTGAGCAGGTCAAACTCGGTGATGTCATAGGGACGCTCGCCTAGGGCAGCTCGCTGAGCGTTGACGCGCTCCCCTGCCACCTGAGCTGCAGAGACGCCGTGAGCAAAGGCTGCCTCAGAGACGGTCGTGCCATTGATTTCCATACGCTCGGTATAGCTGATGAGCTCTGGAGAGGTATAAAGAGCGGTCTTGAGGCCCTCTCCCTTGAGCAGAGCTGCCGTATACCTTGAGGTAGACGTTTTGCCGTTAGTGCCTGCAATCTGAACACTTTTGAAGCAAAGGTCAGGGTTGCCCAGCTCTTTGAGCATGTCTTCCACACTCTCCAGCAAAGGCTGGATGCCAAACTTCTTTGTATCGTGAAGCACCTTTAAAGACTGCTCGTAGTTCAGCTCAGGAACAGAAAAAGGAACGGAATAACTCATTGCACAGACCTCTTATAGACCAAGCAGACGCATAGCCTCTGCACGGGTTTTCTCGTTAGTCTTAAAAATACCGCGAACCGCAGATGTAGTGGTCAAAGCGCCCGACGCCCTAATGCCGCGCATGCTCATGCACGTGTGCTCGGCCTCCATAACCACCAAAACGCCCAGAGGATCAAGCTCTTCTACCATAGCGTCTGCAATCTGGCCTGTGAGGCGTTCCTGTACCTGCAGACGGCGAGAATACCCGCTAACACAGCGAGCAATCTTGGAAAGGCCGGTAATGCGACCATTCTGCGGGATGTAGCAGACGTGCGCCTTTCCCACAAAGGGCAAAATGTGATGCTCGCAGGTAGACGAGAAAGGAATGTCGCGGACAATAACCATCTCTTTATTGCCCTCTTCATGGAACTGTTTGCGCAGGTGAGCTGCAGGATCTTCCTGCATGCCACCAAAGAGCTCCACGCACGCACGAGCAACACGGTCTGGCGTGTCAAGCAGACCTTCTCGCTCTGGATCCTCGCCAATAGCAAGCAAGAACTCAGTGACTGCGGCTTTTACGCGCTCTTGGTCAAGCTCTTTATAGTTATTTTCTGCTGCCACGAGGCAACCTACCTTTCATTCTTACGCAAGCATTCTTTGAGCTGCGGCAACAACATGGCGAGCAAGAATTGCGGTAGTCACACTACCTACGCCACCAGGAACAGGAGTATAAGCGCTCACCAGAGGCGCTACCTGCTCTGTATTGACGTCGCCAACGAGTTTTTGAGCGTCTTCATCCCAGTTAATGCCTATGTCAATGATGGTCTGACCGGCTCTTACACAGTCTGCTCCAATAAGGTGTGCACGACCTGCAGCTACAACTACAACGTCAGCCTGTTTGAGCGTATCGGCAAGGTCTTTGGTCTTGCTGTGGCACACCGTCACTGTGGCATTTCTGGCGCTTAAAAGCGCAGCTACTGGACGACCAATAACGTTAGAGCGACCAACAACTGCAACAGGCACTCCCTCAAGAGGTACCTGGTAGAAATCGAGAAGCGCGAGAACTGCCTCTGCGGTGCAAGGTCCAAGTGCACCAGGAGTTCCACAAAGTGTTGCCAGCAGCATAGAATCGGTGGCACAATCAACATCTTTTTCTGGAGTTAGATACTGAAGTGCTTCATGCTCATCAATTCCAGTAGGAAATGGACGCATAGGTAGACAACCATATACCGACGCATCGACAGAAACCTGATCAAACGCACTATTTACCTGCTCTTGTGTGGCGTCTTCAGGAAGCTCAATGGTCTCAACTTCAAAGCCCACCTTCTCTGCACGCGTATATGCCGCGCGTTCATAGGTAAGGTCATCGCTTTTCTGTCCAATGCGAACAATAACCAGCTTAGGAGTTACCCCTTGTGCACGGAGCTCCTGGACTTGAGCAGCAAGTTCTTCTGTTATCGCCTTGGCAACAGGAGCACCACGAAGCTCCTGCGAAGTAGTCTCTGAGCTCATGTTATGCCTCCTGTCTCAGCTGTGCGCTTACCGCGTCACTTACGGCATCAGCTCGTGATACAAAGGTGTCCAAAAGTGCATCAGCCTCATCAAGAAGCGTTTGAGCGTACGCCGTATCATGCATAGAACGAGTGTTTACAAACAGCGTATGAGAAGCGGCAATCAAAGCGCCACGTGCCAAGGCAGCACCACAACCCACATCAGATAGAAGCATGCGGGAGCCCTTGATAAGCATCTCTTCTAGAAGCTCAATGGACTCGCACACTTTTCTCATAACCTTTAGCGGTGGCTGAGCTGCCTCTTTAAGGGCGTCCTCAACAATTTCTGCGCGCTTTGGGTCATCCTTGGGTACGCTAAACGCACTTGAAACTAGCAAGAACTGGCGAGAGTCCTCGTCCATCAACTCCATAAAGTCCTGACGGAGTGCACCAGCTCGAGCAATATATTTTGCAAGATCATCTTCATGCTGAGCATAGGCAGGCTTTCCTTGTGCGTAGACACCAGCCATTGAAGCCAAAGATACTGCAAGCGCACCTACATAAGCGGCAGCACTACCGC
Source organism: uncultured Atopobium sp. (assembly GCA_938045565.1). Taxonomy (GTDB): domain Bacteria; phylum Actinomycetota; class Coriobacteriia; order Coriobacteriales; family Atopobiaceae; genus Lancefieldella. The sequence continues at coordinate 189,640 of CALIAZ010000002.1, forward strand.
CGCCAGGAATAGGCTCTTTAGCAGCAAGATGCTGAGCATAGGAGTCTGCACTATAGGTTGTAAACGCTACTTCTTCAGGTGAAGAGGGATAAGACATTAGAAAAGACCCACAATTCTTCCATCATCAAGAACATCAATGTGCTCTGCAGCAGGAACCTTTGGAAGTCCTGGCATGGTCATAATAGAGCCCGTAAGACAGACTACAAAGCCAGCACCTGCAGAAACACGAACTTCTCGCACAGTAATCTTAAAGTTTTCTGGAGCGCCCAATTTGGTCTGATCATCAGTAAATGAGTACTGAGTTTTTGCCATACAAATAGGAAGCTCGCCAAAGCCAAGCTCTTCAAGCTGCTGAAGCTGCTTAGCGGCACTTGGAGCAAATTCAACACCGTCAGCGTGGTAAATCTTGGTAGCAATGTCAGTAATTTTCTGCTTTAAAGATTCTTTGACATCGTAAGCAAAGGTAAGTTTGGACTCAGTCTGGCAAAGCCGCATGACCTCTTCTGCCAAAGCCTGACCGCCCTTTCCGCCCTTTGCCCAAACCTCAGACAGTACTACGTTTACGCCTCGCTTCTTGCACTCCTCCTCTACCAGAGCAAGCTCTTCAGCGGTATCGGTTGGGAATGCATTGATAGCAACAACTACAGGAAGACCGTAGACCGTCTGGATGTTGTCAACGTGGCGAAGCAGATTAGGAATACCCTCTTTAAGAGCCTCAACGTTTTGCTGGTTAAGGTCTGCCTTGGCAACGCCTCCGTTGTACTTAAGGGCGCGGACAGTTGCCACCAGAACAACAGCCGATGGAGCAAGGCCTGTAGCTCTACATTTGATGTCCAAGAACTTCTCGGCACCAAGATCTGCACCAAAGCCAGCTTCGGTAACAACGTAATCTGCAAGACGAAGAGCAGTCTTTGTTGCCTCAACCGTATTGCAACCGTGAGCAATGTTGGCAAAAGGACCGCCGTGGACAAGTGCAGGTGTGTGCTCAAGTGTCTGGACCAGATTGGGCTGAATAGCATCTTTGAGCAGCGCTGTCATAGCACCCTCAGCGTGGATATCGCTGACGGTAACAGGCTTGCGGTCATAGGTGTAGGCAATAACCATTCTACCCAGGCGCTCTTTAAGGTCTTTGATACCCGAAGCAAGGCAGAATACAGCCATGACCTCAGAAGCAACCGTAATATCAAAGCCGTCTTGTCTTGGCATGCCGTCGGCAATGCCACCAAGGCCGTCAACAACATTTCTGAGCTGGCGATCGTTCATGTCAACGCAACGCTTCCACACCACGCGGCGTGGATCAATGTTAAGGCTATTACCCTGCTTAATATGGTTATCAAGCATGGCGGCGCAAAGGTTGTTTGCAGCACCAATAGCGTGGAAATCTCCGGTAAAGTGAAGGTTGATGTCCTCCATAGGAACTACCTGGGCATATCCGCCACCCGCAGCACCGCCCTTGACGCCAAAGACAGGACCCAAAGAAGGCTCCCTGAGAGCCAACATGGCAGACTGACCTAAGCTAGTCAAAGCATCTGCCAGACCAACCGAGGTAGTGGTCTTTCCCTCGCCTGCTGGCGTTGGGTTAATGGCGGTTACCAGCACAAGCTTGCCGCGAAGAGGCTTATCTGCCAAAGCACGTGCATCAAGCTTTGCCTTATAGCGGCCATAAGGCTCCAGAAGATCCTCTGGAATACCTGCACGCTTTGCCACCTCAAAGATGGGAAGCATCTCGGATGATTGAGCAATCTCGATATCGGATTTAACCTCAGACATGTTGTTCCTAACCTAAAGTGGACAGTTTGCACGTACTAAACACATGATGCGGCTGTTACACCGCATCAAGTTTTTCCTATGAGAAGTCAGCAATCTGCTGCTCTAGCTGAGCAACAAGCTTGTTAAGTTCTTCTGCGCGCGCACGTTTCTTCTCGATAACTTCAGGCGCTGCCTTAGCAACAAAGCCCTCGTTAGCAAGGGTACGCTCTACGCCAGAGAGCTCCTTCTGTGCAGACTCAAGGTCCTTCTGAAGACGCTTAGCCTCTGCAGCTAGGTCAACAAGCTCGCCAAGAACAACATACATCTCAAGGCCAGCATCGGTGACAGAAACAGAACCAGCGGGCTTCTGAGGAGCCTCAGCAACCTCAAGTGAGCTTACGCGACCAACGTTCTGAATGAAAGCTGCCTGCTCCTTCAGCGCTGCAACATCCTGCGCTGGAGCTTTAACCACAACAGCAAGGTCGGTCTTTGGAGACAGCCTATAACGAGCGCGAGAAGAACGAACAGCAGAAACAACAGTCTTAGCAAGCGAGAAGTTATGCTCAGCTGCCTCGTCAACAAAGTTGGCAAGTTTCTGTGGGTCTGGCCACTCAGAGATCATCAAGAACTCTGCGTCGTGGCTCAAAAGGCCAGATGCAGGAAGAGCATCCCAAACGCTTTCAGTAACAAATGGCATTGCAGGGTGTAAAAGCCTCATGCTGACGTCCAAGACAAAGACAAGGTTGCGCTGAACCTGCAGACGCTCCTCAGGAGTTCCGTCCAGAAGACGACCCTTGCAGAGCTCAATATACCAGTCGCAGACATCATTCCAGAAGAAGGACTGAATGTTGCGGGCATACTCACCAAAGCCGTAAGTCTCAAGCTGCTCAGTTGTTTCTGCCACAACCTTAGCAAGGCGCGAGAACATCCATGCGTCTTCTGGCGTTTCTGCCTTTGGCATGCCAGCAGTGTAACCATCAAGGTTCATCTGAACAAAGCGACTTGCATTCCAAATCTTAGTAACAAATGAACGTGCCTGATCAGTTCTTGGAGACTCAATAAGCTCGCGAGTCTTCTTATCAAGAACAGCGTCAAACTTGACGTCCTGGTTGTTGGTAATAAGCGTAAGCAGGTTGTAACGCATTGCGTCTGCACCATACTTAGCAATCAGGTCCATAGGATCTACGCCGTTACCCTTTGACTTGGACATACGGCTGCCGTCCTTAGCCAAAATGGTTGCGTAGATGTAGACATCGTGGAATGGAATCTCTTTAGTGAAGTAGAGTGAGCTCATAATCATACGAGCAACCCAAAGAGCAATAATGTCTCGAGCGGTTACCAAAACCTGCGTTGGGTGGTGACCCTCAAGCTGCTCAGGATGGTCTGGCCAGCCCTGTGTAGCAAAGGTCCACAGCTGAGAAGAGAACCAGGTGTCCAGAACGTCCTCATCCTGGTGAACATGATGACCGCCACATTTTGGACAGACATCGGTGTCTTCCATAAGCGCATCCTGCCAGCCACAATCATCGCAGTAGAACACAGGAATGCGGTGTCCCCACCAAAGCTGTCTGGAGATGTTCCAGTCGCGGAGGTTTTCCATCCAAGTGAGGTAGGTCTGAGTCCAGCGCTCTGGGTGGAAGGTAACCTGACCGTCTTTGACAACCTGTGCTGCGGGCTCTTTAAGCCTATCAACAGCAACAAACCACTGCTCAGAGAGCCATGGCTCAAGCGTAGTACCGCAACGGTAGCAATGCATAACGGAGTGATCAAGGTCTTCAACGTGATCAAGCAGGCCATGCTCCTCAAACCAAGCAACAATAGCCTCACGAGCCTGATCTCTATCAAGACCGGAGAACTCACCATAGCCGTCAACCACAACAGCATGCTCATCAAAGATGTTGATCTGCTCAAGATTGTGAGTCTGACCCATAGCAAAGTCGTTAGGGTCATGAGCTGGGGTTACCTTAACAAAACCGGTACCAAAGCCTGCGTCAACATGCCAGTCAGAGAAGATTGGAATCTCTCTATCAACAATTGGCAGGATAACGGTTTTTCCAACAAGATCAGCCTTTTCTGGATCTTGAGGAGAGACAGCTACGCCCGTATCACCCAGCATGGTCTCTGGACGAGTAGTAGCTACAGTAATGTACTCAATGCCATTAACAGGCTCTTTGAGTGGATAGCGCAGGTACCAAAGATGGCCCTTCTCGTCAGCGTATTCTGCCTCATCGTCAGAGATAGAAGTCTCGCAATGAGGACACCAGTTTACGATGCGCTTGCCGCGATAAATAAGCTGGTCATGATACCAGTCAACAAAGACCTTACGAACAGCCTGGGTGTACTCAGGAGACATGGTGAACTTCTCGTCATTAAAATCAATGGAGCAGCCCATGCGCTTAATCTGAGAAACAATGGTTCCGCCGTACTCGCGCGTCCAATCCCAGCAAGCCTCCAGGAACTTCTCGCGACCAATCTCAAGGCGAGAAATACCCTCTGACTTAAGCTTCTTATCAACCTTAGTCTGGGTTGCAATGCCTGCATGGTCAGTTCCAAGAATCCAACGAGTTGAATAACCGCGCATGCGAGAATAACGAATGTAGGTGTCCTGGATGGTGTCATCCATGGCATGTCCCATGTGAAGGATGCCGGTAACGTTTGGTGGAGGGATAACTACTGTACGGTCTTCTGTTCCCTTGCTACGACCATAACAATCAGCCTTTATCCACTTTTCAATGAGCTCAGGCTCAGCTGCCTGAGGATCATAATTCTTGGGCATTTCTTCCACAGTAATCTTGCCTTTCATATGCTTTTAGCAGTATTCCTATTAACCATTTGAACAGTATAATGCATTAAAACAGATGTGGTTTAGGGGAATATATTAATGTAATTTTAATATTACATATAAAAAATTACACTTTGTATAAAAAGTAGTAGTATTGATTTGTCACAACATTCAATTCAAAGTTTTATCTGAAAGAAGCCATAACAAACATATCAGACACTAAAATTGATTGAAAAATATCGACAACATTTATATTAAAAGTATAGTCAACAACTTTTTCTACAGATAAAGAAGGTTTGACATGAAAAGCACTGTTAAAGAAATTCAAAATGACCTTAAACGGAGCCTTTTTTGGAGTAATAAAAAGTTGTTATTCGGCTCCTTTTTCTTTACAACTTCTTTAGAACTAGTTACGGTATGTTCACCCTATATAACTTCAATTCTTATGAATTCCGCTGTGTCAGGATCATTTAATGACTTTCTACAAGGTTGTCTATTTGCCGCTATATTAACAATCTCTGCAATTACAAATAGATTAGTAGTTCGTTATTTTGTTCCTAATTATCTTTATCATGCTGCAAACTCATATCGCAACACCGCATTTAAATACATGCTAAAAAAGGGTATAAACTCATTTGAAGCAAGTGGTAGTTCTGTTTATGTATCCGCACTTACTAATGATTTAAATACTATAGAGACAACATATCTTGAACAGATGTTTTCTTTGGTAAGCGATAGCATATCTTTCATTGTGGCCCTCATAATGCTCATGGTTCAAAGCATTCCATTAACTATGGTAGCTATTGCTGCTTCAATTCTTCCTCTAATCATCGGAGTAAAGCTAGGTGGAACACTCGGAAAAATTCAAAAAGAATCTTCTGCGAAAACTAGTCAATTCATTGCCCAAGTCACTGATCTAGTAAAAGGCTTTCCTTTGATAAAAGCTTACGGAGCAACAAAGGCTGCAGTGAGACTTTTTGAGAAAGACAATAACGCTCTTGAAAGCTCAAAAAGAGAAAGTAGAAAAACTTCTCGATTCATTAATACTCTGAGTTGGAGTGCTTTCGGCTTATCTCAATGGGCTGTTTTGATTGCTGGTACATATCTTTGTATTTCAAATCAAGGAGTAACACCTGGTGTAATTCTTATGGCTACGTTACTTATGAATTACATTAGTCTCCCTTTACAAACAATTCCACCGGTACTCGCATCGCGTAAGGCTTCAAATGATTTGATTTTAAAATTTTCTGAGACTCTTGCTGACAATGAAGAAGAAGAGGGGCAACAGACATTAGATAAAGTTACAAAAGGAATATTCATCAACAATCTTTCATTTGCTTATGAACAAAATAAAGCTGTACTGAAAAATTTATCAATCAAACTTCTACCTAATAAAAGTTATGCAATTGTTGGAATATCAGGATCTGGAAAGTCTACTTTATTTAATCTGCTCATGGGTGGCAATTTAAGTTATCAAGGAGATATATTTTACGATAGCTTAGAGTTAAGAACTATTAATAAAAAGAGTCTCTATCAAAACGTTTCACTTGTACAACAAGAGAATTTCTTATTCAATGCATCAATTGAAGACAACATTACTATGTTCGAAAGTCACTCAAAAGATGCTATTTTCCAAGCATGTGAAAAAGCTGGTCTTACAGAGTTTATTAAACAAAATAAGCTGAGTTATCAATGTGGTGAAGCAGGTTCAAACCTTTCTGGTGGCGAACGTCAAAGAATTTGTATTGCAAGAAGTTTGTTAAAAGGTTCTAAAGTTCTGTTTTTCGATGAAGCTACATCAGCACTTGACCATTCAACTACTGACCAAATTATAAATTCAATAACAAATCTCACAGGCACACTACGTCTAGTTATTACACACAACTTAGAGGAAGCTCAACTGAAAAAATTTGACGAAATTATTGTAATGAAAGAAGGTAGTATTATCGAAATGGGTTCATTTGAGGAACTTATGCAACAAAATCATTACTTTAAAGCCCTCTATACTCTTGAACAATAAATACTATCTGCAGATACATTTTACGAGGAGCTCTATGTCTGCCACAATTCCTGAAGCCACTGCTCGACTTGAACTTGTCCTGGGAAAAGATCGCCTTGGACAGATTCAAAATTCCTGTGTCATGGTCTTAGGACTTGGCGGCGTTGGCTCAAACTGTGTTCAGGCACTGGCTAGAGGCGATGTGGGTTCCTTTGTGTTAGTAGACGCTGATGCAGTGGAGGCATCCAATCTTAACAGGCAGGCTATTGCCTATGTGAGCACCATTGGGAAAAGAAAAGTTGATGTAACCAAAGAGATGATTCTGGACATTAATCCAGATGCTCACGTGGTCACCCTTGACGCTTTTTTGCTTAAAGACAACGTTGACGAGCAGCTCTCTGCTCTTCCAAAACCAGATGCTGTAGTTGATGCCATCGACACCATTTCTGCCAAATTGGCTGTTGTTGCATGGTGTCAGAAAAACGATATCTACCTCATCTCCAGCATGGGTGGCGGTAATAAAATCCACCCAGAACTCCTGGAGATCACTACGCTTTCAAAAACGCATACCGATGCTCTTGCAAGGGTCATGAGAAAAGAGTCCAAGAAACGCGGCCTTGCTGACTTCCGAGTGCTCTACTCCCCCGAGCCAGCGCGACCAGTTTTTGCACCAGAGAGCGCAACCGGAAAATCTGCCAAGCTAGGCACCATGTCCTACTACCCTCCTATTATGGGCCAGATGATTGCATCAGACGTCATCTTGCATCTATCAGGGCTTGCTTATGAGTAACCTCATGTATTTTGACGCTCATGTTCACGCAAATCTTATGGACTCCCCAATCAATGTAGCGAGAAGTTCTAGTGAGGCTGAATTAGGTCTTTTTACCTGCGGCGTTACTCCTCACGACTACCTGGAACTTGCTCCTCAACTTACGCAAGAAAATATCCGTGTGGGACTGGGAGCGCACCCCTGGTATATTTCTGACGGTCGCGTCACTCAAAAAGATACAGAGTTCCTGCTAGAGCTTATGGAGCAGACGCCTTACATTGGCGAGATTGGGCTAGATTTTTCTTCTCGCTATTGTGTTGATGATCTAAAAGAGCTGCAGGTTAAGGCATTTACGCAGATTTGCGCTCGCGCTGCAGAGCTGTCACATAACGGCCAACCTCGAGTGCTTTCAATGCACACCGTTAGAAGCGTTAATGCAGTACTGGATATTCTTGAGCAGACAGGAGCAGCTCAGGCGTGTGTTCCTATCATCCATTGGTTTAGCGGCAGCTCAGACGAGCTCCAGAGGGCCATTAAGCTTGGCTGTTGGTTCTCTGTTGGTGAGATGAGTCTTAAGACTAAACGAGGCCGAGAATACGCTAAAGTCTATCCAAAAGATAAGCTACTTACCGAGACTGATCTTCCTTTCAGTAATCAGACGGATATTAGCGCGGCGGACATTGTAGACAGCCTCAAGCGCGCGCTGAGTGGTCTGAGCGAGGCTCATGGATACTCTGTGCAAACCGAAGTAATGGCAAACGCAGCAGGCGTTTTTGGCGTCTAAGTGTTAAAGTCTTACGTATGAGAAGATTACGTAAAATACCTACACAACGCCTTGCTGGAACTGGCAGAGCGCAACTTTCTGGAGCAATGCTTGCAAGCTCATCCGATGAGCTGGGTCTTGCTCTTAATGACGTTGTGCTTGTTTTTGCCTGCAGTGATAACTTTGTGCCGTATTTGTCTGTAGCAATTCAGTCCATCATTGAGAACGTTAATCCAGAGCGTCGTTATGACATCATTGTTTTGACTCGCGACCTCTCTCCTACCAGCATGATTACGCTTACTCGTCAGGCTCAGCTTGTTGATAACGTACATGTTGGCTTCTTAGATGTTGACGCCGCTCTTGGTGATATTGAGCTTCCTCACCATGGTCACTTTAGACCAGAAACTTACTACAGACTGCTTGCTCCCTCGCTGCTCCCCAACGTCAATAAAGCTATCTATCTTGACTCTGACCTGGTAGTTAATACCGATATTGCAGAGCTCTACGATATTGACGTCACAGGATACTTGGTAGGCGCAACACGCGACGCCGATACCATTGGTCAGATTGATGGCTATGACGCCACCGTTGGCCCCTACCTCAAAAATGAGCTGGGTATGGATGATCCTCACGATTACTTCCAGGCGGGCGTCATTTTGATGAACCTGGAAGAGATTAGAGAACAGATTTCTCCTGAGGAGTTTCTGAAGGTCTCAACCATGCGCGCATGGCGCTGGCTTGATCAGGATGTTCTTAACAAGTTTGTAAACGGCCACTATCTTCGTATTAATATGAAGTGGAATTACCTGGTAGACTGGCAATTCCTTCGCCGCGATCACATTGTTGCTCAGGCGCCAAAAGACGTGCGAGAAGAATACGAAGAAGCTCGTAAGAATATCTGCATTGCGCATTTTGCAGGACCTGACAACAGGCCTTGGCTTTATCCAAACTCAGATCTTGCGGGTCTTTTCTGGTTCTATGCTCGCCGCTCCCCTTACCTTGAGGAGCTTCGCTCTCAGCTTGAAGAGTCAAGACGTACGGTAAGAGGTCTTTCTCACCGTGTGCAGAGTGGCGTTCTTTTCCGTGGCATCATGCCTTTGTTTGATACCATTTTCCCACCAGGTACCAAAACCCGCACCAAAGTTATTACGTCATACAACAAACTTGGTGGTGGCAATCTATAACACAAAAAAGGAAACCTCTCATTTCTTATATCCAAGAAATGAGAGGTAATTCAAAGTGTAGGCAGTCTTTTTGACCTTCTTGTTATATTGCTAATTCACAACGTCAGTTAGTTTCTTTCGGCTATTGAGATTTGCACTTTGTGCGATTCGATCTATTTCATTAATCCACTCAGGATCTTTATCCTGAAACAGTTGATTACGCTGATATTCTTGCATTTCTCCACTTATGGGCTGAGAGTACGCCACCTGATCACCAATACACAAAACAATATTATCTGTTGCTGCTCTTCTATCAGAGGTATTGATTATCTTTAGACATACACAGCTATTGCTTTGGCCATTTTGCGTTGCTGCATTAAAAATATCGACATTCTTAAATTGAATATGATATGCCTCCGCATTTCCTAGTAGCGCATTTATGGCGTGCAGCCCAAGGTCTTGCATCACGTATCCAATGAAGTTTCCATTTTTGGAAATTATCCAAAAAACTGAACTACAAAATATCTCGCCATTTTCTGAATAAACCTTTTGAATTGGTCCAGAAATTTCTAAATCTTCAACTTGTAAGTCCCCTAAATCAACAGTGCTTGACCCATACGAATTCTCATAATCTAAATCTTTTTGCCAATTATCAATAAAATACTGAGCAGCATTCCGCCTCATTGCAGGAATGCACCACTCATACAAGTGTCCATGGTAGTTATATTCCACGACACCATAGAGAACAGAAACAATAACAAATATCAGCACCACAATTCCTGCAGCTACTTTTTTGCTTTTCATTGTTCCTCTATTCTTAATTCTCCCCTTAAAACAATCTTGGAATAAAGAATAAAAAAATAGGGAGGAACTTGCAGTGTTTCTCATCATGTACTCTGAACGGTATTCATTTAGCTGCAAGTGGTATGTAATTTGTAAAGACTAATAACCGCGAGTTCATCGGCATATTTTTTATATTTGTTATTACATTTTGGAATAGAAAAGCGCACCGCCGAAGCGATGCGCAAAATAAACAATCAATTGATTATTGCCAAGCTACTAGCCCTTTTTGCCCCTAATAATTTCTGGAGCGTTTTCTCCGCCAACACTTTCTGGAGTGACCACAACCTTAGTGATATCCAAATCTGATGGCAGATCAAACATGGTCTCTTGTAGCGTAGACTCGCAAATTGCACGAAGACCACGAGCTCCTGTACCACGAGCCAAAGCCTTCTTAGCAATCTCTCTGAGTGAATCCTCAGTAAACTCCAGATCTACTCCCTCAAGCTCAAACATGCGCTTGTACTGCTTGGTAAGAGCATTCTTTGGATCTGTGAGGATACTCATCAGATCTTCCTCACCAAGCTCACGAGTAGAAGTAATAACAGGAATACGACCCAGGAGCTCTGGAATCATGCCAAATCTGTGCAGATCCTGAGGCATTACCTTTGCGATAAGGTCAGACTCGCCTTCTTTGACATTCTGAGCAACATCAGAATTAAAGCCAATTCCCTTTTTGCCAATACGGTCAGCAACAATCTTATCCAGGCCAACAAAAGCGCCGCCGCAGATGAACAAGATGTTGGTGGTATCAATGTGAATAAGCTCCTGCTGAGGATGCTTGCGGCCACCTGTTGGTGGAACACTTGCAACCGTGCCCTCAAGAATCTTCAGAAGTGCCTGCTGAACACCCTCGCCAGAGACATCACGAGTAATAGAAAGGTTCTCAGCCTTGCGAGCGATCTTATCAATCTCATCGATGTAGACAATGCCTACCTGAGCGCGCTCAACATCGCCGTCAGCAGCAGTAATGAGCTTAAGCAGAATATTCTCAACATCTTCACCAACGTAACCAGCCTCAGTAAGGGTTGTTGCGTCAGCAATAGCAAACGGAACCTCAAGAAAACGAGCAAGCGTCTGAGCAAGCAGGGTTTTACCAGTACCGGTTGGACCAAGCAGCAAGATGTTGGACTTTGCAATCTCAACGTCTTCCTGGCCCTCCTGAGGCTCATCGTTGCCCGAAAGAATACGACGGTAATGGTTGTACACCGCTACCGACATAGCACGCTTAGCGTCTTCCTGGCCCATTACATACTGAGACAGCTCATCGTAAATCTCGTGTGGAGTTGGCAGGTCTTTGATAACAGGCTCATCAGAGTGAGTCTCAATCTCTGACTCTTCATCAAAGCCAAGAGACTCATCAATCATATCCGAGCAGGTAGAGACGCATTCATCACAAATGCAGACTCCGCCAGGGCCCTGAATAAGCTTATTTACCTGCGACCTACTCTTTCCGCAGAAAGAACAGTGCATCTCATCTAATCCGCCAAAAGGCGAGAAGTTCTGGTCATTAGCCATAACTTAAACCCTCAATACGAGAACAATTATTGGTCGTTACGAGAAGAGATAACGCGGTCAACCAGACCGTAGTCACAAGCCTCCTGTGCACGAAGATAATTATCGCGCTCGGTGTCTGCATTGACCTTCTCGATAGGCTGTCCAGTATAATCCGAAAGCAGCTCGTTGATGCGCTGACGAATCCACTTTGTCTCATCTGCAACAATCTGGATATCAGTCTGCTGACCCTGAACACCGCTGGATGGCTGGTGAATCATAACCATAGAGTTAGGAAGCGCAAGACGCTTACCCTTTGCACCAGCTGCAAGAAGAACTGCGCCCATTGATGCTGCCATGCCAACGCAGATTGTTGAGACATCAGGCTTGATGAAGTTCATGGTATCAAGGATGCCCAGACCTGCATAAACATCTCCACCAGGAGAGTCAATATAGAGAGAAATATCCTTGTCTGGGTCCTGGCTCTCAAGGTGCAAAAGCTGTGCAATAACCAGGTTTGCAGAATCACGAGTTACAGGCTCTCCCAAGAAAACAATACGATCATTGAGCAGCCTAGAGTAGATGTCATAGCTACGCTCACCACGAGGAGTCTGCTCAATAACATACGGAATAGTTGGAATGTTTGTTGGATAATGCATAATCCTCCTTCAAAGGTCTTTCCTTAGAAACATACCCCGGGAAGCATGTCTCTAACCCGGGGTATGAAAAATTCAAAGTAACTGCAACTTTTGGCGCAGTCTTTCTGGCGAGAAACCCAACCAGCTGCGGACTACTCAGCGTCCTTCTTTGCGTCCTCGTCCTTCTTAGCTGCCTTCTTCTTAGCAGGAGCCTTCTTGGCAGGCTTCTTCTCTGCCTTCTGCTCTTCCTTTGCAGCCTCAGCAATCTCGTCGACAATGGTGACGATTGCGTTGTCACGCAACCAGTCAAGAGCCTTAGAGCGACGGATGGACTCGCGAATTGCAGGAAGACGGCCAGCCTTGCGCCACTCCTCAATTGCAGCCTCAACGTTAGGAACACCAGCGCGCTCAAACTCTGCGCGGATGTCATCCTCAGTTGCCTCAAGCTTGAGCTCTGCGGCCACTGCGTCAAGAGCCAGGGACTGACGTGCGCGCTCCTCAGCCTGAACACGAAGGTCAGCGATGAAGTCATCAGTCTTGATGCCACGTGCAGCTAGGAACATATCAAGAGTCATACCCTGCTGCTGAAGGCCACTCAGGAACTCCTGAGCAATCTCGTTGAAGACCTCGTTCTTGTACTCCTCTGGAACCTCGTCAAGCTGAAGACGCTTGCCTACAGTCTCAACAACGCGGTCCTCTTTAAGAGTTGGAAGAGAATTCTTCTTGTCGGACTCAATCTCAGACTTAACAGCCTCACGGAGTTTCTCGACAGTGTCATAACCAAAGGTGGTCTTTGCAAGCTCGTCAGTCAGCTCTGGAGTAACGGACTTCTTGTGAGCAACAACCTTAACGTTGATATCGTAATCGTGGGAGTGAACCTCATCGCCGTGAGTGTGGCTGTGAGTCCACTTGACCTCTTTCTCCTCACCTGGCTTCATGCCGATGAGTGCCTCCTCAAGCTCCTTTGGAGCCTGGGTGCCATTAAGGGTAAGAACGCGGTCCTCGCCCTCCATGTGAGCAGCGCCCTCAATGTTCTTGATGTCTACACCAATGGTGTCGCCCTCTTTAACAGCGCGCTTCTCCTTGGTGTTCTCAAACTTAGCCTGGTAAGAAAGAAGCTGCTTAATCTGGTGATCAACCTCAGCCTCAGTTACCTCATTTGGAGGCATGTTGATTGCAGGAGCATCGTAAGAGTCAAGCTTAGCCTCAGGACGAACGTTGAAGACTACCTCATAGGAGTAATCCTGACCCTCAACAGGAAGGTCTGCATCCTGGTTGTAATCACCACGGCCAACAGGAACAAGGTCAAGCTCCTCAAGGAGCTGTGGCTCTGCTGCGCCGAGAAGATCGTTGGTTGCCTGAGCAAGGACTGCCTCGCGGCCAACAATGCCATCAATGACAGGACGAGGTGCGCGGCCCTTGCGGAAACCCTGGAAGGAATACTTGTTTGCAATGTCCTTGTAAGCCTGCTTAATGGCAGCGTCTACCTCTCCAGCAGGAACTGTAACCTTGACGGTGAGTTTCTCGTCAACTGGCTTATCTGCGGTAACGGTGATGTTCAACGTTCCTCCAGTGTCTCGTAAAAAATGCTGGCGTACCAGCTCTTAACCAAACTTCTGCATGGTGCGGGCGGAGGGAATCGAACCCCCACGGACTTAGTCCACTAGAACCTAAATCTAGCGCGTCTGCCAGTTCCGCCACGCCCGCATATTTATGCAGCCTTGCAATAATAACAAACTTTTGCGCTCTTCACTAGGAGAACTTCGCATTCTAAACACTTCCCTCACGAAAAAAGACCGGTCTTTTTCAAGACCGGTCCAACTCCAAGTAAAAAGCTCATCTTCCAAACGCGTTTTAGAGATCTTGTAGTGCAAAAGTCTCTGGCTCGCTCTTTCTTGCTGCCGCAAGTGCCTGGATAAGAGCAGTTGCTGCAGACATTGCCGTAACGCAGGTAATACCCTGGCTGACAGCCTCTGCACGCATCTTAGTACCGTCGCTGTGAGCCTCGTGACCGTGAGGCGTATTGATGATAAAGCTGACGGTCTTATCGCGCATAAGGTCAACAACGTTTGGATGACCATCGGAAATGCGGTTAACGATAGTGCAGTCAATTCCAGCCGCGCGCAGTGTCTTAGCCGTGCCACCTGTGGTGTAGATGCCATAGCCAAGGTTCTCCAGAGCCATAGCAACAGGGGCAATAGCGCGTTTATCGCGGTCGCACACGCTGATGAAGACGGATCCCTGATCAGGGAGCTTGTTCTCAACTGCCTCGCGAGTCTTTGCGTACGCTGCTGGGAAGGTGCGGGCAATACCCATAACCTCGCCAGTGGACTTCATCTCAGGTCCAAGGATTGAGTCAGCACCAGGGAACCTAGACCAAGGCATAACCGCCTCTTTGACTGCGTAGTAGTCGACGGTACGGTTTTCATCAGGGAGCAGACCCTGTGCTCTGAGCTCGCTGATCTTCTCGCCAGCCATGATGCGAGATGCGTACTTGGCCAGGGAGACACCAGTTGCCTTTGACGAGAAAGGCACAGTTCTAGAAGCGCGAGGGTTGAGCTCGATGACAAAGACGTGCTCGTCGCGGACGGCGTACTGGATGTTCAAGAGACCTCGGATACCGCAGGCAAGCGCCAATTTTTTGGTGATGGCCCTAATCTGGTCAACAATCTTTTCAGAGAGCGAGAAGGGCGGCCAGCAGCAAGCGGAGTCGCCTGAGTGAATACCGCACTCCTCAATGTGCTCCAGGACGGAACCCACGTAGCACTCCTCGGTGTCACAGAGCGCGTCAACATCCAACTCAATGGCGTCCTCAAGGAAGGCATCCAGGTAGACAGGACGGTCTGGTGTGACGTGTGTAGCAGACTCCATGTAGGTGATCAAGTCGGAGTCGTCGTAGACAATGGCCATGCCACGGCCACCAAGAACGTAGCTTGGGCGGACAATCAGCGGGTAACCAATGCGACGAGCGGCATCGCGAGCCTCGTCCATGGTAGAAGCAACTGCCGAAGGTGGGCAGGCAATGTTCAGGCGGTCCAGCAGGGCTGCAAAGCGGTCGCGGTCCTCTGCCAGGTCAATTGCCTCTGGCTGAGTGCCCATGATAGGAACGCCAGCGTCCTTCAAAGCGCGTGCAAGCTTGATTGGCGTCTGGCCGCCAAGGGTAACGATGACACCTTCTGGCTTCTCAACCTCAATGACATCCATGACGTCTTCAAAGGTCAGGGGCTGGAAATACAGACGGTCGGAAGTGTCGTAGTCTGTAGAAACGGTCTCTGGGTTGCAGTTGACCATGACGGTCTCATAGCCCTGCTCGCGAAGAGCGTAGGCAGCATGTACGCAGCAGTAGTCAAACTCGATGCCCTGACCAATGCGATTAGGACCTGCAGACAGAATCATGACGCGTGGCTTTTCTGCCTTGACGTACTCTGTGGCATTGCCCTTCTCGTAGGTAACATAGTGGTACTGCGTGGTTGCGCCAAACTCGCCAGCGCAGGTATCAACTGTCTTGACCTGTGGGCGAACACCCAGCACTTCCCTCACAGTGCGGACTACGTCTGTCTTGGTGCCAGTAAGATGCGCAAGCTGCTCATCCGAGAAGCCCAACTGTTTTGCAGCAAGCATGTTATCAGTAGTGAGACCAGAAAGTCCCAGCTCCTTGATGCGTTTCTCGGCGTTGATGATGCCTGCCATACGGTGCAGATACCAAGGATCAATGCCGGTCATATCGTGGATGCGCTCAACGCTCCAGTTTCTGCGCAGAGCCTCAGCAACGTAGAAAATACGCTCTGGTGTTGGCTTACTGACCAGCTCATCAAAGTTCTTCTCGTCAAAGAAATCGTGGCCATCAGCGCCCAGACCAGCGCGATCTTGTTCCAGCGAACGGAGCGCCTTCTGCAGAGCCTCCTCAAAGGTTCTGCCCATGGCCATAGCTTCGCCGACCGACTTCATGCGGGTGGTCAGAACGCGGCTGGTGCCCTTGAACTTGACAAAGGCAAAGCGAGGAACCTTGACCACGCAGTAGTCGATAGAAGGCTCAAAGGCGGCGGGGGTTGCCTTGGTGATGTCGTTGGTAATCTCGTCAAGCGTATAGCCAACAGAAAGCAGCGCAGCCATCTTTGCAATTGGGAAACCGGTTGCCTTGGAAGCAAGCGCAGAAGAGCGGCTAACGCGAGGGTTCATCTCAATAACAATAACGCGGCCATTAGTTGGGTTAACCGCAAACTGAACGTTGGAGCCGCCACAGGCAACGCCGACACGCTCGAGAATAGCGATGGAGTAGTCACGGAGGTTCTGGAGCTCTTCATCGGTAAGCGTCTGAGCTGGAGCAACGGTAATGGAGTCTCCTGTGTGGACACCCATTGGATCGAGGTTCTCGATAGAGCAGACAACAATACCGTTACCTGCGGTATCGCGCATGACCTCCATCTCAATTTCTTTCCAGCCCTCAATGGACTCCTCTACCAGCACCTCGTGCTCTGGAGAAAGCAAAAGGCCCTGCTCAACAATCTCTACGAGTTCTTCTGAGGTGTGCGCAATACCGCCGCCAGCGCCGCCAAGAGTGAAGCTTGGGCGGATGACCACAGGATATCCCAGCTCAGCAACAATACGCTGAGCATCTTCCATGGAGTGAGCGATGTCTGCGCGAGCAACCTCCAGGCCAATGTCCTGGACCGCCTCGCTGAAGAGCTCACGGTCCTCGCCGGTACGGATGGACTCCAGATTGCAGCCGATGACCTCGATGTTGTACTTGTCAAGGACGCCTGCCTCGCCAAGGCCAATGGTGCAGTTCAGAGCAGTTTGTCCGCCCATGTTTGGCAGAAGTGCGTCAGGGCGCTCGCGCTCAATGACGCGGGTTACGGACTCAACGGTGATTGGCTCAACGTAAGTTCTATCTGCAGTTTCTGGGTCAGTCATGATGGTTGCTGGATTTGAGTTAACCAGAACAACCTCAAAGCCCTCTTTACGAAGGGCGCGACATGCCTGAGTGCCGGAATAGTCAAACTCACAAGCCTGACCAATAACAATTGGGCCAGAGCCAATGACCAGAATTTTCTTAATATCAGTACGCTTTGGCATTAGAAACGCCTCCCCTCACGAACGTCGATGGCAAGATAGTCAGACTGTCCCTCCATCAAACGTGCAAACGCCTTGAACAAGTAGGATGAATCGTGAGGTCCTGGGCTTGCCTCAGGGTGATACTGGACAGAAAATGCGCGGATGTCCAGGAACTGAATACCCTCTGGAGTGCCATCGTTAAGGTTGACGTGTGTGAGCCTGACGCGACCAAACTCCTTTGTCTGGACAACAGGAGCAATGCGCCTTGCAGACCACTCACAGAGGTTGTCAAAGTGCTCGGAGATTCCACCGGACTCCTCTGCAATAAGCTTACCTAGGCTTGGGAAAACCAGACCATAGTTGTGGTTCTGAGCAGTAATCTCTACCTTGCCGGTTAGAAGATTCATAACTGGTTCGTTGCCGCCGTGGTGTCCAAATTTGAGTTTCTCGATATCTGCACCTGCGACAATGGAGAGCATCTGGTTGCCCAGGCAGATACCAAAGACGGGAACCTTGCCCAAAACGCCGCGAGCGGCCTCCTGCGTAGCGTCAACCTGCTCTGGATCGCCAGGACCGTTGGAGAAAAAGATGCCGTCTGGGTTGTAGGCCAAGGCGTCCTCTGCAGGTGTGTTCCACGGTACAACCGTGACCTCGCAGCCGTTTGCTGCAAGACCCTGGAGAATGCCGTTCTTCTCGCCACAGTCGTACGCGACAACGTTGAAGCGCTTCTTGGACGTAGCGGGAACCACGTGAGGCGCGTCGACGGAGACGTCAGGGACAAAGTTGTGCTCGGAGATGTTGGGCGATGCCTGGACGCGAGCGAGCAGGTGTGCGGGGTCCAGGTCCTCGGTGGAGATGGCCGCCTTCTGCGCGCCAAAGTCGCGCAGGTGCATGGTCAGCGCGCGGGTGTCGATGCCCTCGATGGCAACGACGCCGTTTTCCTGCAGGAACTCTGGCAGGCTCTGCTTGGATGTCCAGTTGCTTGGCTCGTAGCACATGTCGTGCACGACAAAGCCACGCAGGTGCAGGGTGTCTCGCTGCATGACCGCAGGATCGATGCCGTAGTTGCCTACCTGCGGATAGGTCAGTGTGACAATCTGGCCGGCGTAACTTGGATCGGAGATAATCTCCTGGTAGCCCGTCATGGACGTGTTGAAAACAATCTCTCCGAAGGTCTCTCCGCTAGCACCACAGCACCTCCCCTCGAAGGTTGTTCCGTCTTCGAGAACAAGCAGCGCGCGAGGCTGCGAGGTGGCACTTGCCAGTGGATTCATATACTCTCCGATCTGCGTATGAGCATGCCGAGCCATAAAAAAAGAGCACTCCTTATGGAGGCTCAACAGCGAACATGCGCGCTCAACGCTATGGGCCTTGCCGGTGTCTCGCACCGTCCTTAAAGGTTGGTAGTATTGTAGCGCATAACCAATAAAGGAGATGGCATGTTTCCAGATTTTCTAGAGAATCCCTCAGATGTGGCCGCACCACTGCTTCTGGGATGCACTCTGACGAGGACAATTACGCTTAATGGCGAGAAACACAAACTTGTTGCAAGAATTGTGGAGACCGAAGCCTACGACCAAGACGACCCTGCAAGCCATGCGTTTGGCGGTCCTAGCGAGCGCAACGCAGCCATGTTTGGACCTGCAGGTCACCTGTACGTGTACGTTTCGTACGGTATGCATCACTGCTGCAATGTGGTATGCGGACCTGAGGGTTTTGGCAGCGGATGTTTAGTGCGTGCTGTTGAACCTCTTGAGGACGTTGAGGTGATGCGCGAGCTCCGCGAGGCGGGACGTTCGGGTAAAGCGCAGGCGAGACACGAAGCCGCAAGCGCTGGCACCGGCTGCGAGGAAGCGCAGACGGGACGTACGTGCAAGCACCCGCTCAAGCTGCGCGATCTTACCAACGGCCCAGGTAAAGTGTGTGCTGCGCTTGGCATCGACAAGGCTCTGTATGGGCATGACCTAACAGCTGAGCCGCTTGTGCTGGACTATGCTCCCCTGCTGCCAGGAGAAACGATTGGACGCTCACCTCGCGTTGGCATCAGTAAAAACGCTGATGCTCCAAAGCGCTTTTTCATCGAGGAAAACGCATTTGTTTCACGAGCATAAAACGTAGGGCGTTTCTCGAGCGTCAAGCGCGAGAAAGCTGCAATCAATAAGCGATACAAAAAGGACCTTGGAAGACCAAGGTCCTTTTTGACAATTGCATTAAACCAACGATGCAGTTTGCTCAATTAAGTGCTGCAACAACGGGTTTCTCGCCAAATGTGATGCAAACTAGCAAACACCCTGAGCCATCATTGCATTTGCAACCTTGAGGAAGCCGGCGATGTTTGCGCCAAAGACCAGGTTGCCGGGGTGGCCGTACGTTGCGGCGGCCTCTGAAGCAGCAGTGTAGATGCTCTCCATGATTCCCTGAAGCTTGAAGTCTACCTCCTCGAACGTCCAAGAAAGGTGCTCGGCGTTCTGGGACATCTCAAGACCGGAAACTGCTACGCCGCCTGCGTTTGCAGCCTTGCCGGGTGCGAAGAAGACGCCGTTCTCGATGAGGTAATTGGTCGCCTCGAAGGTGGTAGGCATGTTAGCGCCCTCGACGACGTACTTGGTGCCGTTGGCAACAAGTTTCTGCACGTCGGCAAGCTCGAGCTCGTTCTGAGTTGCGCATGGCATGGCAATGTCGCACTTCTGGCTCCAAGGACGCTCACCTGGGAAAAAAGTTGCAGAAGGACGTGCGTCGGCGTACTCCTTGATGCGTGCGCGGCGGACCTCCTTGACGTCTTTCAGCAGCTCAACGTCGATGCCCTCTGGGTCATAGACATAACCTGAGGAGTCGGAAACGGTCGCCACGGTTGCTCCCAGCTGCTGTGCCTTCTGGGCAGCGTAGGTAGCAACGTTTCCGGAACCGGAGATGCAGACCGTTTTACCTGCGAGTGCATCGTTCTTCTCGGCAAGCATGTGAGTGAGGAAGTAAACCGCGCCGTAGCCGGTAGCCTCGGTGCGAGCAAGGGAACCGCCGAAGGAGAGGCCTTTGCCGGTCAGGACGCCAGTCCACTCGTTGCGGAGGCGCTTGTACTGACCAAACATGTAGCCAATCTCACGTGCGCCGGTGCCGATATCGCCAGCTGGGATGTCGGTGTTTGGACCGATGTGACGGGAAAGTTCGGTCATGAAGGACTGGCAAAACGCCATAATCTCGCGGTCAGACTTGCCCTTTGGATCAAAGTCGGAGCCGCCCTTGCCGCCGCCCATTGGAAGCGTGGTCAGGGAGTTCTTGAAGATCTGCTCGAAGCCGAGGAACTTCAGGATAGAAAGATTAACGGTTGGATGGAGACGGAGGCCGCCCTTGTAAGGTCCAATTGCGGAGTTGAACTCGATGCGGTATCCGCGATTGACCTGGACGTTGCCGGCGTCATCAATCCATGGAACACGGAACATAACAGTGCGCTCAGGCTCGACAAGACGCTCAAGCAAAGCGGCTTTCTCGAACTCTGGATGTGCGTCAAGCGCGGGCTGGATGGTAGTTAGGACTTCTTTTGCTGCCTGGATAAACTCAGGTTGATCTGCGTAACGCTCTTCGAGCTGTGCAATTACCTTAGATGAGTAGCTCATAAAACCCCTTTCGAAGTGGTTACGAATAGCATAGTCATCCATTGTTTCGATTACATAACAAAATTGAAAAATCTAATAGACGAAAAATTAGTTCAAAAAGATTGCAATTTCTTCTTGCTCTCGGGCGATTTGTCACCTATACTCTTCTCTCGGCTCGGGGTGTAGCGCAGCTTGGTAGCGCAACTGCTTTGGGAGCAGTGGGTCGCTGGTTCGAATCCAGTCACCCCGACCATTTTTTTCTTTTTGCTTTACCCTTGCGGCGGTAGTTCAATTGGTAGAGCATCAGCCTTCCAAGCTGACTGTTGCGGGTTCGAGTCCCGTCCGCCGCTCCATAAAATTCCCTATTTTTCTTCTATCACTGGCCTGCTTTAAGCATTATTCTGCTCATTCCCTGCTTATTCTGCTCGTTCCCTGCTTATTCAGCATATTCTTGCTGTGCTTTGTAGAGTACGCTGATAACTTTTAATAGCATTAGTGACTATTTCCTGCGTCTCCCCCTGTTTTCCCAGACATTTTATTAACAATTTTCCTCTTTACTTGTCATAATCAACTTTTGATTTATTAATTTGAATATTCATGCAATTAAATTCATTTCCATGCATACGTAATTTTCAGGCTCAAAATTATGTGCCGAAAAAGGTAAAAAACGCGTTTAGTTGGAAATGAAAATTGAAAATTAGACGTTTTATCTCCAACTAAGACGATTTTTTACCGCGCCAAAAACTTTTATCTGGGCAAACGTTGTATGCAGAAAAATGAAATCTCCAACTAAACGCATTTTTTACCACTTGAAAGACATGCTTGCAGTTACGTCTCAAAAAGTGGTGTAAGGCTATTTCCTTACTACCTTCTAGCTTACATTATGCTACCTCTTTACAAACCTTAAAGTCACTATCAATTACTTGTATGAGATGGTCGATAGTCTCTTGTGTACACGACTCTCTCTTAGGGCACTCTTCAAAGAGAAGAGAGCATTTATCCATGAAGTGCGTTGCTACAAACCACTCTTCATTTTGGTCGATACATACCGCTCCTACTAGGCGAAGTATAGCTTGCTTGGAGGGAAATACTCCAACAACACGTGTACGCTTCTTTATCTCTTTGTTGAGTCTTTCACAGAGATTGTTTGTACGTATCCAATGGGCGTGTGCTTTTGGAAAGTCTAGGTAAGTTAGTACATATGGCTCTGACTCTTCTAGAAGGTGTACTCCTTTTGGGTCTATCTTTTCATACACCTCATAGAGGTGCTCAAAGCCTGTACGTACCGAGACTCTACTTCTGCTGATCTTCTCAACACCAAGCTCACTCAGCGATTTTTCTACCTTTCTGCTTGAAATACCTTGGGTCCACATATCACAGATACAACTTGCAAGGGCTGTGTCACACCTACTCCACTTACTTACGATATCGTCAGGAAAATAGGTTCCTTCACGAAGTTTTGGAATTTTTAAGGTAAGAGTTCCAACTGAAGTTACAAGCTTTCGCTCTCGGTAACCATTACGAACACAACCAAGCTCTTCTACTTGTTCAACTATTACGGTGTTTACTAAGTCTTCAAGCAGTGTTCGTGCCATACCGTTTAAATCTAATTGGTGATCTTGGGTGTAGGAGAGCTCAGTTTCGTGTAGAGTTTGCATTGCGGTTATTTCCTTTCTAAATTGGTTGTGGTGACTATATTTTAGGAAATAACCGCACTTCTTTTAAACGACTGAAATGCTTGCTTACACCACTTTTCGGGACACGACCCGTTCTCGCGCAGACGAGGACATATCAAATGCCCTTTTCGTACATTAAACCGCTAAAGGAACACATTCAAACGGCCTAGACTACTAGTCTAGGCCGTTTGTTAAAATTGCTTTAATCAGTTGGCTTAAATCACCGCTTTGAGTTGCCGGTTTAGATCACCGGTTTGAGTTACTGATTTAACTTACTAGTTCATACTGCTTACATTTACTTGTCAGGAGTAAGATGCCAAATCTCATCGTTATATTCAGCGATAGTTCTATCAGATGAGAATGTTCCTGCCATAGCAATATTGGCAAGAGACTTCTGAAGCCACACTCTCCTATCCTCATAGTCATTAAACACGCGCTCTTTTGTTGAAATGAATGCTTCCAAATCAAGAAGTGTCATGAACCAGTCTTTTGAACACAAGTTTTTGTGAAGTCTCTCCAGGCGTTCCTTATTTCCAAGAGAAATAAATTCTGGACTGATTAAGAAATCAACGAGTGGTTTAATTTGGGGTTTCTCATAAAACTCTTTTGCTTTATACCCTTTGCGCTTATAGAGGCCCACAACCTCATCGCTTGACGCGCCAAACGTGTAGATATTCTCCTCGCCTACCAAGTCGGCAATTTCAACATTAGCGCCGTCAATAGTGCAAACAGTAATGGCACCGTTAAGCATAAACTTCATGTTGGAAGTTCCAGAAGCCTCCTTAGAAGCTAACGAAATCTGCTCTGAGATATCCGCTGCTGGAATAACATGCTCAGCTGCAGTAACGTTGTAATTCTCGATCATTATCACCTGAAGATATGGTGAAACATCTGCATCGTTTGCAATCAAAGACGAGAGAACAAGAATTGCATGAATGATGTCTTGGGCAGCCACATATGCTGGTGCAGCCTTACCACCAAAAATGACAGTAATAGGATGCTTTGGAAGGTGCCCAGACTTAATATCAAAATATTTCCAAATCAAATAAAGCAATAGCATTTGCTGACGCTTATATTCGTGGAAACGCTTCACCTGGACATCAATAATGGAATCAGCGTTGACGCTTGCATTTTGATTATCCAGTAAAAACTTAACCATTCGATCTTTTGCTGCTTGCTTTATCTGTTGTAGCTGATTGAGGACTTCCTCGTTATCGCGATACTCTAAAAGTCCCTCGAGATTACCAGTTGTTCTCCAACTATCTCCTATCAACGTATCAAGATACTCAGCAAGTTCTGGATTACAGCCCATCAACCAGCGACGGAAAGTAATTCCATTAGTCTTGTTTGAGAACTTTTCTGGATACAAATCAAAGAATGACTTGAGTTCTGTCTCTTCCAAAATCTTAGTATGAAGTGCTGCAACACCATTGATACTAAAGCCGTAATGAATGGCAAGGTTAGCCATGTGAACTTTCTTATCAATGATGACTTGTACACTTGGGTCTGCAACGGTACTGCGGATGCGCTGATCAAGCTTTTTGATAATCGAAGCAATCTTTGGAGAAACTTCCTCAATAAATTTAAGGGGCCATTTCTCAAGAGCCTCTGCCAAAATCGTATGATTTGTATACGCGACCAGTGAAGAAACAATGTCTACAGACTCTTCAAACGAGATTTCGTATTTTTCGGTCAGGATACGAATAAGCTCTGGAATTACCATTGTTGGGTGCGTGTCGTTAATCTGAATCACAACATAGTCAGCAAGGTCGTGAATATTGCTGCCGCGCTCAACTGCCTCTTTAACAATCAGCTGTGCAGCATTAGAAACCATAAAGTATTGCTGATAAACGCGAAGAAGCTGGCCATCTTCGTCCGAATCATCGGGATACAAAAAGAGCGTCAAATTCTTTTTTAATGCGGTCTTATCAAAATCAATAGCGTCATCAGAAACTAATGAGTCATCAATGCTTTGCAGGTCAAACAGGCGAAGTCTGTTTTTCTTTGTTCGGTCATATCCCAAAACGTCAATGGAATAGAGCTCAGACGTCACCGAGAAATCCCTAAATTCCACGGTAAATGACGTCTTCTCATCTTCAAGCCATCTGTCATCAGAAAGCCAAGCGTCTGGAACAGCGGTTTGTTGTCTGTCTAAAAACTTCTGATGGAAGAGGCCAAAATGATACTTAAGACCCACACCATCGCCTGGCAGGCCAAGAGTTGACATAGAATCGATAAAGCATGCTGCCAGCCTACCAAGACCGCCATTTCCAAGCGAAGGCTCAACTTCAAGCTCTTCGATGTCTTCTAATGAATGACCCGCCTTGGAGAGCTGCTCTTTTACCTCATTATAAATTCCCAGATTAATGAGGTTATTTGAAAGTAGCTTGCCAATAAGAAACTCTGCAGAGATGTAATAAAGCCTCTTCTTACCATCGTTTAATGGTAGAGCGTCTGACTTACTCTTTACCACCTGAAGCAGTAATTCAAAAACCTGACTGTCAGCAATTTCAGACAGAGGCTGACCAAATTGTTGAAGAGATAAGGTGTCTAAGTTCATTACTTCTCCTCTTTGTACACCCTAAAGTACATCTCAGTGATAGTTCTTAAGAAATCTTCTGTGTGGCGCGTAATAGCCCCCTGCTTCATGCGCCAGCACCAGTTGCCGCCAACAGTGGCCGGAATATTCATGCGTGCAGAATCGTCTAAGCCGAGAAGATCTTGCATAGTGTGAATACACGTATCACTCACAGAAGCTGCGATTCCACGAGAAAGCGCCTCACCAATTGGCTCATCTTTTGAGCGATACAAGTAGATATCTGCCTGTTCACGTTCTCTATCACTAGCCTGTGTCTCGTACCAACCGCGAGCAGTTGGATTGTCATGTGTTCCTACATATGCAATGGTATTTGCTGTGTAGTTGTGAGGAAGATCTCTTGAATCGTGCTTTCCATCAAATCCATATTGCAAGATTTTCATTCCTGGGAAACCAGTTTTTTCTCGCATAGCAATGAGTTCTGGTGTAATCAAACCCAGGTCCTCTGCAATGATTGGAAGCTTTCCAAGTTGTTTCTCTAGCTCCTCAAACAGCTCCATATCTGGGCCCTTTGTCCATTTGCCTTCTGTGGCTTCCGCAGCTCCGTAAGGAATCTCCCAGTATGCTTCAAAGCCCCTAAAATGATCGATTCGAAGCACGTCAAACATCTCAAGATTGGTGCGTACTCGCCAAACCCACCATGCATAATGTGATTTCTTCATATAGTCCCAGTTATAAATGGGGTTTCCCCAATATTGACCGGTAGAAGAAAATTGATCAGGAGGAGTTCCCGCAACCGTAATAGGCTGTCCTGTTTCATCCGTTTTAAACAGTTCTGGCTGTGCCCACATCTCAACAGAATCTCGTGAGACATAGATGGGAAGGTCACCAATTATGAGCACGCCCCTTTTATTGGCATAAGCCTTAACCTTTGCCCATTGAGTAAAGAAGAAATACTGAGTCATCTTGTGATACAAAACTGACTTTTGTAGCTTCTTGATTTCTTCTGCAGTTGTCTCGTTTCTGTGTTGGTAAAGTTTTGGCCACTCCCAGTAGGCCTTATGTCCAAATTCTTCCTTTAAGGACATGAACTCCGCATAAGGATCAAGCCACTCCGTCTGATCACGACAGAACTTCTCAAAATCAGTAGGTACATCCTGCATAAACCTAACAAAAGCGCGATTAAGCAAGCGACGATGGTTCACAAAAAGCTCGCCATAATCAACACAGGTTTTGCTAGTTCCAAAGGAAATATCTTCAAAGTCCTCTGACTTCAAATATCCAAGTTTCTCAAGATTTTTTAAATCAATATAGTATGGGCTTCCTGCTGCAGCAGAAAATGACTGATAAGGAGAGTCACCATAACTTGTGGTGGTAAGAGGCAAGACCTGCCAATACCTTTGTTTAGTTCTGACGAGAAAATCAATAAAATCGTAGGCTTCTTTGCCAAACGTGCCAATCCCATATGAATTTGGAAGAGAAGAAACGGCCATAAGTACTCCGCTTGCTCGTCCCATAGTTGCCTCTTTCGCAAAAAGAGTACTGGCTTATCTCTTTCAAGATAAGCCAGTACAAAGCTTTAATACTTAACTAGATTATCTTGCGTATTCTTATCAAAGAGATGAACAGCGTTATCTTCAAATTTAAACCATACCTGATCGCCAATGTTGAGGTTTCGTTTTGCAAGTTCAGTTGCAGGAACGATAAGAACAAAGTTGCCGTCATCAGTATGAACATGAAGGTGAACTGTGGAACCCATAAGCTCGCTTACTTCAAGATTGCCCTTGAAAGCACCAATTTCATTTGGCTCAGTCAGATAAATCTGCTCTGGTCTAATGCCAACAATAACATCTGTTGCAGGTGCAGCTACCCAAGACTGTGCTAACAGATTGGCCATCTCAGGAGAAATTTCAAATGACATGCTTTCTGTCTCTACATGGAACTCATTGTCCACACGGATAAGATGTGCGTCAAAGAAATTCATTTGTGGCATGCCAATAAATCCAGCAACAAAGAGATTTGCAGGCCTATTGAACACTTCTTGTGGAGTTCCAATCTGCTGTACAAAGCCATCCTTCATAATGACAATACGATCGCCCAAGGTCATAGCTTCTGTTTGGTCGTGTGTAACATAGACAAAAGTTCCATTGACCTTTTGACGAAGCTTAATGATCTCTGTACGCATCTGATTTCTTAGCTTTGCATCAAGGTTTGAGAGTGGCTCGTCCATCAAGAAGACTTTTGGATCACGAACAATTGCGCGGCCAATTGCAACACGCTGACGCTGGCCACCAGAAAGCGCCTTTGGCTTACGATCAAGATATGCCGTAATGCCCAGTGTTTCTGCAGCTGCACGGACCTTCTCGTCAATGACTTGAGGATCAACCTTTTTAAGCTTAAGGGTAAACGCCATGTTGTCGTAGACGGTCATATTTGGATACAAGGCGTAGCTTTGGAATACCATTGCAATGTCGCGGTCTTTTGGCGCAACGTCATTGACAAGCTTTCCGTCAATATAAAGCTCACCAGCAGAAATATCTTCTAGGCCTGCAATCATGCGAAGCGTAGTAGATTTGCCGCAACCCGAAGGACCAACAAGCACCACAAACTCGTGCTCCTTAATAGTGAGATTGAAGTCTTGAACAGCGACAACACCTTCTTCAGTCACCTCAAGGTTGCTCTTTTTCTGCTCAGTTTTCTTACCAAAGAGAGACTTGCGCTTCTTCTCATTTGGGTAAATCTTTTTTATATTCTTTAAAACGATTTCTGCCATGATAAAACCTTTCAGAAATGCCTATAGCTTGCTGCAATACATTGAGATTTAGCCTTTTACCGCGCCAGAAATGACACCATTGATGATGTAGCGCTGGCACAGCAAATACATAATGACAATTGGGATAATAACCATCATGATGCAGGCAAACATTGGACCCATCTCTACGCGTCCATATCCACCTCTAAAGTACTGAATCAGAATTGGGATAGTTTGGTATTTGGTTCTATCCAGTACGAGGTATGGAAGCAAATAGTCATTCCAGACCCACATGGTTTCGAGAATACCAACAGAAATATACGTTGGCTTCATAATAGGTAAAACAACATGGAAGAATGTCTGAAGTGGATTGCAACCATCAATAGTTGCAGCTTCCTCAATCTCAAGAGGAATGGTCTTAACAAATCCAGCAAACATGAATACTGCTAATCCAGCACCAAAGCCCAAGTAAATGAAGCAAATGTTAAAAGGAGTATTAAATCCAAGTGTATTTGCCATATTGGACAGCGTGAACATAAGCATCTGGAAAGGTACTACCATCGAGAAGACAAACAGGTAGTACAAAATGTTACTAATGCGATTTTTTACACGAACAATAAACCATGCACACATTGAGCAGCAAACCAAAATCAACGCTACGGATGTGATGGTAATTACTAGAGAATATCCAAAGGCTGCTAAAAAGCCTTGCTTCTCTAAAGCGGCAATGTAGTTAGCAAAACCTGCAGAGTTCTCTGATGTAACAAAATCAAACGCCGTGGATGTAGTAATAGTTGTTTCTTCTTTGAATGAATTCATCAAGATCATAACCATTGGATAAATCCATGCAAGAGAAAGAATGGTAAAGAATACAGCAAGAATTTTATTAATGATTTTATCGCGCTTCATTATTGCTGCACCTCCCTTGACCTGGTGGCTCTCAGCTGAATCATGACAATACAAATAACTAAAATGCAGAAAATAACAGCTTTAGCCTGGCCGATACCCATCCACTTTGCTCCCTGTCGAGCGTAGAAGGTATTGTAGATATTAAGAGCAAGCATTTCAGTTGCGTGCTTAGGCTCACCTGCAGTAAGCGCCAGATTCTGATCAAATAATTTAAAGCCATTTGTTACCGTCAAGAAAAGACAAATAGTAATGGTAGACATAAGGTTTGGAATTTTTACCTTCCAAAGTGTCTGCCAAGCATTTGCTCCATCAACTCTCGCTGCTTCAAGATAATCACTTGGGATAGACTGCAGGCCAGCAATATAAATGATCATCATGTAACCAACTTGCTGCCAAAGAGTAAGAAGAATCATTCCCCAGAATCCAGCAGTGCTATTAAGCGCAAGAAGCTGCTCGCCCACAATAGAAAGCGCGCAGTTAATCAAAATATTCCAGATGTATCCCAGAACAATGCCGCCAATAAGATTAGGCATAAAAAAGACAGTTCTGAATGAATTGGTACCCTTAAGGTCTTTTCTAGTTAAGGCAAGCGCAATTGCAAGCGCTAATACATTAATAAGAACTGTTGAGACTAATGCAAATAATGCGGTATACCAAAAAGCATTAGCAAACTGTGGGTCAGAGAAAGCTGCTACATAGTTATCTAGACCAACTGGTTTAGCATCGCTAATGGTAATAAATTTACAAAACGAAAGATAAAATCCCTGCACAAACGGAATCATAAAGCCAAACAAAAAAGATAGCGCAGTAGGCAGAACAAATAATGGCCACCACCGCTTCAACATCTTAGCCATAGAGATACCCTCCAATAACAAGAGACGAGAAGAGAGATCTCTCTTCTCGTCTCTCACCAATCAAAGCATTACTAGAAGGACTACTATGCGTTAGCCTCTTTTTCAGTCTTCCAACCATCAACGAATGCGGACTTAACAGCATCCCAGTCCTCTGTTCCTGCTGCATAGCCCTTAAGTGCACTGGAGAGATTGTTCTTCCACTCCTGAGAAGGAATGTAAATGAAGTCCCAAGCCACGGACTCATTACCCTTCTTTGCATACTCAGCTGCAATGTTTGCAAGGGCGTTCTTAGTTGCCTTTGCATTCTTGAATGGAATGGTGAAGCCCATATCCTCAGCGATTGCAGTGGTAGCAGTATCAGAAGTTACGCACCAATAGATAAAGTCAAGCGTTGCCTTCTGGGAAGCATCATCTGCCTTGGAGCTTACGCACCAGTAGTTCTCGCCACCAGAGCACATACCCTGCTTCTCTTCACCCTTTACGCCAATGTAAATTGGAATCATACCAAGAGCATCGTCACCAAGCTTCTTGATGTCGTTATATGCCCAAGTACCGTTCTGGTAGAAGACTGCGTCGCCGTTGACAAACTC
Source organism: uncultured Atopobium sp. (assembly GCA_938045565.1). Lineage (GTDB taxonomy): Bacteria > Actinomycetota > Coriobacteriia > Coriobacteriales > Atopobiaceae > Lancefieldella. The sequence goes on from CALIAZ010000002.1 coordinate 219,799, forward strand.
TGCAACAGCATCATCACCGGTCTTGCCAGAAAGCTCTGTTGGGCTGCATGTAGCATTATTGATATAGAGATCAAAAATCTGCTTGTAGTTAGGGAGATACGTTCCCTTAATTTCCTTAGCCTCAGGCTTACCAGTATCCTTGAACTCATAGTACAGAGGAAGATTTGCAAGGTGTGTGGTAAAACGCCAGTCAGAACTGGAATCAAGGCCAGCACTGGTAAATGCACCCTTTACGCCAAGCTCTGCTTTGCGAGCCTGAATATCCTCAACGACCTTCTTCAGTGAGGCAAAGTCCTTGATGTCGTCTCCCTTATAGCCAGCCTTCTCAAGCAGCTTCTTGTTGTAGATAATGCCGTAGTCTTCCTCTACATAGTCAACACCGTAGACAACGCCATCCTCCTGAAGTTTAAGAGCGTCATTGGTAAGCTCATCCAGAATCTTGGCACCCTTTAGGTCAATACAGTAATCCTTTACACCAATAAGACCAGAAGGACCATTTGTCTGGAACAGTGTTGGAGCTACAGAAGCGTCCTTGTTAATCTCAGACTGGAATGTCTGTGCATAAGTATCAGAAGCAGCGGTTACTACCTTTACAGGAACCTTTGTTTCCTCAGTATACTTAGCTGCAAGATCTTTCCACTGCTGATCAGACTCAGGCTTGAAGTTTAGAAAGTAAACAGAGCCTTTTGCTGAATCAGATTCTCCCTGCTTTGAAGGATTATTTCCTCCACAAGCAACAAGACCCAGTGAGCAAAGAGCTGATGCACTTAAGGTGACAAACTGCCTACGATTGATACCGGACATAAGACTCCTCCTTAGAGAGCGCTCCTATCCCTTTGCTAGGTTGAAGCCTCTTCTCTTGATTTTCATAAGCTATGCTTTGATACACGTTCAAAACAATTTTGCTTACGTCTATAAAATAAAAGTATATTTGTACTATCAAGTTGTTTAAACAACTCACCCTTGAGCGGTATGAAATTATCGGTAAATGGTATGAAAGGAATCATTTTATGTAACTTTCATTTTATAAAGCTACTATCTAATCAAGAGCAATTTGAACATGCAACTCCAACCTTCAACAGCACGTTAAGGAAAAAATATGCCAAGCGCACGGTTTAATACGATTTATCATGATTTAAAAAATAAGATCTTAGACGGGACATATGCGTATGAGTCCTATTTACCAACCGAGATGGAGCTTACTAAGATATATTCCTGCTCCAGAAACACCGTTCGACGTGCGCTCACACTTCTGTCCGATGAAGCCTTTCTTCAGCCTATTCACGGTAGAGGCGTACGCGTTATTTGGCAGAAAAAGCCAAGTGAGATTATTGGCTCATTAGAAGGACTTGAGTCCTTTCAAGAATATGCCCACAGAAACAATCTTGTACCTGATACAAATGTCATTGTCTTTGAACACGTTCCTTGCACAGACGATATTTCTCATCAAACTGGTTTTAAAGCAGGAGAAGAACTTATCCACATTGTTCGAATCCGTAAACTCGACGGATCTTCTCGCCAGATAGACAACGACTACCTTTTAGCATCTGCCGTTGGAAATCTAACCATTGCAGATGCATCAACGTCTATCTTTGCATATCTAGAGAACACGCTTCACATGAAAATTCTAAAGAGCAAAAGAACAATCAGTGTTGAGCTGGCAACTAAAGAAGACCAGCAAGATTTAGAGCTTGGAGATTTTAACTGCGTTGCAGTGGTGGAAAGCCATTCATTCAACTCAAAAGGCGTTATGTTTGGCTTCACACAAACTCGCAGTCACCCAGAAACGTTCTGCTATAAAGTTATTTCAAAGAGATAGCCTGACGTTAAATGTGCAGAATAAATTTCTTCTCTAATTTGTGGAAGACAGTATAGCCAATTACTAGGGCAAGAACTGCAGAAACAAGGCAACCTAAAATGGTGCTTGTTGCAGGGAACTTCTGAAAAAGAAGGCAGTCTCTAATAAATGTTACAAAGTGAAACATTGGATTAAAGCGCATAATCTGAAGCATCCAAGGTGACATGATGTTAACGGAGTAGAAGAGCGGCGTACCGTACATCCAAGCGGTGGTTACAACACTCCATAGGTGGATTACGTCTCTAAAGAAAACTGCAAGGGCCGAGAGAAGCATTGCAAGACCAATGCAAAAACAAGCCAAGAGCAACAAAGCGACAGGTGTTAACAGCGCATAAATTGTCAGCGGAATGTGGAAGACAAGCATAACAATGCCAACAGCAATGAGCGAGAAAAGATAGTTTACAACTGCAAAAAGCACTTTTTGCACAGGGAAAACAACGCGGTTGATACGAACTTTCTTAAGTAGACTGGATGCATCAATAATTGAGCGCATTCCCATAGTTGTTGCATCGTTCATCAGCTGAAACGCTGTGTTACCCAGAATAAGATACAGAGGATAGTTCACAACATCCTCGGCGCGGTTGCCCAAAAAAGTAGAAAAGACAACTGCCATAACGGTCATCATCAAAAGTGGGTTCAAAACGGACCAGACAACACCCAAGATAGAGCGGCGATACTTGAGCTTGAAGTCTTTACTTACCAGCTGACGCAAAATGAATTGGTCACGCTGGTGTGTTGGGTACCACGCGTCTCGAGCAGAAACAGCAACAAGACTTGCACTTCCACCATTAGTATTTGCAGAAACTACACTTGTGTCCTGCGCATTATTAGTTTGTTTTGAAGACTCGCTCACGCGCTATCCTTTTCTACCGATTTCTGTATGGTTTATCCTAGCACAGACAGACAAAGCCGTTTAAACTTGAAACGTTGTTGAACTGTTTTCTCCACTATTTTGTTTGTATATGTGGTGACAAGACTATTTAGTAACTGTGCGCTCAACAGCAGCGCTTGTAGAAATGGTGCAAAATGTCTCAATCCCCTCTTGGACGCACGCTTATCATTGCTAATCCAGCTGCTCATAGCGGTAAAGGTGCTGCTGGTGCAGAGTTTGCTTGCCACTTTTTAACCAGCTATTCAGCAGCAACGGACGGATACGAACTCAAGCTCACCACAGCTATGGGAGACGCTCGTGTCATGGCCGCAGAAGCTGCAGATTTTGATACGGTTGTCGCACTTGGCGGAGATGGCGTCATCCACGAGGTGGTCAACGGCCTCATGACCTTATCGCCAGAGGTGCGTCCAGCGCTTGGCATTATCCCTATGGGTTCCGGAAACGATTACGCACGCACCCTGGGCATGAAAATCAATGATCCAGAGGGTGCATTTGCGCAGCTGGTTCGCGGCAAGGTAAAGCAGCTAGAAATTGGTCGCATCAACGACGTCTACTTCATGGAGACCATGTCGTTTGGACTTGATGCAGCTATTGCAGCCGACACCACAAAGCGCCGCGCAAATAACTCGTCAACTGAGGGCGAGGCACTCTTCTTAACCTCGGGCCTCAAGTTTATGGCTGCAGGCAGCAAGGGTTACCCTTGCACCGTCTCGTTTGATGGCGAGAAGGACATTGATCTCCAAGCCCTTATCATGGCCTTCCAGATTGGCCCAACGTATGGCGGCGGCTTTAAGGTCTGTCCACATGCGCAGCCCGACGATGGCCTTCTTACCGTCTGCTACAACACTAAAGTGCCCAACATCCCTCACCTGCTGGCTCTGTTTGGCCTGGCTAGGGCTGGCAAACACGTCGACTCCCGCATTATTGAGGAGCGTCACCTCAAGCAAGCAGTGGTAACTTTCCACAAGCCTGTCCCTATTCAGGTAGACGGCGAAGAGCTCCCCTTTGCGGAAAAGTTTATCATTGAGGTAATTCCCGCCGCGCTTTCCGTGATTGTCCCCTAGCGCACCACGCGACTCACGGGTGATGACGAGCGCAACACGTCGCGTCATGTAGCGAGAAGATCGGTCTTCTCGCCAGCGGTCTTCTAGCAAGAGAGCTTAACGTTAAAGAAACAGGAGCACCTGCCAGCGCAGATGCCCCTGAATTTGTTTGTGTGAGCTAAGACTTAGCGAGCTTCACGCTCAAGCAGAGCCTTAACCTCAGCTGCGGTATCAAGCTCCATGACGCGAGCGGTAAGCTCGTCTGCCTCAGCCTTTGTCCAAGCAGCAATGGTCTTGCGGGTGCGCAGGACAGATGGTGCAGAAACGGAGAACTCGTCCAGACCAAAGGAAAGCAGGACTGGGATGAGCAGTGGGTCTGCAGCTGCCTCGCCGCACATGCCAACCATAATCTTCTCTTTGTTGCCCTCGCCAATGAGGTACTTGAGGGAACGAAGAACGGATGGCTGGTAAACCTCGTAGAGGTAGGCAACGCGGTCATTACCGCGGTCAGCGCACATGGTGTAGCCAATAAGGTCGTTGGTGCCAATAGAGAAGAAGTCACACTCACGAGCCAGCTTGTCTGCAATCAGGGATGCAGATGGGGTCTCGATCATAGTGCCAACCTCGATGTCCTTGTTGTAAGCTACACCCTCAGCGTCAAGCTCACGCTTGCACTCCTCAACAAGAGCCTTTGCCTGGCGAACCTCATCAACGGTGGTGACAAGAGGAAGCATAATCTTAATGTCGCCAAATGCGGATGCGCGGAGAAGAGCGCGGAGCTGAACCTTGTACTGCTCAGCATTGTTGAGGCAGTAACGGATTGCGCGGAAGCCCATGAATGGGTTCTCCTCAGCCTTCATGTTGAGGTAAGGAATCTCCTTATCGCCACCAACATCAAGGGTACGAATGATAACAGGCTTATCCTTCATGCGCAGAGCAACCTTCTGGTAAGCAGCAAACTGCTCTTCCTCGCTTGGAAGCTCCTTTGCGTCCATGAACAGGAACTCGGAGCGGAACAGACCAATACCCTCAGCGTCAGCGTCGACTGCACCGTTAGCGTCATCAGGGTTGCCGATGTTAGCAACAAGCAGAACCTTGATGCCGTCAGCAGTTACGGTCTCTTTGCCGCGATAAGCCTCAAGAGCGGCCTTCTCTGCAGCATAAGCCTCAGCCTGAGCCTTGTACTCAGCAAGCTCAGCCTCAGAAGGATTAACAACAACCTTGCCGTTGGTGCCATCGACAACAATAGCGTTGCCAGTTGCAACCTCAGAAGTGATGTTGGGAACAGAAAGAACTGCAGGAATCTCAAGAGCGCGAGCAATAATTGCGGAGTGAGAAGTACGACCACCAGTCTCGGTAACAATACCTGCAACATGGTCCTTATCAATGTCTGCAGTCATAGAAGGAGTCAGCTCATGGCAGACAATGACGGAGTTCTCTGGAAGTGTGGAGAGGTCAACAACCTCTTTGCCAAGCAGGTCAGCGAGAAGACCGGTCTTGACGTCAGCAACGTCTGCTGCGCGCTCACGGAAGAGCTCATCCTCCATGCCAAGGAACATGTTGTAGTACATGTCGTAGGCGTCGCTTACAGCCTGCTCAACACAGGTGCCGCCATCAATAGCACCGTTAACAGCCTCTTTGATGCCCTCATCCTCAGCAAACTCAATGTGAGCACCCATAATAGCAGCGGCTTCCTCGCCCACTGTCTTGGTCATACGCTCAATCTGTGCGTTAGTCTGTGCAATAAACTTAGTTACAGCCTCTGCGTAACGAGCCTTCTCTGCAGCAGTGTCTTCAACAGTGTGCGGAGTAAAAGTGAGGTCTGGATCTACGGCAACCTGAGCAGTGCCGATGCCGATTCCGTTGGACGCATTGACTCCCTCAAACATACATGCTCCTATCATTGTCCGTTTAGCGGTGTATAACGTTCTGCAAGCCTATCCACACAGGACAATAGTCGCAGAAACAAACCTGTCTTTTTACAGGGTAACATTTTTTTGACCTGTTACGTTGTGAGTATCTTTAAATAAATTTCAATAAAAAACACTTGGCGAGAAAATCCTTCTTGCCAAGTGTTTATACGTTCACGATAGTAAAGACGCTCTGTTTACTTTACGCAGTAAGAGCACACCATCTGAGGGTTTCTCGCCAAAAGAGCTATGCGTTCTAGCTGCGATTACTACTCAGAATCTGCAAGCCAAGAAGACTTGCCCTCGCGGCTCTCCTCTTTCTGGCGAGCAAGCTGAATCTCTTCAGCAATAGAGGCGGGCATTTCTCGGCCCATCTTCTTGTAAAGAGCGGTGACAACGCGATCAATGGTTGCGCGCTTTGCGATTCCTCGACTTGCTGCAGTTGCAGTACCGCAAGCAGAAGCGTAAATAAGCGCGGTGTCGTAATCGTAGCCAGCGGTGGTCTTTGCCAGGAAGCCTGCGACCATGGAGTCACCAGCACCAGTTGCGTTAACCAGGCGAATCTTAGCGGTTGGAACAATATGCTCAGTTCCGTACTCGTCCAGAAGCAGCGAACCTGCGCCACCACAAGAAACGATAACGTTACGAGCGCCGCCATCCTGGAGCTTCTTTGCAAATGGAATGCACTCTTCTGGGGTCTCTGGATTGGCATCAAAGATACGGCCAACCTCGTGGTTGTTAGGCTTGATCAGGAATGGCTGAGCCTTGATAGCCTCCATAAGCAGCTGACCAGGAGCGTCGACAACAAACTGAATGCCGCGACCTGCAAGCTGAGCCATAAGACGAGTATAGATATCCTCTGGAAGTGAGCTTGGAATAGATCCCGTAAGAACCAGGGTGTCACCTGCGCCAACAACGTCCATGCGCTCCAGCAGCTCATCAACCTTTTTCTCTGGAATACGTGGACCATTGCCGTTGACCATGGTCATAACAATGCCGTTAAGCTTGACATTAATACGAGTAAAGCCAGAATCCAGCTTGACGAAGTTACTTGGAATTCCCTGACGCTGCAGGTCACTGAGCAGGTATTCACCAGTAAAGCCACCAACAATACCCATGGCAACGGTGACTTTATCAAGCTCATTTAAAAGTGTGGAGACATTAATACCATTACCACCGCAGTGCAACTCTTCTGACGAGGAGCGGTTAGTAAAGCCCATGTCCAATGTGTTTGGATGCATGACATAGTCAAGCGCGGGATTAAGCGTCATTGTGTAAATCACGGCGAGTCCTCCGAACTACAATAAAATCATGGAGACTTCAGTATGACGCAATCACTCTCAACAAACAATTAGAAACTAGCGACTCACAAAAAATAAAAACCCCGACGCAAGCCGGGGTTTGAAATTCAAATGGTGGATCGTCAGGGGTTCGAACCCTGGACCTTGGGATTAAGAGTCCCCTGCTCTACCAGCTGAGCTAACGATCCAATTAACGTTTCGAATGGGGTGGGAAAAGGGGCTCGAACCCTCGACCTACGGAGCCACAGTCCGTCGCTCTGCCAACTGAGCTACTCCCACCATTTGGCCACCTCATGAAACGCAGCTAAATCATTATTACAGAATCAGAAAAAGATGCAAGCGAGAAACGCAGATTTTTCAAACTCTTTTTTTGATTTTCTTTGAAATTTGTCAGCACGACGGGTTTCTCGCCAAACAAAATGCGGAGAAGAACGAGCTTCTCCGCATCTGAGTAAATGTACTATATGTGCTGGTATATGGTGGCACAGGGTCTAGAAACTACAGACAGCCTGCATAGAAACAGCAGTCAGCGCGCGTAGAAATCAAAGACTGTTCCTAGAAACCGTGGGCAGTAAGGGCAGTGTCCAGGCGATCCAGTGCCTCTTCGATCTCCACACGAGGAGCTGCCAAATTCCAGCGCTTGAAGCCTTGGGCGGCCTCGCCAAAGAAGACGCCATCGGTGAAGAAGACCTGGGCCTCAAACTGCAACAGGTGGTCAAGCTCTTCTGGCGTGAGACCAAGATCTCTGAAGTCGAGCCACTGAAGGTAAGTTCCTGTGATTGGCGCGAGCTTCACGCGAGGGTGCTTGGTGGCAAAGAAGTCCAGAACCAGCTTCTGGTTATTGTCGATGGCCTTGATGCATGCGTCCAGCCATGCTCCACCCTTGCTGTAAGCCAGCTCACAGGCCTTGAAGCTGATTGGATTGCACGAAGTGGTCTCTCGAGCTTGAAGACATTTCTCGAGACGTGTGCGCAGCTCTGGGTTGCTCACGATGATGTTGCTGAACTGCGTGCCGGCCAAGTTGAAGCTCTTTGACGTAGAGGTGCAGGTAATCGTGCGTGCTGCGACCTCATCAGAGATTGTCTCAAAGACGGTGTGTGTGGAGCCTGGCATGATGAGGTCATGGTGGATCTCGTCAGCGACCACGATGAGGTTGTGCTTAACCGCAATCTCTGCGATGCGCGTGAGCTCTTCTTTGATCCACACGCGGCCACTTGGATTGTGAGGAGAACACAGAATGACCATGGTATTCTTTGGCTCGGCGGCAAGCTTCTCAAACAGGTCAAAGTCAATGTCGTAGTGAGGACCGTCTGACAGGACAAGCGGACACTCTACCAGTGCGCGGTTATTCTCCTCAACTGCCATGTAGAACGGATGGTAGACAGGAGTGAACAGAATGACGCCCTCGTCTGGCTGGGTAAACTCGGCAACCGATGCAAAGAGTGCAGGTACCACGCCTGAAGAGTTGAGCAACCACTCGGGCTTTACGTCCCAATTGTGGCGAGTCTTCATCCACTTGCACACAGCCTGCTTCATCTGATTAGTTGGCATGGAATAGCCAAGGATTGCGTCATTGAGGTACTCCTTGAGACCTTCGACAATCTCTGGAGCTGTGTGATATTCCATGTCAGCAACAGAAAACGGTGGAATACCAGGAGCTACATCAGGATTAACGTCATACATGACGTTCCATTTTCTAGAACCAGTACCAGCGCGATCAACGCGGGATTCAAAATCGTAAGACATATCGTCTCCATTCACGTAAGCCTATAACCAGTGTAGCTGCTTTTAGTGTAGCTGCTTTTCTTTTCCTTTGTCATTCTTCTGATAAGAAAATCTTTGATGGCGCGACGTATTTGCAATCCTTATTGCTATAATGAACGACGCTATATGTCTCCTTAGCTCAGCTGGATAGAGCGTCGGTCTTCTAAACCGCAGGTCGCGCGTTCGAATCGCGCAGGAGGCACCAGAAACTCCAGGTAGATGGCTTGCCGTCTACCTTTTTTGTTAGGCCAATACTACAGCCGCCCCCTTTTTGCCCCCAAACTGTATGACTGCTGTAAAAGTAGAATACCTGTTCGAATAAAAGTTTTAACTATTTAGATAGGCGATTTGTGCATAAACAATGGCTAATATGCAGGAAAACTAATCAAGAAATTGATATATCAAACGAGAAGTACTGTTTTGGGTAAAAAACCCGTTTAGTTGGGGATTATTTTTGGACTTCGGAGTTTTGACACTTACGTTTTCCCAGTTCAGAAATTTTGTGATAATTTTCAAAATTTTGTCCACGTAAAATTGCTGGTAGATAGCTTGCATAAAATCCGAGCATTTCTGGATTCCCCAACTAAACGCATTTTTTACCACTTTGCCGCCGAACGGTACTAAATCTCTGAAAAATTCCACTCGTACACAAAAAATTACCCGTTCGATTCCGTGAAATAGAATCGAACGGGTACTGGGTCAGCGAAAATGATGTGCAACGGTGAAAGTCCGCACGTCTAGTAATCACGCGTCAAGTGCGCTTGCACTCGGTACGCTTGCGTTCAGCGCGTGGCCAGACAGCGAAGTCACGCAGCGACGCGTGGGATATTACAACAGGTACTCTGCAATCTGGACAGCGTTAGTTGCGGCGCCCTTTCTGATCTGGTCACCGCAGCAGAAGAATGTTAGTGCATGAGTGTCCTTATCAGCAGAAAGATCCTCGCGAATACGACCAACATAAATGAGGTCCTGATCGGAGGTATCAAGAGGCATTGGGTACTGGAGCTCTGCAGGGTTGTCCACAACCTTAATACCTGGTGCGTCTTCAAGAATAGCGCGAGCCTCATCTGGGCTCAGAGGACGCTCGAACTCAACAGTGATGGACTCAGAGTGAGAGCGCATCATTGGAACACGAACGCAGGTGCAGTTAACACGCAGCTCAGGAAGGTGCATAATCTTGCGGCCCTCGTTTTGCATCTTCATTTCCTCAGAGGTGTAGCCAACCTCGTTAAAGCCGCCAATCTGTGGGATCAGGTTAACTGCCAGCTGATATGCAAAAGGAGCGGTCTCGGTTACTTCCCTACCTGCAACAACGTCAGCCATCTGGTTCTTCAAACTGGTAAGACCAGGAAGTCCAGCGCCGGATGCAGCTTGATAGGTAGAAGCAATAATACGCTTTGCACCTGCTGCCTTATGCAGAGGATACAGAGGTACCAGACCAATAATGGTTGCGCAGTTTGGATTAGAGATAATGCCGTTGTGGCTCTTGATGTCCTCGGCGTTGATCTCTGGAATTACCAGCGGAACGCTTGGGTCCATTCTGAATGCATGAGAGTTGTCAACGCAGACACAACCGCGCTTGACTGCCTCAGGAAGCAGCTCTTTTGCCTGCTCGTCGCCAGCTGCGCCAAGAACAATGTCCACGCCTTCAAAAGCCTCAGGAGTTGCTTCGCGGATAACAATCTGCTGTCCTGCAAACTCAATAGTCTTGCCTGCACTTCGAGCAGATGCCAGAAGCACCAGCTCCTTAATAGGAAAATTACGCTCTTCAAGGCACTGCATCATCTGGGCACCAACAACGCCAGTAGCACCAAGAATTGCAACAACCTTACCGTTTGGATCAAAAGCCATAGTTACCTCGAAACCATTTCGTCACGAACAAATCCGTTATAAATGACGCCAATTGTGCGATCAAAGTCCGCATTATCAACGCCGACGATAATACTAATCTCTTCCGAGCTCTGCGTAATCATACGAATGTTGACGCCCGCATTACCCAGCGCACCAAAGATCTTGCCGGAAGTGCCGGAACGCCTGGACATATTGCGGCCAACAACAGAAACAAGAGCTAGGCGGTCTACCATCGTAATGTCATCAGGCTCAATCTCGCGGCGAATATCGCTGATGATAGAATAGACCGTGTCCTTTACATCGGAGGCATTTACCACGATACCAAACGAATCAACACCTGTTGGGATGTGCTCAACAGAGACACCATAGCGCTCAACGATATTGAGTGCACGACTTATAACGCCAACCTCGTTGGACATGTGAGCCTTCTTGACGTGAATAGCCAGGAAGTCTTTTTTGCCTGCAATACCAGTAATCAAGTGCTCGTTTGTATCGCCATCAGCGGTCTCTCGGATAACGGTACCTGCATCTTCTGGACGGTTGGTGTTCTTAATCTGGATTGGAATATTTGCCTCGCGAACAGGGAAAATTGCCTCCTCCTGAAGAACGGAAGCACCCATGTAAGAAAGCTCGCGCATCTCGTCAAAGGTAATACGGCCAATAGCGCGTGGATTCTGAACAATGCGAGGATCAGCAGAAAGGAAGCCGGAAACGTCAGTCCAGTTTTCGTACAAATCCGCGTCTAGGCAGCGAGCAACAATTGCGCCGGTAATATCGCCACCACCACGCTGGAACAGCTTAATTGCGCCGTCAACGGTAGCGCCATAGAAGCCAGGCAGCACAAACGAGCCGCTGCGAGCAACAACTTCTTTAAGCCTAGAAGCGGTGCGCTCCATATCAATGGTGCCGTCATGATGAAATAGCATAACGTCGGCAGCATCAACAAAAGGCAAGCCAAGATACTCAGCAAGAATCTGGGAGGTAAACCACTCGCCCCTACTTACTACATATTCTGGCGAGAAGGACTTGATGTTTGAAGCAAACTTCTCAAACTCCTTAGCGACAGGCCACGCAACTCCCAGCTGGTCAGCAATCTCCACAAAGCGAGCCTCGATGTCTGCAAGCAAAGACGTGCAGTCAACATGATACTCGATATGGGCATTTACCAGCAGTAGAAGGTCAGTAATCTTGTTATCAGTCGAATGACGCTTTCCTGCTGCAGACGAAACAATAAAACGTCTATCAGGGTCAGCCTCAACAATAGCTTTAACTTTTTTGAACTGCTCTGCAGAGGCAACACTTGAGCCGCCAAATTTTGCAATTTTGATCATTTCTAATTCCTCTTTTCAAGTGCAGCCATAAAGGTTGTGGGGTCTTGCGAAAGTGCGCTGGTAAGAAGCGCACGGGCCTTCTCGGCACTTAAGTTCTTAACCAGCTGAGCACCTGGCTCCCAGAACGAACCGCCAGGAATGTCGGCTTGCGTCCTAAACACGTAATCGGAAACAAGCAGCTCAGGATTATATGAAAGGCCTGCCGAGAAGGTCTGCTGGCCTCCAGCAGGAGATCCGGCGCAGTCAATAATATCCTGAACGACGGCGTTTGCTGTTGGGTCGCCACCAGCGCCTTGACCATAGAACTTGAGCTCGCCAATGGTATTTCCCACGGCAGTAGCAACATTAAAGTTTGTGGGAACATTTGCCTCAATGGTTGAGAGCGGAACTGCTACTGGCTCAACAGCAACTGCGTAAGACGTTCCGTTAGAAACGCCTCGTCCAAAGAGCTTGATGGTCATGTCATGGCTGCCAAACATGGCAAGGTCACGCTTAGTTAAATTTCTGATGCCAGACATGGGAATCTGGTCTGTGCAGATAACATCAAAAGCAATAGACGCAGAAATCATGGTCTTAGAGCGGACATCGATGCCGTCAATATCGCTTGACGGGTCTCGCTCAACGTAACCCAGCTCTTGAGCTTTGCTTAAAACCTCAGCAAAGTCCGTTCCATCTTTGAGCATGGAATAGACAATGTAATTAGTGGTGCCGTTCATGATTCCCCAGAACGCAGAAATCTCGTCAATACGGCGAACTTTCTGAATTCCCGCAATCCAAGGAATACCGCCACACACGCAGGCTTCAATCTTAAAGTTGACACCCGCCTCAGCAGCAAGAGTCATGAACTCCTCAAAATGCGCAGATACCACGGCTTTATTTGAAGTGACAACATTTTTCTTAGCAGTGAGTGCTGCTTTAATGTACTCATAGGCTGGTGAGAGACCACCCATGCACTCGACAACCGTATCGAATGCAGGGTCAGATAAGAGCGCATCAAAATCTGACGTTGCGCGAGGATCAACATGCTCTTTACCAGCTCTAACTAAGATGGACGTCAAGTTAGCGTCAGAAACGCGCTCATCAAGAATGCGCGCAACCGAAGCACCAACCGTTCCAAATCCAAGTAGGGCAACGTTTTGCATATAACTCCAAATCTAGCAGCCATTTTGCGAGAAACCCGATTGCCAGCAAGGCTAAATGAATAGCAAACAACCGCACGCAAAGGTGACTACACTGATAACAATCTCATAGACAAAAACTACCAAAAACCTAGACAGAATCTAGTCGACAGTTTTTCTCGTCTTCATAATGCTATGAACAATTCTATGTTACAAGCGACATTTACTTCTCACTGTTAAAATAATAGAAACGCAATACGCAACACGCGCAACATGGTGCGTACGACATGCGCAGCGCGACCCGTTCAATACGCGGCACATTCAACAGATTGGTGGTTTCATGGCCGTCGCATATCACAGCACAAGAAGCTCTGACCATAACGTCTTTGCTAAGCAGGCCATTTTGCAGGGAATTGCTCCCGATGGCGGCCTTTACATCCAAGATTCTATTGGCGAGAAACCCCTTAATCTTGCAAAGGTTTGTGCTCAAGGCTTTAAAGCCACCGCTTATGACGTGCTTTCTTCTCTGCTGGATGATTACTCTGATGAAGAGTTGACTCGCTGCATTGAGGGTGCTTATGACGCTCAATGGGACACCGAGGTCATCACCCCTGTTTCCGCTATCGGTGAGGACTGGCTGCTTGAGCTCTTCCACGGTCCAACGTCGGCTTTCAAAGACGTTGCACTTCAAATGCTCCCCCGCCTGATGAGTGTTGCTCGCGAGGACGCGGGAGCTGCGGGTGCTGCGGGAGCTGCGGGTACTGCGAGCGTCGCGGGCAAAAACATCATGATCGTAACCGCCACCTCCGGAGACACCGGCAAAGCTGCACTTGAGGGCTTCAAAGATGTTCCTGGTATGGGCATTACCGTCTTTTATCCTGAGGGAAAAGTCTCGGACATTCAGCGTCTGCAGATGGTGACCCAAAAGGGATCAAACGTTGCTGTTTGCGCAGTTAAAGGTAACTTTGACGACGCGCAAAACACTGCAAAGGCAATCTTTGCTAACAAGGAGCTGGCGCAGGAACTTGCAGGCAACGGTACCGTACTTTCCAGCGCAAACTCCATCAATATTGGCCGCTTGGCACCACAGGTAACCTACTACTTTGATGCATATGCCCAGCTGGTTGCCAAGGGCGCCATTACACAGGGCAAAAAAGTTACTTTCTGCGTACCAACTGGCAACTTTGGCGATGTCCTTGCAGGTTACTTTGCAAAAGAAATGGGACTTCCTGTTGATCGCCTCATTGTGGCTTCTAACAGCAATAAGGTGCTGACTGATTTCTTGGAAACAGGCATCTACGATCGCAGACGCGCATTTGAAAAGACCATTTCTCCCTCGATGGACATTCTGGTTTCATCAAATCTTGAACGACTCCTCTATCTTGCATCCGGCAAAGATACTGAGCTAGTCAGCTATCTGATGAATCAGCTGGTAACAAAGGGTATCTACACAATTCCTGCCCAGGTCATGGATACCATCCGTCAGACCTTTGACGCTGGCTTTGCCACCGACGACCAGACACGTGAGACTATCCGTTCTACCTGGGAGAATTGTCATGTGCTGATTGACCCTCACACAGCCGTCGCAAAACACGTGCTCGACAGGGTTTCTCGCCAGGCAGACGACGTGCGCGTTTGTCTGTCCACTGCGAGCCCATATAAGTTCTCGTCCGACGTGCTTGCCGCGCTGGGCCACTCGACCGCTGGCCTGGACGACTTTGCGTGCATGCATACGCTCGCCGAAATCACGGGCACAAATCCGCCAATCCAGCTTTCATCGCTGAATGATAACGTTATCATTCATACTGACGTTCGCGAGAAGGAACAGCTTGCTTCGTACGTTTCCGAAGCATGCGGGCGTATTTTTGCTTGTTAGACTCTGAGAAAGCAGGTTCTACATGCTCGACAACACTATCTTGACCGTTTCTGTACCTGCTACCTCTGCAAACATTGGCGTCGGCTACGATACGCTGGGTCTTGCGTTTAACCTGCGCGCAAAAATTACGTTTAGGGAGTCCCCTACGCTCATCATTGACGGCTGCCCTGAGCAGTTCAGAAACGATGACAACCTTGTGTGGACGTCGTATATTCGTGCGTGCGAAAAGCTGGGCGAAGAGCCCACTCCTAAGCACATTACTATCGACTCGCCTATTCCGCTTTCCGGCGGACTCGGCTCAAGCTCTACCTGCGTTATTGCAGGTATTGCGGCCGCGATGACCGAGTCTCACAGCGGCTGGGATCCTGAGCGCGCACTTGACTTTGCCTGCCACTTTGAGGGCCATCCCGACAACGTCGCTCCTGCTATTTACGGTGGCTTGACCTCGTCTTTTGTTGAGGGTGGCCATACCATTTGCACCAGAAGGCTTGTGGCACGCGGACTATCTTTTGTTGCGATTGCACCGCCCTACACGGTTAACACTGAGGATGCCCGTAAGGTGGTTCCCCAGGAAATCTCACTTGAAACGGCCGTTTACCAGATGGGACGCACCGTTGCTGTCACCCATGCGCTTGAAACAGGAAACGGTGGACTGTTGGCAGCGGCCTGCAACGACAAGCTTCACGAGCCGTATCGCAAGGAGCTCATCCCCGATTACGAGGAGCTCAAGCAGGTAGCTAAGCTTGCGCGCGCATGCTCATTTGTCATTTCCGGATCTGGCGCCACCATGGTTGCTATCTGCGACTCCCCTGTTACTGCGCGTGCCATTGCCGAGAATGCCAAGCAGGTCAGAGGCGACCTCTGGATTCAGATTCTTGAGCCAGCGCTTCTGGGCACCGTCCTCACTCTTGACGACGGTCAGCAACACCACAACACTTTCGACGAAATTTAACGCTGCGGTTGGGAGCGCCACGCGGCAACGCGGGTTTCTCGCCAGACAAGCTGCGACAACGCGGGTTTCTCACCAGGAGCGCCAATGGCACGTTCTTCTCGCCAAGTACGACTTTGCAACATAGCGCGCCTAAAAAATGCAAAGAATCTGTATTTGAGGCACAGATTCTTTGATGAAATCAGGCAAATCCACAGTTTCTTTTACGTTTTTAGGCAAAAGTTACAGATTCTTTGAAGAAATCAGGCACATGAAGATAGGCTGCGCTGCTCCAAATTTTGCGAGCCTGAAAACTGCATCATGTCTGAGAAAAACAGCTCAGACGTGGCGAGAAAAACTGGCAAATAGCTCAAATATGGCCTGCTTTTCCGGCAAATTACTCAGACACGACAACAAAACCCGGCTCCTACGTTATGTGGGAGCCGGGTTGTCGTTTAAGTCGCGTTTACCGCAAGTCGCGTTTATGCGCCGAGATACGCCTTGCGAACGTCATCGTCGTGCAGGAGTTCCTGACCGGTACCGTGCTTAGCAACCTTGCCAAGTTCAAGAACGTACGCACGATCAGCAACCTTAAGTGCCATGTTAGCGTTCTGCTCGACCAGCAAAATGGTGGTTCCTGCATCGCCTAGTTGGCGAATGATCTGGAAGATCTCCTCGATCAGGATAGGAGCCAAACCCATGGAAGGCTCGTCAAGCATCAAAAGCTTAGGTCTGCTCATCAGAGCGCGACCCATAGCAAGCATCTGCTGCTCGCCACCAGATAGCGTTCCTGCCAGCTGATTCTTGCGCTCACGAAGACGTGGAAAATGCTCGTAGACCATCTTGACGGTCTTTGCATTCTGGGAATCAGACTGAGTATAGCCGCCCATCTCGAGGTTTTCGGCAACACTCATGCGAGAAAACACACGGCGGCCCTCAGGACATAGCGCTAAACCAGCCTCAACAATCTTGTGTGCGCGCTGGCCTACAAGGTTTTTCTCGCCAAGCGTAATGGTGTCAGAATCAGGCTTTACCAGGCCAGCAATAGTGTTTAGCGTAGTTGATTTACCTGCGCCGTTTGCACCAATAAGGGTGACAATCTCGCCCTCATGGATGTCAAAAGAAATGCCCTGAACTGCGTGGATAGCGCCGTAAGAAACGTTAAGATCCTTGACGGACAGCAGGGTTTTTTCTGCGCCTGCTGCCTGGGTATTTGTAGTTTCAGCGGCCATTAGCGCACCTCCTGCTTTCCAAGATATGCCTCGATAACGCGAGGATTGTTCTGAACCTCTTCTGGCGTTCCCTTTGCAATGATGTTGCCGTGGTCAAGAACGGCCAAGCCCTCGCAGATACCCATCACAAACTTCATGTCATGCTCGATGAGAAGAACGGCAATCTTGAAGTCGTCGCGAATCTTAAGGACGTTCTCCATAAGCTCGTCAGTCTCTGCTGGGTTCATACCTGCAGCCGGCTCGTCGAGCAGCAAAATCTTTGGCTGAGTTGCCAGAGCACGAAGAATCTCAAGCTTGCGCTGAGCGCCGTAAGGCAGGTTACCTGCAAGGGTATTTGCAAGGTTCTCCATGCCAAAGATACGCAGCAGCTCTCGAGCGTTATCGGCACTCTCTTTCTCCTGCTTCCAGTGAGCTGGAAGACGAAGGACGTCCTCAAAGAAATGAGACGTCATGTGGCTGCCCTGGCCAACCTGGATGTTCTCCATAACAGTCATGTTGTTGAACAGACGAATGTTCTGGAAGGTACGAGCGATACCCATGTGGTTTGCCTCAACAACGCTCTTACCAGCAAGATCGTAGCCGTCGATCATTACGGTACCACGGGTTGGCTTGTAGACGTTGGTGAGCAGGTTGAAGACAGTTGTTTTACCTGCACCGTTAGGGCCGATAATGCCAGAGATTTCGGTAGGACCAAGAGCGATGTTGAAGTCATTAACAGCAGTCAAGCCACCAAAGTCAATGCCCAAGTGCTCAGCCTGAAGAACTGGAATTGCACCAAGGTCTCGCTCAGGAATGAGGTTAGGAGACTCTTGCCTGATAAGTTTTGTAGTGTTTTTAGTTGCCATCGCTCTTACGCCTCCTTCGAATCAGTTGAGGCTTCTACCTGCGTATCCGCCTGCTCGTTTGCCTGAGCGTCTGCCTGTGCGTCCACCTGTGCGTTTACCTGCACGCCCGTCTGCTCGTCCGAGTCATCCTTGTTCCAAGGGAAATCCCTATTCATGACTCGCTCAATGATGCGAGACAGCGAGAAGTCATACGAGCCAAACAGACCCTCTGGCCTAAAGATCATGACCAGAATCAGAACGATTGCATAAGCAACCATACGGTAGTCGGCAAAAGCACGCAGAGCCTCTGGAAGCACGGTCAGGACAGTTGCGGACACAACGGAACCAAACATAGAGCCCATGCCGCCCAGAACGACCATAACCAGAATCTCAACAGACTTCATGAAGCCAAACTTAGCAGGCGCCATAACGCCAATGCAGCCTGCGTAAAGACCGCCGGCAATGCCAGCAAGAAATGCGGAGAAAACAAAGGCCAGAGTCTTGTAATACGTGGTGTTAACGCCTGAAGCCTCTGCTGCAATCTCGTTATCGCGGATGGCGAGAATAGCGCGTCCATGTCTAGACTTCATAAGAGTATGAATAGCAAAAATAGCAAGAGAGACAACAATTGCCGTGTTCAGATAACCCGTATATGCAGGAATACCTGTGAGACCTGATGCACCACCAGTAAGCTTGAATCCAAGAGCGGAGTCAATGTTAACCAGGACAACGCGGATAATCTCTGCAAAGCCTAGGGTAATAATGGCCAGGTAATCGCCACGAAGACGCAGTGCTGGAATACCAATAACCACACCCATAAGAGCAGCGCAAATGCCGCCGAACAAAAGGCCCACCACAAAGAGAATAACTGCTGGTGTAGAGCCGGAAGCCATGGATTGAGCATCCAGACCAAAGAGCGGCATCATGCGAATAATAAAGATTGCGCAGGCATAACCACCAATGGACATGAAACCAGCGTGACCCAGAGGAAGCTGTCCCAGATATCCGGTAACAATGTTCAGAGAAACGGTCATCAGAACATATACGCCGATTTGCTCAAAAACAACGGTCTGATAGCGAGAAATAAGGCCCTCTCCTACCAGGAAGTTTCCGCCAAAGACAAAGAGTGCAACAAGAATTGCATTTATGGCATAGCGAGCAGGCATAGTAAGCTCACGGCGCTGGCCATCTTTTCCACCAAAACCAGTGACAATTACTGGGTTATGGTTGTTATCGCGTGGATACATTTTAGTCATGTGAGCCTCCTTACACTTTCTCGGTAACTGGTCGACCAAGCAGGCCAGTTGGTTTGACAACAAGAACAAGAATCAAGAGTAAGAAGACTACCGCGTCCTGCCAGACGGACAGGCCAAAGGCAGCAACAAAGACCTCAGAGAAGCCAACAATAAGGCCACCAATAACAGCGCCTGGAATGGAGCCAATGCCGCCAAGAACTGCTGCGACAAACGCCTTAGTGCCCAGCATAACGCCCATGGTTGGAGAAACCTGCTGATATGCCATGGAGTACAGAATAGCAGCAATACCTGCAAGCGCAGAACCAACTGCAAAGGTAAAGCTAATGGTGCTGTTGACGTTAACTCCCATCAGACGAGCTGCGCCCATGTCCTCGGAAACGGCACGCATTGCCTTACCAAGACGAGTCTTCTGAACCAAAAGAGTCAGAACAACGGTTGCCACAATGGTGACGGCAACGGTCAGAAGAGCGGTACCAGAAAGCGTTGATCCAAATACCTGAACAGTTCCCAGGTCAATGATGCTTGGAACAACCTTAGCATCAGCACCAAGAAGCAGCTGAACGCCATTCTCAAGCAGATAAGAAACGCCAATTGCCGTAATCAGAATAGAAAGTCTTGGAGCCTCTCTGAGTGGTGCGTAAGCAACCTTATCAATAAGAACGCCCAGCACAACACAGCCAAAGACGGCGAGAAGAACAGCAATTGCAGGATTGAGTCCAAGCTGAACCAGAGCAATCCATGCAACGTAGGAACCAAACATGATGATGTCACCATGCGCAAAGTTAAGAAGCAAGATGATGCCGTACACCATTGTGTAACCAAGCGCCACCAGTGCGTAAATACTGCCCAATTGAAGTCCATTGAGCACCTGAGTTAAAAACATCTGAGGCTCTCTTTTCTATGAAGGATTAATCGTGTCATAGATGGACTCTTTGCCATCTTTAAAGGTAATAATCAAGGTGGACTTCACTGGGTCACCTGTTCCCTGATATGAAAGGGTACCAGTAACACCTTCGACCACACCAGATGCAATAGCATCGATAATTGCCTGCCTATACTCATTAGAGTTGTAGGTGTAGCTGCGTTTCTCGGCAACCTCAAGAGCAGAACAAAGAATCATTGCTGCGTCATAGCCCAAAGAGCAGAAGTTAGTTGGAGCCTCGCCGTATTCCTCGGTGTAAGCCTTAACAAAATGCTGAACTTTTTCATCTGGGTTTGAAGCAACAAATGCAGAGCAATAGAAACAGCCTTCAAGGTCAGCTGCAGAAGCATAGTCCTGCTCGCCACCAATGATGCCTGCCCAACCATCTGCGCCCATAAAAGGCTTTTTGCAGCCAAGCTGACGAGCCTGCGTCACAATCTTACCGTTATCCTGGTAATAATTTGGAGCCAAGATAGCATCAGGATCAAGCCCAATAATGCTGGTAAGCTGGGCATTAAAGTCAACA
This sequence comes from uncultured Atopobium sp., assembly GCA_938045565.1. GTDB lineage: Bacteria > Actinomycetota > Coriobacteriia > Coriobacteriales > Atopobiaceae > Lancefieldella. The sequence goes on from CALIAZ010000002.1 coordinate 240,431, forward strand.
GCTCCTGTTGGGTAACCTTGCTGAGATACAACCTCAACACCCAACTCACGAGCCCTCTGAACAAATGCGTTATTAACGCCAATCTCGTAATCACCACCGGAGTTAAAGATGGTTCCTACGCGCTGATAACCCTGCTTTTTAGCAAACTCTGCAAGAACAACGCCCTGGAAAGGGTCAGTAACGGTAGCGCGGAACATGTTGTGGCCGTGCGTTACAACATCTTCGGCGGTAGCGGATGCGGTTACACAGGGGATGTTGTCCAGTACCGATTTCTGTGCCAGTGCAATGGTAGGCGTTGAGGTAACGTCTCCAAGAATTGCACAGACATTCTCGTCAAGAAGCTTGTTATAGACAAGAATGGCCTCAGTTGAATCGCCCTTCTCGTCCTCAACAATAGAAACAATCTGACGTCCGTTAACGCCACCCTTCTTGTTGACCTCCTTAAGGTACAAAAGAACGCCACTTCGCACAGCAAGGCCATACTGAGCAACGTCGCCGGTGAATGGACCCATCACGCCAACGTAAATGGAGTTAGGGTCTTGGTTCTTTGGCGAGCAGCCCGCTAGAGCAAACGACCCTGCAATGGTCCCGGCCACCTCCAAAAAGCGTCGTCGCGTTAGCTTATGTGCCATATTCATCTCCTTTTCTCCATAGCGTTGAATATGTGACATAACACAATATGGCTGCAGCTCTAAAAAAAGAACCACAGCCAAAAAATGTTATCTAACTTGAAATAATTTTAGAGAACTCGGATGTTTCTACTGACCTCAGCCTTGTGTGGCGATTGCCGCCGTAGACTTTAGGCCGCTCAGCACGCGGCTGCTTATGCCTCACGTACCAGTGGAAGCTCACCAGCAAAGTGGCGAGGCTTGTAAGATGACTTGTCAGCAGCAGTCTTCTCGCTCAAATCAAGTGAAGAAATCTTCTTCATCTTGCTGGTGCCACCCTCAATGAGGCGAAGAAGCTCGCGTGTTGGCCTCTCGTCAGCTGCCTGGAGCTCAGCTGCCATCTCGCGCTCAACCTCGTCAAAGATATCCTGAACGTGCGAGGAGGTATCGTTTGTGGCCTTGACCAGCGGCATTGCGGTTGATTGCGCAACCACACCAGCGTAGTTTGGCTCGCGAGAAGGACGTACCTGAGCTGCAGCAACCTTGCGAGACACAGCAGGTTTTGCACCCGACAGCTCCACCGAGTTTGCAGCCTCTACCTCAGCAGCGGCCTGACCAATGAGCGGCAGCTGTACTGGATGGTACTTGCGCATCTGCTGCTGATCATGGCAAGCCAAATGCTTATCCATTGCAGCTAGCGCAAGCGTCCAGTCATCAACGTGCTCAAGCTCGTCAATCGTGCGCTTCTCGGGGAAGACTCCCTGGTCAACGTAAGAAATGCGACTGGAAATATCAGCGGCGTGGTTGGTGAAGTCTTCAGGAATAGCCTCGGCGCCAATCTCGGCAATACCAAAATCACGCGTAATAGACTCTTCGCCCACAGCCTTAGTCCACCAAGCGGTACCAACGTCACCAACGGTTCCGTCAGCGCGCTCGATAATAGGCAGACCGTCCATAGGATCTTGTCCCAAGCGCTCAAGAAGTACGGCAGCAGCACCCTTTGCTCGCGCAACGGTGCGCTCACGCCAGCTCAAAAGCTTGGTGTAGTTCTCTGCAATCTGAGCGTAGTCGTTTGTGAAGTGTGCAGGAGCCTTCTTTGCGCGAACGGGAAGAACACCCTCTGCGGCTGCGCTTACAACCTGTGCCTTCTTTGCAGGTAGCTCAGCAGACTGAACACGAATAGAGCCGGTCATATCCCACTGAGAAGCCTTCATGTGCTTTGGCTTGTATGCGGCAATCGAACGCCTTGGAGAGTCCAGCGGAATCACAATGCTCTCTTCTGGCGAGAAGTTCGATGCAGCTGAAACTCGCTTTGGAGACGCAGTCTCATCCTCAACCTGAAATGTAGTGCTTGGCTGAATCCTTGCTTCTGCCCCATCGGTTTTCTCGCCACGATTTGCTACGCGAAAAACCACTACCACAGCACCAGAAATGACAGCAACCGCAGCAAGTCCCACTCCGATGCCGGTAAAGATTACACCAAGAGGGGTTTGGCGAATTTCATTTGCTATAAGGGCATACGCAGATGCTGGCTCTGCTACCAGAACCAGTCCACTGAGCAGGCCGGCGACTACTGCCGAATTCCTACCTTCTGTCATACAAACTCCCCCTACAAACGCTAAGAAGATGTATGAAGACACACGCTAAATTTGCATATGCTACTAAACCCAATACGGGCGACGTGAGCAACGGGTGGGCTTCATTTCATCTTTGTGTAATCCGCTGCAACACATAATTGTGCTGTTAGAAATGACTATAGCGTAATTCATTATTTTTTACAGCGTCTTTAAAACTTTTTCATAATTCTTTAGCAGTTATTCACCAAAAATGACGAGAAAAAAGAAGTGCCTTCCAACAATAATCGGAAAGCACTTCTTGAGCCATATCTTACATTGGCTAGTTCTGTAGATAGTCAGACTGTGCAGCCTTCTTTGCAGATCTAATCAGGAAATCCTGGTTATTATCGGTCTGCTTAAGGCCACTGATAAGCGCAGTAGTTGCACGCTCAGTATTATTGAAGCCTGCAAGGATGCGGCGAACGCCCCAAACCATAGGCTGAAGCTCCGGCTTCATGAGCAGATCCTCATTACGAGTACCAGAAGAAACAGGATCAATAGCTGGGAAGATACGACGATCCGCAAGATCGCGATCAAGCTTAAGCTCCATGTTGCCGGTGCCCTTGAACTCCTCGAAGATGACCTCGTCCATCTTGGAGCCCGTGTCTACCAGGGCAGACGCAATAATAGTGAGCGAGCCACCATTCTCGATGTTTCGAGCTGCACCCAAGAACTTCTTTGGTGGATATAGAGCTGCGGAATCAACACCACCAGAAAGAATGCGGCCAGATGCAGGAATGGCTAGGTTGTATGCACGAGCAAGACGTGTAATGGAATCCAGGATAACCACAACGTCCTGGCCCATCTCAACTAGACGCTTTGCTCGCTCAATGACAAGCTCCGAGACAACGGTGTGATTCTCTGCTGGCATATCAAAAGTTGAAGCAACAACAGTGCCCTTGATGGAGCGCTCCATGTCCGTAACTTCCTCAGGACGCTCGTCTACCAGGAGGCAGAAGAGGTGAACCTCAGGATTGTTGGTAGTAATAGACTGGCAAATACGCTTCAAAATGGTGGTCTTACCTGCCTTTGGAGGCGAGACAATCAAACCACGCTGGCCCTTACCAATAGGAGCTACCAAGTCAATTGCACGGCCAGTAATAGAGTCTTTACCGTGCTCCATAGTAAGAGGCTGATCTGGGAAAATAGGAGTCAGATCTTTGAAGCGAGGACGGTCCTTAAGACCCTCAACTTCCCCACCGTTAACCTGGGTAACCTTAAGCAGTGGTGGATACTTGCTGTTTACGCGAGCAGGTCCAACCATGCCTAAGACGCTATCGCCCGGACGTAGACCAAGATTTCTAATAATCTGCTGGTGGACAAAGGCGTCGTCATCGCCTTCCATGTAATTGCCCGTACGAATCCAGCCGTAGCCTTCGTTGCTTATCTGAAGAATACCCTCAACAGTCTTAAAGCCCTCAGCAGCTGCAGATGCAGCGTATACAAGCTCAATCAAATCAGACTTGTGAACGCCTGCGTACTCAATGCCCAGCTCAGTTGCTTTTGCGCGAAGCTCAGAAAGCTTCATCTCTTGCAGTGCCTCTTTGGAAAGCGATGGCTCGCTTGCCTGGCCCTGCTTACGATTCTTGTTACGCTGGTTGTTCTGTCTACGATCGCGAGAAGGACGCTCCTGGTTGTTAGCGTGAGCGTTTTCCTGTGTCTTCTCGCCCTCCTGAGCCGCTTCTTTTGGCTCAGCATTACGATGTCGACGACGTGCAGCGCCTGTACGTGCGCGTCCTGGACGCTCTGCTGGAGCTACCTCGGCATTTGCTTCTGCACCAGAGGTCTGCTCTTGAGCGGCACTATCCTGCTGCTCAACGGAGGCCTGCCGCTCAGCATAGTTTTTGTGGGCTGCGTAACCGTCCTGGTCAGCTGCGCCTTCTGCATCTGCTTTGGTGAAAGCTGGAACAGGAGTTACCTCTGCAGAAGGCTGAGTTGCATCCTGAACAATCTTGGTAAGACGATCAGTATCTACAACGTCAGAAGAAACCTTGCCGCCTGCTTGGACCTGAGCCAAAACCTCTGCCTGAAGAGCCTCAAGAGTCTGCTCCTGTAAAGCGCGCTCCTCCATCTCTTCTTTACTTGGACGGCCACGGCGACGTTTAGGAGGCTCTGCGATACCAGCTGCATTTAAAGCCTCAGCCATAACTGCCTCTACTGCACGACGTGCCTCAGTCTCCTTTTTAGTAGGACGACCACGACGGCGCTTAGCAGTAGCTGAATTAGAAGCCTTCTCTTCAGTTGTCTCAGAATTAGTATTTTCAGAAGTAGTATTTTCCGAATTAATAATTTCACTCTTGCGAGGTCTACCACGTCTACGTGGTGCTGGAGTATTTTCTACATCATTTAAAGAATCATTTTGGACCGAAGATGTTTCGTCCGACATGTACAAACCTCTCTGTTTGCTCATCAAAATAATCTGTAAAAATACGTGAGAAATATGATGAAGGGATAACAAACAAAATCAAATAGGTGCAAATACAAAAGGAATATACCACGAAAATGCCCGCCTTATGATGAAAAAATAATAAATTTCACCATAAAACGGGCAAATGGGGATTTATAACCACTAACCCTTAAACCTCGAGAAACCCATTTTCTAGATTTCTTTAGTCTGCATAAATCATTTAAACAGCTGTACGACTCTTTCTTTTAACAATGATGTCTTCAATTTGCTGAACGATTTCTTTGATATAGGTTTTGCCTTGAGAAGTGAGCTCAACCATGGTTACTCTTCTTGAGAGAGCATCATCATGTTTGCGCTGTACCAAGCCACTTTCTGCCAAAGCAGTAAGAGACATAGAAACCGTTGGCTGCAAAAGACCAAGTGCATCAACAATCTCTGTAATTGAAAGAGCGTCTTTAGGAGAATCAAGAATTGCAAGAAGCACCATGTCTGCAGCCCTGCAATACAAAGCTCCCATAGCGTCAACATACATGACAATACGCTCAAATGAAGTACGGGAAAGTGCCTGACCAGGTGCAATACGAGCACACGTGAGCTTAGACAGCTCCTCTACTGCTTCTACACCCTTTTCTGTAATGATGCACACTACGTTGCGTCGATCAATGGCGCCTTCATCTCTTTTGATGAAACCAAGCCTTGCCAGGTGCGAGGTACGATGAGTAATCGTAGGACGAAGAGCACTCTGATACTCGGCAATTTCTGAAGTCTTAACAGGGGCGCCCTTCACATTGAGGCGACACAAAATAGCAAACTCTTCAAACGTGAGTCGTCTGTTTGCAGGTACCACTCTTCTAACTAAGTTGTAAGACCTGCGAATGGACATGTACTCGCGAAGTTCCATAGAGACCTCCACTCTTATGCCCGAACCATTTACTATTTGCTCGCATGATGAGTATACCCCTAAAAAATACGTGTTAACGTGGGGACAAAACAATAGTTAGTCAAAAATATGTTAGAAAATGGCGTGTATATGACATCAATATAGGCTTTTATATGCTGCAATATAAAATTTGAGTAATAAAAATTAATTTTATTATCTTTTTTATACATTAAAAAAGTTTTTACATAACGCAGAAATGTGTAAATTATCTGGAGGAATTCACAAAAGATACCGTACAGGTATTCAATCCTTGCACGGTATCATGACAAAACAACATAGTTAGCTATCGTTTACATTGCCTCAGGAGCAGAAACGCCAATCAGATTAAGGGCAATTGCAAGCACGCGGCGAGTTGCGTCGCAAGCAGCAAGACGAGCCTTAGAAAGCTCCGCGTCAAGTGGACGTCCTTCAGAAGGAAGCACCTGGCAAACGGTATAGAATGCGTGGAACTGACCAGCAAGCTCTTCAATATAGTGCGTAATGCGGAATGGCGCCCTATCGCGAGCACAGCCCTCAACAAGACCCGGGAACTCAAAGAGCTTACGAGCAAGAGCCTGCTCAGCTGCATCAGAGAGCAGTCCAAGATTAACCTCAGAGCCAATAGCCTTATCTGCAACAGCATCCATGCCAAGCGCCTGAGCCTCTTCCAGGTCAACGCCAGCAGCACGACGCAGAATAGAACAAATACGTGCGTGGGCGTACTGAACGTAATACACAGGATTAGAGCTGTCCTGACGCTTTACCTGCTCAATGTCAAAGTCAATCATTTGGTTAGAAGACTTTGAAACAAGGGTGTAGCGCGTTGCGTCAACACCAACCTCGGCGAGAAGTTCGTCAAAGTGGATGCCAGTTCCCTTACGCTTAGACATTCTGACAGCAACGCCGTTTCTGAGCAGGTTAACCAGCTGACCAAGCAGAACCTCAAACTGAGTTGGGTAACCAAGGGCTGTTGCAGCAGAGCGAACACGCTGAATATATCCGTGGTGATCTGCTCCCCAAATATCAATAACGTGGTCAACACGCTGGAACTTATTCCAGTGGTAGGCTACGTCGGAAGCAAAATAGGTATAATCGCCATTTGTTTTGATGAGTACACGGTCTTTATCGTCACCAAAATCAGTAGAACGGAAGAACAGTGCGCCCTCGTCAGAGCGATAAAGGTAGCCAAGCTTATCAAGAGCATCAAGTGCACGATCAACAGCGTCTTTACCCTGGTCATCCTTAATGTATAGAGAGCGCTCAGAGAACCACACATCAAAGTCGGCGCGAGCGTTGTGGCAGGTGTTTTTGATGGACTCAAGCATCATCTTGTAACCGCGCTCACGGAACTCAACCATGCGCTCATCTTCGGACTTGTCTGCCCAGACCTCTTCATCATTTTTGAGGAAGAAAAGACCCAGGTCAACAATGTAGTCTCCGGCGTATGCATTGCCGCCAAGAGAGTTAATAAACTCGTCAGTAAATGGATGCTCCTCGGGACGTGCATCCTCTTCATCTGCAACGTAAGCATTGCGATCTTCAGCCAACACCTGAGCGGCGGCGTCGGCGTCAATACCACGCTCCTGCATGATGTCAATAAGCTGCAGGTAGCGCTTAGAGATGGAGTGACCAAAGACATCCATCTGAGAACCGTGATCGTTTACGTAGTACTCACGCTCAACCTCATAACCTGCGAATGCAAGAATGCGGCTCAGAGAGTCTCCCAGTGCTGCCCAGCGACCGTGGCCAATATGCAGTGGGCCAACAGGGTTTGCAGAAACGTACTCTACCTGGACCTTCTGGCCAGCACCAAAGGTAGAACGACCAAAATCGGTGCCCTGCTCGCGAACAGTGTTAAAAATCTCATTGCCCGCAGCGGTAGACAGGTAGAAGTTTACAAAGCCAGGACCTGCAACTTCGACGCGCTCAATTTGAGCGTCTGCAGCAATATGAGCCACAAGAGCTGCAGCAATATCGCGAGGAGCCTTATGTGCCAGCTTTGCAGAACGCATTGCAACCGTAGAAGACCAGTCACCATTTGATGAGTCCTGTGGGCGCTCAAGTCCCACATTATCAATCTGGAATTCAGGCAACTCACCCGCAGCCTGGGCATCTGCCAAGGCTTGACGTACAAGTTCCTCGATCTTCTCGCGCATAGTTCTCCTTTAAATTCAGTACACGTGTGCAGCGTAAGTACGTAGTAGATTGCGTAGTTCCTAAAGGACTACTCGGTTTCCTCGGAAGATTTTACCTGATGTTGAGCGGCAAGCTCGTGGCGCAAATTGGCCAGGCCACGCTCGAGGCCCACAGGATAAATCTGAGGATTCAGGAAGCGCGTGTATGCCGCATCCAGGCGCATAAGTGCTGCGTGGCAGCGATCGCGAGCAACCTCAATGGACTCGCTCTCCCCTACGCGCTTGCCACCTTCTACCAGCCTTACCATCAGCTCGCGAGAAGTGCCTTCAAGATTGTGAGTTGAGTATGGATCAATGATATCCACCACGGTTGCCTTAGACTCTGGATCCTTAGTGACCAGGTAATCTGGGTCAAAAATCATGTCGCCGGCAGGGCAGCCGTTTGCATCGTAGAAGCGGCGGATATGCTGAATGCCAGGAACGGTGCGCTTGTAGGCCATCTCGGACAGCTTGATAACAGGAGTCCATGGCTCAGTAGCAGACTGACGACGAGCGGTTAGCTTATAGACGCCGCCGAGAGATGGCTGAGGGTCGCAGGTAGCAAGCTTAGTGCCAACACCAAAGGCATCAATTGGTGCACCCTGAGCAAAGAGCGACTGGATAGTGTACTCGTCAAGATCGTTTGAAACGGAAATCTTGATGTACGGAAGACCAGCCTCATCAAACGCCTTGCGAGCTTCCTTAGAAAGACGTGCAAGGTCTCCGGAGTCAATACGGACAGCGCTCAGGCGCTCGCCGCGCTCCTCCATCTCTTTTGCCACGATGATTGCGTTCTTGATGCCCTCGTGAACGTCATAGGTATCAAGCAGTAGTGCGCAGTTGGTAGGACTAGACTTTGCAAACGCCCTAAAAGCATCAAGCTCAGTATCAAACGACATTACCCAAGAGTGTGCGTGGGTACCAAAAACAGGAATGCCGTAAATTTTGCCAGCAAGAACATTTGAAGTGCTCGAAGCACCAGCAATATAAGAGGCGCGAGCAACTGCCAGGCCGCCGTCTGGGCCCTGAGCACGGCGCAGGCCAAAGTCAGAAACGGGATTGCCCTGAGCTGCCTTGATAACACGCGCACACTTAGTTGCTGCCAAAGTCTGGAAGTTTACCAGGTTAAGCAAAGCGGTTTCAATGAGCTGACAGTCAACAATAGAACCTTCAACACGAACCATAGGCTCACGTGGGAAAACAAGCTCTCCTTCTGGAATTGCATCAATGGTTACATTGAGCTTGTGGTTGCGCAAAAACTCCAAAAACGCTGGCTTAAAGAGACGGCCGCCACCAGGAGAGTTAATGCTTGCCAGGTAGTCGATGTCGTCATCTTCAAAGATAAAGTTCTCAACTAAGTCAGCAATTTGACCGGTACCACAAGAAATTGCAAATCCACCATTAAAGGGATTCTCGCGAAAAAATGCAGTAAAGCACGCCTCCGCATCAACAAGACCCGCTTCCCAATAACCCTGAGCCATTGTGAGCTCATACAAGTCTGTATTAAGGCTTACGTCTGAAGGCTTGGTACGATCAGTGAGTGACATAGTTGCTCTTTTCGATTGGTCAAAAACTGACGGTAAGACGATATATCTAGAGTAGCAGTTCTACAAAATAAATTGGCTTACAACAAAGATAACTGCGAGAATTACCACAGTTCCAATAACAATTTTTTGCCCCAGAGGCATCTTAATGTCTTCGTCGTCCTCATCGGGCTCCATAAGAGCGCGGCCCTTGGCACGCTGCTCCTGAATGCGACGAATCTGCTTAGCTTCCTGCTGAGCTGCTTGGCGTGCAGCGCGCTGTTGAGCTGCAGCAAGTTGAGCATCTTCGGCGGCAGCTGCCTCCGCCTCTACTTGCGCTTCTGCTTGGGCTGCACGGGTCTTCTCGGCACGAAGCGCCTCGAGCTCCCTGCGCTCCTTCTCTGCGCGAAGAGCCTCGAGCTCAGCGCGCTCCGCGTCCGTGAGCGCGGCCACCTGCGGCGTTGGGGTGGTTTGGAGCTCTTCGGGTTTCTCGACAGACATGGTTACTCCTCGGTTGGTGTATCGGGGATGCTCGTGGTGATAGGCGCGTCGGCGTTGCCAGCAGCGCCGGAGTTGGCGGCGGTGCCGCGAGGCGAGCGAAGCTTGAGCGCGGGACCCTCAACGCCCGTTGCATCAAAGGCCGGCACAAAACTCTCGGAGACCGTTCCGCCCTCCTGCCACCACAGGTTCTCAAAGCCCAGGTCATCCGCGTGACAGAGTACCAGCTCGTACTCCTCGTCAGAAAGCGCCCCAGAAAGTGGACCGCCAGCCGCACGCATGCGCTCGTTGGGCGTGTACTGATTCATGATTGATACGTCTACATCATTATGACAAACATTCCAGACGCGGTTGAGCACCTCGCAGGAATCGTCTGCATGCGTAGGCATGACCAGATGGCGCACGATAATGCCCTGCAGCATGCGTCCGTCATCGTCAAGCTTGCGACCGCCGCGACTCATCACTGAGTTGTGCATGACTTCAAGCGCAGCCATAGACATCTTTGGATAGTCCGCCGCGTACGAAAGCTCTTTTGCCAGCTGAGGATCTGCATACTTGACGTCCGTCAGCCAAATATCAATGACGTCCGAGACTTTCTGCACCACCTCTGGCAACTCATATCCCGAGGTATTGCACACAATTGGAAGCGTGAGCCCCGCCTCTTTTGCCAGCGTTACCGCCTCAATAATGTGTGGCGAGAAGTGCAGTGGAGTCACAAGGTTAATGTTGAGTGCGCCCTGAGCTTGAAGTTCAAGCATCATCTGAGCAAGACGCTCGGTTGTGACAGGCTTGCCAAAACCCTCCTGCGAGATCTGATGATTCTGGCAGAACACGCATCTAAGCGGGCAGCCTGTGAAAAAGATGGCTCCTGAACCAGCCTCGCCAGAAATGGGAGGCTCCTCCCAAAAGTGCAGCGCGGAACGAGCTACACGAATGGTGCTTGAAGCGCCACAAAGGCCTGCTTTACCGGCATTTCTTTGAGCATGGCAACGTCTTGGGCACAGTTCGCAGACGTCGTAGGCAGAAAGCGTAAGGGTATGAGGTGATGGTGCACTACCCAAGGGTTTCTCGCCTCCCGTCGTATCTGCCCAGGCAGATAGTGGTATAAAAAACGCGCAGGGTCTCTGCGCGCGTCAAAGTCATGGTGGAGATAAAGGGATTCGAACCCTCGGCCTCTGCCTTGCGAAGGCAGCGCTCTCCCAACTGAGCTATATCCCCGTTGCGGTACTTATTGTGGCAATCAGGGGCAGGTATGTCAATGATTATGCGGGCAGAATGAAGTGGTGCGCAGCCTTTTGATGAGGCTTCGCAGCGATCGCGCGGGCCGACAAGGCACTGCCGCGGGCCGACGAGCCAATCGCGCGAGCCGACGAGACGCTTCCGCAGAACCTTGCAGCAGAAAATATCCTCCCCCGCAGTCATTTATGAACCCACCTTCATAAGGTGGGTGCCGCACTCGGGCGTTCCAGCTTCCTTAACAACGAAGGATGCCTGTACTGAACACGAGATTAGGCTCCCTGAAAAAACTTGTCGGTTCACCCAGTTTAGACTGCGGGAAAGGACAATTCTTACTATAAAGAAATTATAAAAAGATTAAAGTCTTGACTTGTTTTTTAATGAGCAGCACAATTAAATGGTATGGATTTTAGCAGTTAAATACTGTTTTATTGGAGGGTATACGGCTTGAACCTCTGGGTAACCATGTTTTGTGTTTTCCTCTCAGCTGGTCTTGGTTCAGCGCTGATTACCCCTGCCGTTCGTCAGCTGGCCTGGAAACTTGGAGTTGTCGATAAACCCTCTGCACGTCGAGTTAATAAAAAACCTATCCCTCGCATGGGTGGCGTAGCCATTTTCTTTGGACTAGCCATTGCTATGCTGGTACGTTATGGCGTTGAAGCAATTCTTGGACATGCCGAGATTACCTTTTCTTCCCACTACTATCTCAACGTTAACTTCTGGATTGTTGGTGCTGCGTTTGTTGTCATTTTTTTAACCGGCTTACTTGATGACATTTTTTCTCTCAAGCCTATCCAAAAACTTGCTGGTCAGTTTATTGCCGCAAGCATTGCAGCAGCAGGCGGTCTGATTATCGGTAATGTCGTTGATCCATTTACCGCGTATGGCTTTGTAGATCTTGGCTGGCTTGCCTATCCAGCAACTGTCATCTACCTGGTTGCTTACGCTAATATCATTAATCTTATCGATGGTCTTGATGGACTTTCTTCAGGCATTACCTGCATTGCTTCTACCACTATGTTTGTGCTCTCCATTTGGGCAGGCAGAATTGACGCTGCGCTTTTAAGCGCCGCAATCGCAGGTACCACGCTTGGATTTTTGGTCCATAACTCTTATCCTGCAACTATTTTCATGGGCGATTCTGGCTCGCTGACCTTGGGATTTGCTCTAGGAACAATTTCGCTTTTGTCCGTCACTCGTTGGGCTGGACTCACAACCATCATTGTTCCTCTCGTTGTTGCAGGTATTCCAATCATCGATACCTTCTCCGCGATTGTTCGACGCACACGCGCACACGTTAGCTTCGCAACCGCCGACCGCGGACACATCCACCACCGCTTGATGGCTCATGGCTACAACCAGCGCCAAGCGGTTCTTTTGATGTATGGCTGGACTGCCCTTTTGTGCGTTGGCTCGCTCATTATGACGCAGGTCAACACGATGCCTCGCATTGCAATTTTTATCCTGCTGCTTACGATGTCCGCGCTCTTTGCAAAGTATCTGCACCTCTTTGAGCCAGTTTTGCTGCACCACACTGACCCAAAAACTGGCGAGGATGAGCTTATTGGTCCAAAGGATCCAGAATTTGATGAAGAGATCAAGCAGTTTCACGAAGAAGAGCAGGAGCATTTCGAAGAGCTCATCCACAGAGAACACAAGAGCGAATAACTGGGGAACAGCGAATAACTGGTAAAACGCCAACTCACGCATCGGTTTTTCGTGCGTCTGCGGTTACGTCCACGTGAGCTGCTTCTTGCCGCATGAGCTGCGACTGCACGGGTTTCTCGGCCTTTGATCTGCGCGTTCTTCTCGCCAAGTGCGCAATGGCACGCTCATCTCACTAAGGACAACTTTCCGATATCGCGCGCCTAAAAAGTGCAAAGAATCTGTATTTGAGGCACAGATTCTTTGAGGAAATCAGGCAAATCCACCGATTTTTTTATATTTTTAGGCAAAATCCACCGATTCTTTGAGGAAATCAGGCGCGTGAAAGATAGGACAGTGGTCCAGTATTTTGAGCCTAAAAAGCGCGTCATGTCTGAGTAAATTTGCTCAGACATGACGAGAAAACCAGCAAAGAGCTCATACTTGGTGCGCTTTGTCGGAAATTCATTCAGATGTGGCAAGAAAATCAGGCTCGCCGGGACCTCAACGGAGCGCTAGGACTTCAACCGGGTTTCTCGCCAAAAGAAAACCCCGCACGTCCAAAAGACGTACGGGGTAAGCTATTTAGCTGCGAAGAAATCGCTTGGCTGAAGCCGCTAGCTGAAGTTACTCAGCAAGTGCCTTCTTAGCGATCTCTGCAAGATCTGCGAAGCCCTGCTCGTCAGAGTAAGCAATCTCTGCGAGAACCTTGCGGTCAAGCTCAACACCAGCGAGCTTGAGGCCGTGCATGAACTTGCTGTAAGAGAGGTCGTTAATGCGTGCTGCAGCGTTGATACGCTGAATCCACAGTGCGCGGAAATCACGCTTCTTGTTACGACGGTCGCGGTAAGCATACTGACCAGAATGCTGTGCCTGCTCCTTCATACCACGGAAGGTACGAGAGGAAGTTCCGTAATAACCCTTTGTGCGCTCGACGAGCGTCTGACGCTTCTTGCGGCCAGCAACTGCGCGCTTAACTCTTGCCATATCTAATCACTCCTTGTTATTTGATCTGGTGGGTGGCGCGCTTAGTTCTTAGCGCCCATACGCTGAGAAACTACTGCTGCATCGCCAGCGGAAAGAACAGCTTCTTTACGGAAGCCACGGATACGCTTCTGGGACTTCTTGGTAAGAATGTGGCTCTTAAAAGCCTTAGCACGCATAATCTTGCCAGTACCGGTGCGGCGGAAACGCTTAGCCGAACCCTTGTGCGTCTTCATCTTAGGCATACTACTTCTCCTCCTGTGTGGTGCCATCCTCAGCACCCTCGGGCTTCTCGTCAAACGCTCCCTTGATTGGGGCAACGAGCATGTGCATGTTACGGCCTTCAATGAGCGGTTTTTGCTCAATTGTGGCAAAAGGCTTCAAATCTTCAGCAAGGCGATCAAGTACAATACGGCCCTGCTCTGGGTGAGCCATCTCGCGTCCACGGAACATGATGGTGATCTTGACGCGTGCTCCCTTCTTGAGGAAGCGCAGTACGTGACCCTTCTTAGTCTCGTAATCGCCTACATCAATCTTTGGGCGGAACTTCATCTCTTTGACTTCGATCTTGACCTGGTTCTTGCGAGCTGCCTTGGCCTTGCGAGCCTGCTCATACTTGAACTTACTGTAATCAAGAATCTTGCATACAGGAGGCTCGGCATTTGGAGCAATCTCTACGAGATCAAGACCGTGCTCACGAGCTCTCTTCATTGCATCATTGACGCCAAAAAGACCTAGCTGACTACCATCAGCGTCAATAAGACGGCACGTGCGAGCAGTGATTTCCTCATTGATGCGAGGACCATCGTTCTTGGCTATCTTGTACACCTTCCCTCTTGGACAATTACTTGTCCGCCAATAAAAAACCCAGTGCACAAGCAACTGGGAGACAATACGCACAGGTGACGTGCGAAGGTTAAATTGTCTGACCAGACAGCTGCTTTTGCGCTGTGTAGGTGGGGACTCACGTTCAATCCCACTTCGAAAGTACCTTGTAAGGTTACCTCTAACAAGAAAACATTACAAGTACCAAGTTAGATATGACGAGAAATTCACATCTATCTTAAACTTTTAGCTGGTGCCCGAGGTGGGACTTGAACCCACACGAGTTTCCTCAAAGGTTTTTGAGACCTCCGCGTCTGCCATTCCGCCACTCGGGCTAAAAAGTTTGCATAGGTACTATACCGCACCTATGCAAATCTGTCTTGCCAAATTGTCAAAGTTGTAGTTGATTTAATCCTGCAAGAAAGGGTTAGTTGCTATCTCTACCTCAAGAGACGTTTGATTTCCATGTCCTGACAAAATAATGGAGGTTGAATCAAGCTCTGTCTTGATGCGGTTCAAAGAAGACTTGAGTGTTTCAAAGTCGCCGCCTGGAAGATCCGTTCTTCCTGCAGATCCTTGGAAGAGAGTATCGCCAACAAAAACAGCACCAGTGGCTGTCCCCTCTCCCACCAAAATAATGCCGCCAGGAGTATGACCAGGGGTTTCCATAATTTTGAACTGTGCTGTTCCAATGGTCAGAATATCTCCCTCGTGGAGAAAACCGTCTGGCTCTGGAGCATCATCATAAATCTCGTTTGAGTTATGAGCTCTCTGTGCAAGCTCATTATCTGCCTCGTTGATTAGGTACTGAGCACCAGGCGCAGCAAGCTTCAAAGCCTTAACGCCACCAACATGGTCAGCATGACCGTGAGTAGCAACAATGTACTTGAGCTCAAGGTTTAAGAGCTGTGCGGCAATCTCTGCACCCGATGCGCCAGCGTCGATAATCATACATTCATTGCCAGAAACATAGATATAGCAGTTGGTCTCAAGAGGACCTACTTTAAAGACACCAATCTGATCTTTTGCGTGATGGCAACCACCGTGACCGTGATGGCCGCAGCACCCACCATGACCATGCTCACCGTGGCCATGCTCGCCATGATGGCCGCAGCAGCCACCGTGTCCACCGTGTTCTTCCTCGTGATTATGGCCGCAAGAGCAGCCCTCATTTTGATTAGCCATAAACTCTCCTTCTCATCTGATTAGCGCCTTCACCTGGCATAATACGACGAGCGTCGTAGACAGAAGGCACGCGAGTTACAAATGCAAATAAGGTATCAAGCAAGCTGGTATCAGAGATAGAAACCAAGAAGCGCATACGCACTACACCCTGCTCGCCCACTTGTGTAGCAGCAGAAAGAATGTTTGCACCAGCATCAGACAGCGCAACCGTGACGTCCTTAAGAAGGCCCATACGGTCCGTTGCTTCAACGACAATCTCTACCCTAAATTCAGTAGCGCCGCTGGCGTCCCAAGAAACAGGGATAATGCGCTTTGGATCATTGAGTAGGTCTTTAACGTTAGGGCAATTGGCGCGGTGAACAGAAACACCGCGACCGCGTGTAATGAAGCCCACAATATCGTCACCCGCAACAGGATTGCAGCAATGAGCAAGATGAACAAGCAAATCTGGATCGCCATTTACCACAACACCGCAATTAGACTTCTTGGGACGACTTCCCTTGGCAGTGCGAGAAATAACGTAGGAGCGAACCAGAGGCTGATCGTTTGCAATTGCCTTGTTCTTCTCCTGCAGACGTGCAGCATTACGCTCTTGCTCAGTAACAACCTCGGGGTTTTTCTCCTCTAAGATTTCACTCACGCGATTAACAACCTGCTTAGCAGACTGATTACCTGCACCAATTCCCGCAAACAGGTCATCTACGCTGCGATAATCAAACTGCTCGGTGAGCTGATCAAGCGCCTTAACGGTTCGCGTAGCGCTGATGCCATAGCCACGCTTGCGCAGCTCTTTTGCAAGCTCAGAACGACCACGTTCGGCATCGTCAGACTTGTTCTCTTGCGAGAAATACTTGCGAATCTTTGCACGTGCAGACGGCGTCTTTACCAGCGTCATCCAGTCGCGAGAAGGACGAGCGTTCTTGTTAGTCAAAATCTCAATGCGATCACCCATCTGAAGCGTATGCGTCAGTGGAACTACAGAGCCATTGACGCGTGCACCAACACAGTGATTGCCCACCTCAGTATGGACAGCGTAGGCAAAGTCCAGAGGCGTTGAATTGACGCGCAAGCTCATGACCTCACCCTTTGGCGTGAAAACAAAAATCTCATGCTCAAAGAGGTCTACGCGCAGGTTATCCAAGAACTCGTGAGGATCATCAATATCGTCTTCAACGGCCCAGTCAAGACTGCGGCGAATCCAGTTGATAGTTGAGTCAATAAGCTTATCTTCAGAGGACATCTTGCCCTTTGAGTTGCCTTGCTCCTTATAAAGCCAGTGAGCAGCAATACCATACTCAGATGCCTCGTGCATCTCGGCAGTTCTAATCTGAATCTCAATAGGGCGTCCATCAGGACCAATAACTGTTGTGTGCAAAGACTGATAGAGATTTGCCTTTGGCGTTGCAATGTAATCCTTAAAACGACCAGGCATTGGATGCCATAGCGCATGGATGGCGCCAAGTGCAGAGTAGCAATCGCCTACAGAGTTTGTAATAACGCGCAAGGCAATAAGATCGTAGATGTTGGAGAACTCTCTGCCCTTACGAACCATCTTTTGATAGATGGACCATAGGTGCTTAGGGCGGCCCGTAATCTGAAAGTCAGTAAGACCGGCAGCATTAAGCTCATCAGTCAGAGTCTTTTTAGCGTTGTTGAGGTCATTCTCTCTCTGTGCACGAGAGTCAGAAACCATACGAGCAACGCGCTGGTACTCTTCTGGCTCAAGCCAAAAGAAAGACAAGTCCTCAAGCTCCCACTTAACCGAAGAGATACCCAAGCGGTCAGCAAGCGGTGCATACACGTCCATGGTTTCTCGCGCCTTAAACAGACGACGGTCCGGTGGAAGTGCCGCCAGCGTACGCATGTTATGAAGGCGATCGGCAAGCTTGATGATAACAACGCGGATGTCTTTTGACATGGCAAGGAACATTTTGCGCAGGTTAAGTGCTTGTTTCTCGTCCATTGAACTGACTTCGATGGACGTAAGTTTTGTGACGCCGTCAACAAGCTCGGCCACTGACTCACCAAAGCGAGAAGAAATTTCATCTAATGAGGCAGACGTATCTTCTACGGTATCGTGCATAAGGGCAGCGCAGATGGTGTCTTCATCCATGTGAAGATCATGAGCAAGAATAAGGGCCACTTCAACTGGGTGGTTAATATAAGGCTCTCCAGAACGACGACGCTGATCTTTGTGATAGTCAGCAGCAAAGGCATATGCAGCGGCAATCTTTGCCTGAGCCTCCTCAGGTAAATATGTG
The DNA here is from genome assembly GCA_938045565.1 of uncultured Atopobium sp. Taxonomy (GTDB): domain Bacteria; phylum Actinomycetota; class Coriobacteriia; order Coriobacteriales; family Atopobiaceae; genus Lancefieldella. The sequence goes on from CALIAZ010000002.1 coordinate 258,311, forward strand.
CGCACGGCTCCCTCAAGCAGACGGTAATTATCCGCACCTGGCGCCTTAGTTTCTTTTTTGGTCCTCTCGTCACTCATCAGAGGACTCCCTTCCCCCATCAAACGTTGAACCAATTTCTGGAACAATGGGTTTTGTTATAGCATCTGCCAGCTCATCTGGTGAAGCAGAAAGTACCCACTGAGCAAATGATTCAAACTCAGCGTGCGCTTTAAGCCCTTCAGCGTAGCGTGCAGACTCCAGCAAGTCCATGTGCGAAGCTTGACTATTGACGGAAATTGTTCGCGTTTGATCAAATCCCTCAATGCTAATAAACCCTAGCTCAGCAAAAACGTCAAGTGCAACACAAACGGTTTGCTCGTCAGCCTTAGATCGTGGGTCAATTTCTAGCGCCATCTGAGCAATATCTTCATCGGTAAGCGCTGAGTCAGCTGTCTGAGCGCCAAGCTTTGGCTGCAATGCCGTAAGCGCACGGTAGACAGCTACCAGGGCTTCTCGCTGTGGCGCATGAGAAGAAAGAATACGCTCGTTAACGCGCATGTCATGTGCGTCAAATAGCATCTGGATTACAGAAAGTTTACCGTCTCTACCTGCGCGTCCACTCATCTGATTGAAGGCAACGCGACCAAATGGTAGGTGATACAGAATAACCTGGCGAATATCAGAGATATTGACGCCTTCACCAAATGCACTGGTAGCAATGACGCAACAAACGTCGCCACGTCTAAAGGCGCGCTCAACGTTCTTGCGTATCTGAGGCGTCAAACCTGCGTGGTAAAACGCAATCTTGTGACCAAGTTCTGGAATACGATGACGCAGCATACGCGTCAGTGCCTGCGCCTGCTCCCTTGAATTGACGTAAACGATTGTTTTTGTGCCATCTGACACAAGAGAAAGCAGCGCACATTCCCTATCCTTAACACCGCGAAGATCCTTGAGTTCAAGGTTAGTACGAGCCGTTTTATCTTTGTATACATGCTCTGCTTCAATAGAGAGAAGCTCGCAGATATTCTGAGCTGCCTGCGTGGTAGCCGTAGCTGTTGTGGCAAGCACCTGTGGACTTCCCAACATCGTAAGTACCTGAGACATCTGAGCGTAGGCAAGCCTTCCCTCAGAAGCATTCATGCCCACGTGATGTGCCTCGTCAAACACCACAAACGATATGTTTTGCGACATAGCAAACTGATTGGCATGGAGTGAGAAGAACTCTGGCGTAGTCAACACAATATCAAGATCATTGTTTGCCATGCGAGCAAACAGTTCTTCTCGGCTGGAAAAGTCTGTTTCTCCATTGAGTACCTCGACAGAAATTCCCAAAGGCTCAAAGGTGTTTTTTATGCTTTGAACCTGGTCGTTGATTAGGGCGCGCAGCGGATAGACAAACACGCTCATCTTGTGTTGCAGAAGTGCCACGAGAGCGGCATAAACCTGGAAGATAAGCGATTTACCTCTACCTGTTGCCATAATAGAAAGGCAAGACGCTCCTTGAGAGAGAACCTCTAACGTTTTCTTTTGTAGAGGCAGAAGTTCTCTTGAACCAATCATGGACGCAACCAAGGTCTGAGTGAGCTCCTCAGAAGAAAGACTCTCCAGATCATGGCGCTTTTGCTTTGCCTGTTCTTGGGAGGCTGCATCAGCCTCTGTTGTATCTTTGGTAACCACAAGCGGCAAGTCAGCTGCACTGCCAAGAAGATCTGCTTCAATGGGGCCATCATCTTCATCAGTAAAGTCTCTGTAGAGAATATCTCTGACCATGAGCTTTGGCTTAGTTCTGCCCTGCCAAGTCTCATTAACTGCTTCAAAAATCAAATCAACAGCACCGTCATACTCAGCTGCCGCCTCAACATGAGGCGTTCTAAACATGATGGATGAAATTGAAGAGATACCGTTTGAAGCCATAAAACAAAGATGAGCTCCGCCCGCACCAACGCGCGAGCGATTCTTCATCACTACACCCTTAACGCCAAAGAGCGGCTTTTTATTGCCTTGACCAAAAGGTTGCAGAGCATCAAGCGCATCAATGGAGTTGATGGTAATCTCGTCAAGGTTTACTAGTGCGGTTACTTCTCCTGAAGCCTCGAATTCTTCTTCTGGAAGCCCTGCCATGACCTCTGATAAACGCTTTCTAAAAGCATCAATCTTTGCTGTTTCTACCGTTACGCCAATGGCTCCTTGATGACCACCAAAACGGACCGTAAGGTCTGCACATTGCTCAACGGCATGGAACAAATCAACGGAGCCAACAGAGCGGCCAGAACCACGAGCCACGCCATCTTGGATGGTAAACAGAATACAAGGTACGTGATAGCGATTAACAATTCTTGAAGCAACAATGCCTTTAACACCCTCGTGCCAGCCTTCTTTGGCAAGCACAATAGCACGACCGCCATCGTAGATTTCTTTTGCCTGCCTAAGTGCCTCATCTGTGAGCTTTCCCTCAATGGCGCGACGTTCAGCATTAATCTCTTCTAGCTTGCCCGCAAGAATAGTTGCCTCTTCAACGTCTTCTGTAAGAAGAAGATCAAGCGCAATATCGGTGGTTCCCATACGACCTGCTGCGTTCAGACGCGGAATGATGGAAAATGGCAAGGTATCTGCAGAAATCTGGGCAATATCCTGACCAGCAACAGCAGCAAGAGCCACCAGACCCGGACGAAGACCTTTCTGCAGGCGTTTGACACCTTCAGAAACAAGTGCACGATTCTCTTTATTGAGCATCATCATGTCAGACAGCGTGCCCAACATAGCAACATCAATGTAATCAAGCCAAAGCTGAGGCTGATTTTGAAGCTCTCCTAAAACTTGTACTAACTTCAAGGCAACACCTGCACCAGCAAGTTCTCTAGAGGGGCAATCCTCAACAAGCTTTGGATCAGTGACCGGGACACCTTGCGGCACTAAATCTGCAGGCTCATGGTGATCTGTAACAACAACATCAATCTCCTGCTGCAGCAGCCACGCAACCTCCTGAGCAGCAGCAATGCCATTGTCTACCGTAATAATTAAATCTGGCTTTCTATCCTGCAAAACTCTTGCAAGAGCCTCTTTAGAAAGTCCGTATCCCTCACCAAAACGGTGCGGAATATACGGCAAAACATCTGCTCCCAATCGACGTAAAGCCAGCGTGAGCAAACAAGTTGAGCTCATTCCATCAACATCAAAATCACCAAAAACGGCAATCTTTTGATGCTCAACAATTGCCTTATGAACACGGGCAGCAACCTTAGCCATTCCAGGAATACACTGTGGATCAAGCCAGTCTCTTTGCAAAGATGGCGAGAGAAACTCTTGAGCTGCGGCTACATCAGTAAATCCACGTGCTACCAGCACACGAGCAACAAGTGAAGTAACGTGCAATTCTTTTTTAAACAGCGACTCTAGATATACGTCTTGTGTTAGAACACTCCAACGAGTGCTTTTCTCGATGCCAGGCATCATATCCTCTTTTCTGTGGCGGCAGAGCCAGCCAAGGGCACCTTGGGCACCCGCAAATGTTTATCTCTTTCATTCTACCCGTGTCACCGGACAAAAAATGACTAGCCCACAAATTAGTGAGCTAGTCATAAAAAATTTAAATCAAAGTTGCTTACGTAGGTCTATCAAGATTACTTACGCAGACCTATCAAGAAGACGGATTTCTCGCCAGGCGAACTTAGAAATCAACCACGCCGTCAGAGTTTTCCCACTCCTCAACAAAATCGCTGTAGGTACCTGCGAGAATTGCTTCTCGTGCCTGACGCATCAGCTCAAGCAAGAAGTAAATATTGTGCATAGAAAGCAGCTGACCGCCCAGCATCTCGTGCTGTTTTACCAGGTGATTGATGTATGCACGAGAATATCCGCCCGTACAGACAGGACAGGTGCACTTGGCATCAATAGGGCCTGCATCTGCAAAGTACTTTGCGTTCTTAAGGTTCATGCGGCCCTCGTGAGAAAACGCCGTGCCCATACGAGCAGTGCGCGTTGGAAGCACGCAGTCAAACATATCAATACCACAAGCAACACCGCGGATAAGCGTGGACGGATTACCAACGCCCATCAGGTAGCGAGGCTTATTACGTGGCATGTAATCGGCGCAAAGTGGCGCCAGCGTCTCAAACATAACCTCGTGAGGCTCTCCAACGGAATAGCCACCAATGCCATAACCGGGGAAATCGCCAATGGACTCAAGGCACTCAATGGAGCGCCTGCGCAAATCAAGGTGCATGCCACCCTGAACAATGCCAAAGAGCGCCTGATCAGGACGGGTATGAGCCTTAAAGCACCTTTCGGCCCATGCGCTTGAAAACTCAACTCCGCGCTCAACTTTTCTGCGCTCGGCAGGATAGCCTACGCACTGATCAAGCTGCATAACAATGTCTGCACCAAGGTTCTGCGCAATCTGCATATTAGTTTCTGGCGTCCAGTACGACCATGCGCCGTCGTAATCTACCGCACGGAATTTAACGCCCTCGTCAGAGAGCTTCATGAACTCCTCGTGACTAAAGACCTGGAATCCGCCTGAATCCGTCAGAATTGGTCCATGCCACTGCATAAAATCATGCAGGCCACCCATCTGCGCCACCAGCTCATCTCCGGGGCGCTGAGACAGGTGATACGTATTTGCCAGAATAATCTTGGCGCCAAGGTCACGAACGGTATTAGTCATCAAACCTTTAACGGTTGCCTTGGTTCCAACCGGCATAAAAATAGGCGTTGGAATATCACCATGAGGCGTGTGGAAGATGCCGGCACGTGCGTGCGTCTTAGGATCTTCGGCAAGAAGTTCATAGGTAAACCAAGAATCTTCTTTTTTCTCTGCCCAATTTTCTGTGTGTACGCAGGAAATGTTGGTGGTAAAACCCTGTGCTTTTTTGGAGCCGTCTGGCATGTAACCTCGATTACAACGTGCGGAGAGCATCAACCAAAGCTGTCTTGCCCTCTGTTTTCTGGTCCTTCATTTTTATCACACGTGCAGGACATCCCGCTACTACGGCGTTTGCTGGAACGTCCTCAACTACCACAGCACCTGCTGCAACAACAGCACCCTCTCCAACGCGAATACCCTCGATAACCACAGCATTTGCACCGATAAGAACGTTGTCTTCAACAATGACTGGCGTAGCAGATGCAGGCTCAACAACACCAGCAAGAACAGTACCAGCACCAATGTGGCAGTTCTTACCAACGGTTGCACGACCACCCAAAACAGCGCCCATATCAATCATGGTACCCTCGCCAATTACGGCGCCAATGTTAATAACAGCGCCCATCATAATGACGGCATTGTTACCAATCTCAACGCGTTCACGAATCAGTGCACCTGGCTCAATACGTGCATTTACGTCCTTCATGTTAAGCAGAGGAACGCCGGAGTTTCGACGGTCATTCTCGATATCAAAATACTCAAATGCGTCTTCATTCTGCTCAACAACACTCTTGAGCTCGGACCAATCGCCAAAGACTACCTTTGAGGTGCCCTCACCGTACACGCGAGAAGAGCCGTAAGACACAGAAGCACCCTCGCGCTCTTTGACATACAACTTAACAGGGGTCTTCTTCTCTGAAGTGGCAATGTAATTAATAATTTCCTGGGCGTCCATGCGCGTCCTTTCTCAAACAAACAGGTGCTGACCTATAGAGGCCAACACATGCGGTTATCCAAAAATCAACTCTTCAAAGGTATAAAAACCTGGAGCTTTTGTAAGTAATTTCTGGGCACACGCAACGGCTCCGTTGACAAAAATCTGACGTGATGTTGCGCGATGTGTCAGACAGACCTCCTCATCCTGCCCAAAGAAGTGCACCTCATGAGTGCCGGCAACTGTACCGCCTCTGAGTGCAAACACGCCAATCTCATCTTTGGTGCGAGCTCCGCAGAAGCCCTCGCGACCAGAAACAACCGGACGAGTTCCCTCTGGGTCAATAGCGGCTAGCAGCAGCTTTGCTGTGCCGGACGGAGCGTCAACCTTCTGGTTATGGTGCGTCTCCACAATCTCGGTATCCCAGCCGTCAAGCGCCTCAGCAGCCATAGCAACCGCACGCCTCAACACGGCAACGCCAACCGAATAGTTTGCCGCATGAATCACCGGTACGCTCTCCCCCAACTGCTTCAGCTCCAAGAGTTGCTCTGACGAGAAACCCGTGGTGCCAGAAACCAGCGCACACCCGCGCTCACGCACAAAGCCGACAACAGCCTCAAAAGCAGCAACACCAGAGAAATCCACAACCACATCAGGCGTCTGCTCAACGGTGCTCAACTGATTGATATTCTCGTGACCAAACGCACCAAGCACCTCAAAGCCGTGAGCAATCAGGGTCTGCTCGATGAGCTTTCCCATCTTGCCGGTACCAATCACTACTGCACTAGGCATCAAGAAGACCAGCCTTTCTCAGAGCGTTCTCAAGCACCTCTGCATGCTCTTCTGTCATCTTCCACAGAGGCAGACGATAATTTTCTTCCATAAGTCCCATACGAGCCAGCGCGGCTTTTACTGGAATTGGATTGACCTCGCAGAAGAGGGCGTGTACCAGGTCAAGATACTGAAGTTGCAGCTCGCGAGCAAGGGAGACCTCTCCGCGGTGCCATGCAACTACTAGGTCATGAACCATCTTTGGATCAAGGTTAGACCAAACAGAAATAACACCAGAAGCGCCAAGAGAAAGCAGCGGCACAATCATGTCGTCATTTCCAGACCACATAGTAAAGTCATCGCTCAAATAACGAGCAACCTTTGTTGCGTATGAAATATCTCCAGAAGCCTCTTTAATGCCCCATGCATTTGGATGTGCCGCAAGCCTCTGAACATTGCGCTCAGAAATTGAGCAGCCCGTTCTACCAGGAATGTTATACAAAATACAAGGAACATCAACACGGTCGAGTACATACGAGAAATGCTGGTAGATGCCCTCTTCGTTACTCTTGTTGTAGTAAGGAGTAATGAGCAGCAGACCATCAACATTCGCCTTCTCTAGAGCCTCTGCTTTGCGCAAAGACTCAGCAGAAGAGTTGGAGCCAGCACCGCCAATAACAGGAACTTTGCCCTGAGCTCTGGAAAGGATTGCCTTAACTACCTCGATGTCCTCCTCATCTGTCATGGTTGAGGACTCGCCGGTAGTACCAAGAGCGAGAATACCGTCAATTCCCTGCTCAATCTGGAAGTCTACAAAGCGCTCAAGTGCCTCGAAGTCAATATTTCCCTGAGCATCAAATGGGGTTACTAAAGCGGTGATTGCACCAGTCAAATTCTTCATGTCCATAGTTTTTCTCGCCCTCTAACGTGTGGTGTTTGTAGTTGTTTGTTGTGCAAGATCTGAAAAGTCCGAGCCATCAAATGCAAGCGTTGCAAAGTAGTCTGCCTCGGTCTCGGCGCGGCGAATAAGCTGTACGGATTCATCTTCTAGAAGCAGCAACTCAGCCGAACGCAGGCGGCCGTTGTAGTTATAGCCCATCGAGAAACCATGAGCACCCGTATCGTGAATAAACAAGAGGTCACCCACGGCCACCTCTGGGAGCTGACGATTCTTTGCAAACTGATCGTTATTCTCGCAAAGTCCACCCACAACGTTGTACGTATGTGTTGCAGGAGCGTCCTCTTTGCCCATAACAGTGATGTGATGGTAGGCGTCATAGATTGCGGGACGCATAAGGTTTGCCGCACACGCGTCTACGCCTAGGTAGTGGCGGTATGTCTCTTTTTGGTGCAAAACGCGAGTAACAAGCGCACCGGCGGGACCCAAAAGCCAACGACCAAGCTCAGTGTAAATGGCAACGTCTCCCATACCCGCAGGAACTAAGACCTCTTCAAAGGCGCGCTTTACACCCTGACCAATGGCCAAGACGTCAGGCTCAACTTGGTCTGGCTCATACGCCACACCAATGCCACCAGAAAGATCAATAAATCCAATATGGATATCAAGTTCTTTGTGCAACTTAACAGCCAGCTTAAAGAGGACGCGCGCGAGGTTTGGATAGTAATCTTCCTCTTGAGCATTACTTGCCAGGAAGGCATGGAGGCCAAACTCAGTGACAGCTTTGGTCTTAAGGTATGCAAACGTCTGGAAAAGCTGCTCTTCTGTCATGCCAAACTTAGCATCATCGGGATTTCCAATAATGCCGTTTTGTGACTCAAACACGCCACCAGGATTAAGGCGTGCGCACATGACCTGAGGCATGTTGCTTCCCACCGCTTCTTCAAGCGTTGTAAGCATATCGCCACCAGAATCTAAGTTAATAATGGCTCCCAGCTCATGAGCGCGAGCAAAGTCAAGCACCGTAGTGTCGTTTGACGAGAGCATAATGTTTTGACCAGTAACTCCACAGGCTTTTGCAAGGGTAAGCTCGGTTGCATTTGCACAGTCACAGCCACAACCAAGCTCCGCAAGCAGTCTCACAATGTATGGATTTGGCGTAGCCTTCACCGCAAAGTACTCTTTAAAGCCAGTGTTCCAGGTAAAAGCCTCTTGCAGAAGCTTTGCGCGGCGAACTATCTCTGCCTTGTTATACAGGTGGAATGGCGTTGGATACGTCTTAGTGATTGCCTCTAGGACATCTACAGAAACAAACGGTTTCTTACTCAAAGCTCCCCCTCAAATTGGGGGCGCAATACACCGTCAAAGTAGCACCCCCGAAATCTCGGACAGTCTTGCATGTATTTCATACAAGCCCACCTGACAACCACGCCTGATTGCCAAGTTCGGCGAACCTCGCCTCCTTCTGGGGTCACTGCCTGCCGACTAACCCAGAACCCATCGTGCTCGCTCCTCTATTGACAGTAAAACCCTACCACAGAAAGCTCTGCATTTGGGCTAGTTTTGCTCTTCTCGCAAAGTATTAACAAAAGTCTTAAGGCGAGAAAGACCTTCTGTCAGATTCTTGTCAGAAGCGGCATAACTAATACGCACATAGCCCTCAGCACCAAAGAAAACTCCAGGTACCAGCGCTACACCAAACTCTTTAATTGCTCGCTCACAAAACGCCTCAGAATCAAGGGCAAATTCCTTGATTGAAGGAAATGCATAGAAGGCACCTTCTGGCTCTTCAACAGGAAGCTTCATGTCTTCAAGTGCAGAAAGCACAATCTGCCTGCGCTTTTGATAGTTTGTGCGCATAGGCGTGACATCATAAGAAAGTGCATACAGAGCAGCCGGCTGTAAAAATGAAGGAACAGAAGACACCAGTTGAGCGTGAACCTTTCCAATATCTGCTGCGAGCTCATCAGAGGTGGCAACCCAGCCAAGCCTCCAGCCCGTCATTGCCCATGGTTTGGAGAAACTATTTGTCACAATGCAGCGATCAGCCAAATCTGGATAGAGCTCCGCAAAACGAGGAACATCTTGAACATACGTAAGCTCTCTATAAACATCATCGCACAAAACATAAAAGCCATGCTTGCGAGCAAGTTCTGCCACCGCATCAAGCGACTCTTTTGTGTAAACACATCCCGTAGGATTGTTGGGAGAAGTCAGCACAATAAGCTTTGTCTTCTCTGAAATCTTTGACTTAAGCTGCTCAGCATCAATCTGGAAATGATTGTCACTGGTATCAAGTGGCACAACAATACCACGATTAAGCTGGCAAAGTGTTCTATATACCAAATACGCTGGCTCAGGAATAATAACCTCGTCACCTGGGTTCATAAGCGTCAACATAGCAGCAGAAATAGCCTCTGTTGCTCCTACAGTAACCACAATGCCATCTGGACTTACCTTCATGCCACGAGCTGACTCCCAGGCAGTAATCGCGCTTCTCAGCTCAGGGGTTCCGGTGTTAGGTGGATAGTGAGTATTTCCAGCTACAAGCTCTTTGTCTACTTGATTGCAAATAGGAGTTGGAGTGTCTTCTCCAGGCTCTCCAATAGTTAAAGAAATACAACCTGGCGTTGTAGCGGCAAGTGCCGAGAAACGCCTGATACCTGAGGGTTTGAAAAGCTCTAGTGTTGTATTTCTTGTTAGTGGCATACAAACTCCTCAACGTACTTTCAATCCATAATAGTTATCATTTAAATCATACGACACTTGATTGATACGAGGTTCGCATGAAAAGAGTTTTATCTCTTGGTCTTAAATTTATTACTGGCCTTCTAAAAAGGGTTCTTGCTCCTCTTTTTAAATTTGTAGGCGGATTATTTGTTCTAGTTCTGCTGGTACTTGGTGGATACGTTCTCTACCTGCAACTTACTTACTACCGCATTCCAGATAACAGCCCTGTATCTAATCAAGGAGCCTCTCCTGAAGCTACAACCGTACAGGTAGGGCAAACGTACACAGCTTCAACCTATAACATTGGCTTTGGTGCTTACACACCTGATTACACCTTCTTTATGGATGAAGGCATCATGCAAGACGGTACACGAACCGTAGGAACTCACGGGCGTGCAGTAAGCAGAAACTCTGTGCTTTACACCACAAACGGTGCCCTGAACACCGTTTCTTCTCTAAATGACGGCGCAGCTCCTGACTTTATTCTCTTCCAAGAGATTGATACCTCATCCGATAGAAGCTGGCACGTCAATCAAGTTTCTGAAGCAGAGAGCCGCTTTGGATCCTACGCATCATATTTTGCTCAGAACTTCCACACCGCGTTTCTCGCCTATCCACTCACGGAGTTCCACGGAACCTCTAACTCGGGAATTCTGACGCTTTCAAACATACTTGCTTCTAGCGCAACTCGTCGTACCTACCCCATTGATGAGTCTTTCCCCACAAAATTCTTTGACCTAGACCGTTGCTTTATGATTACGCGCTATCCCACAAGCGATGGTCATGAGCTAGTGCTTATTAACAGTCACATGTCTGCCTACGACAAAGGTGGCACCAGCCGCGCTCAACAGCTTGCACTTCTGACCAAAGTTATGTCCGAAGAGCGTGCTAAGGGCAATTACGTTATTGCGGGTGGCGACTGGAACCATGCAATTTTAGGTTCACTTACGCTCTATCCATCTGTTCAGCAGGTACCTGACTGGGTAGCAGAACTCAAAGACTCTGATTTGCCAGAAGGCTTTAGCGTTGTGACTCCAGACAATCTCAACAACGTTCCTACCTGCCGCGGAGATGACATTCCATACGAGAAGGACAAGACATACACCACCACAGTTGATGGCTGGATTGTCTCGGACAATGTTGTTGCAACCGCCAGAAACGTCGATACGCAATTTGCCTACTCTGATCACAACCCAGTTCTGCTGTCTTTCACCTTAAAGAGTAAAGAATAATTTCTGTTTTGTTGTAACCACAACAAAAGCCATATAGAACTCCTGTCACACTTTGGGTATAAAGTAAGCCATAGTAGACTTTCTAAACCTATCCGAGAGGAGCCCGTATGGCACAGGTTCTTGATTTAAGCAAATCTGTTTATGAGATTTGCACTAAGTATCCCGTCATTAAAGGCCTTATGGCAGAAAACGGCTTTGCCGAGATCACCGAGCCAGGACGCCTTCAGACCATGGGTCGTTTTATGACCATCCCTAAAGGCTGCGACCACAAAGGCGTAGACCTTGAGGAGCTCAAAGCAATCTTCCGCGCTCACGGCTTTACCATTCTTGGTGATGAGGAGCCTGCAGCAGCAGCTCCAGCTGACGAGAAACCCGCGGAGCCAGCAACAGAGACAGCTGACGCACCTATCGCACAGACCCCTGAGGAGCGCAAAGCTCTTATCGCCCAGTACCTCGAGCGTCTCAACGACGGTGAGGACATCGAAGCTGTTCGCGAGGATTTTGCTCGTAACTTCAAGGATGTCTCTGGATCTGAGATCTCTACCGCTGAGCAGGAGCTTATTGCTGGCGGCGTGCCTATGGAGAAGGTCCTGAAGCTCTGTGACGTTCACGCTGCTCTCTTTGAAGGCAAGGTTTCCTGTGCACCAACAGGTGCTGTTGAAGAGACCCCTGGTCATCCTGTTTGGACTATGCGCCAGGAGAACGACCGCATTCTTGCCTTTATCCACGACCGCGTCGCTCCAGATGTTAAGCGCGCTCGCACCCTTACTGAGTCTTCCAGCAACGAAGAGTGCGCTGGCGTTGCAGCAATTCTGAAGGCTGATATGGACGCTTTTGACGAGGTCTTTGTTCACTACAAGCGCAAGGAAGAGCTGCTCTTCCCTCACCTAGAGCGTCACGATATCACCGGTCCTTCAAAGGTTATGTGGGGCAAGGACGACGAGGTAAGAAACGCTGTTAACGGCGCAGAGGCTCTGCTCGAGACCGCATTTGGCCAGTACGATGCGGTCCTTATGGCGGGCGTTGCCGACTATCTGGATGAGGCTATTGAGGGCGCTGAGTCCATGGCGTCCAAGGAAGAAAACGTCCTCATTCCACTTTCCCTTGAGCATCTAACCGCTACTCAGTGGACCCAGATTGCTGCTGAAGAGAACGAGTTTGGCCACGCATTTGGCGTCAATCCTCCTTCATGGCACGCAGATCCTCTTGAGCTTGCAAATGACAAGCTCAAAGAAATGGAAGCCGCAGGTGCTATGGGCGAGAATAACGCTGAAGCAGAAGAGGCAATCTCTGCCGACGGCAAGGTTAAGCTCTCTACCGGCGAGTTCACCATTCCTCAGCTTGAAGCTGTCTTTGCAACTATTCCACTCGACATTACCTTTGTTGATGCAGATGACAAGACACGTTACTTCAGCCACGGCGATACCCGCGCCTTCCCTCGTCCTAAAAGCTGCCTTGGCCGCGACGTATATGACTGCCATCCACCAAAGAGCCAAGAAGCTGTTCGCCGCATCCTCACTGAGTTCAAGAGCGGCAAGCGTGATTCCTCTGAGTTCTGGTTTGAGGTAAGAGACAAATTCCTCTACGTCCGTTACTTTGCTGTTCGCGATGAAGAGGGCAACTACCTGGGCGCTCTTGAGACCACTCAGGACATCGGCCCAATCCGTGCTCTTGAGGGCGAGAACCGCAGAGGCTCTGACAGCTAAGGCTTACGCGTGTAAAACCCTAAGTTACTTCTCAAAATTTTGTGCGACTTGGTAGGCGGTGTGTCCTTTTTACGGCACATCGCCTACACTATTTCTGGCCAAAAGAGAGGAGCCTCAGTGCTACACCGTTTACTCGGCACTAAGTATGCATACGCCATTGTTGCAACTTGTATTGTCATTATGTTTTTGCCTTGCGCCATTATCCTTACGTGCTTTGGCATCTTTATCACACCAGTTTCACAATACTTTGGCGTTCCTCGCGTTGCCTTCTCTGCGGTCTTCTCGGTGCTCTGCATTGCTATGACAATAGCTCTGCCATTCATAGGCAAGTTCTATAAAACGCATGACACGCGCTTGGTGCTTTCTGCAAGCGTTATCATTTGCGCAATCTCATACGGAGCTATGTCAGCAGCTCAGGAGATATGGCATTTCTATCTCTGCGCAGTGGGACTGGGTATTGGCGTGCCCGCACTCATGTTCTTGTGCGTCCCCGCCCTCATCAACGATTGGTTTGATCAGCGCGTTGGCACTTTTATGGGCCTCTGCTTTGCGTTCACCGGCATTGGTGGCACTGTCTTTAACCCCATCGGATCTGCCATTATCTCCTCTGGTCCTGAAGGTTGGCGCGCCTGCTATCTGATTTTTGCCCTGATTATACTTGTAGGAACACTCCCCTTTACCCTTTTTATAGTACGCGAGAAACCCCAAGACCTTGGTCTTACACCTCTTACCTTCTCCTCTCCTGACGAGAAAACCATTGAAGCTCCAGAGACTTCTTCCACCGATATCTCTGCTGATGACGCAATGAAATATCCAGAGTTTTATATGGTTGCTGCGTTTTATGCACTCATTACCTTTAACCAGCAAATCTCTCAGTACTTCCCTAGCTATGCAGCAACGTTTGCAGAAACCGCTCCTGCCATTGCCGCTGCCACAGGCCTTCTTGCTGGAACAACTATGCTGGGTCAAGCAATTGGAAAAGTGCTGTTAGGTGCTTTAAGCGATATCTCAGTAAAACTTGCCTGCTTTGTAGGAATTGTCTCAGGTATTATTGGCTTACTTATGCTGGGAATTAAGCTTCCAGTGCTGCCACTCTTGCTTGCAGGAACTTTCCTTTTTGGAATTGCCTATGCCCTTACAACAGTTGGTTCGCCACTATTGGTGCGCGCTGTCTTTGGCAAAAAAGATTCCACTCTTATCTACTCAAGGATTGCAGGTGTAAGCTGCTTTGTCTCTGCTTGTGCACTCATTATTTGGAGCTTGATTGTAGACGGCTCAGCTCAGGGTTTCTTGGTGCTCTTTGGTATTGGAATTGCCCTGATGAGCAGTTGTCTAGCGCTTGCTCTCACCGCACTTAAGCGCGCTGGCAAACGAGCATAAGGTTATCTGGCTCTCTTGAGTCTGCTTCTGGATCCAAAGGTACAACCTCTACCTGTTCAAACACAGTGTGCGCAACATCCATGAGCACTTCAAGTTGATGTGCGTTCTCTCCTACCTGTGCAGAAACTACATTTGTGAGATATCTTCCACCAGGAGTAAGACAATGTGCTACCAGACTCATCCACTCACTGGTCATCATAGCTGCAGGTGGAACTTCTCCGCTAAAGCAGTCATTCAAGATAGCGTCATAGCGCTTATTATCAGAGGTTGCTAGGCTCTTTATATACTCAACGCCATCAGTTACCTGTACCTGAAGCCTACCATTACTCTCTCTAATAGCCTCATCCACAAAGAAGTAGCTATGAGCTAGAGCTGCAATTTTAGGGTCAATCTCCAGTGCGTCGCAAGAAACCTCTGGATAATGAGCTACTAAATAACGAGGATACGAGCAACCACCAGCACCTAACATTAAGACTGAGTGTACGGAACAAGCAGCTTCAAACAACAAGTCGTACAGCTCAAGATAAGGAAATACCAGCTGGTTCTTTCTAGAATCTGTGTACGTTGCACTCTCATAGGCGCCGCCCTGCCACAACACACGTATTTCTCCACCTTCACCATCTGAAATAGGAAATATCAACGCGGGACCATTCAGTGCCTGAGTTTCAACGTAAATACCTGCACAAGTTAGGAGCTCCATATCATGAGCAGTAAGCTGTTTTTCTGACATGGAACTCCTTCAGGTAATGTGTTCTATGCAATGTACGTAAGTATAGCTAGTACACGGGGTTTCTCGCCAGGTACTACCTCAGCTCAAACGAATCGGCATCGGTGATGCAGACGCAGGTGTCATAGAACGCCCTGAGTGCCTGGTACCCTAAAAGCGTGTCTTTGGTGCCCGCGGTCTCGTACACGGAGTGCATAGCAAGCTGTGGCAGACCTACGTCAACGGCGTGCATGCTGGCCTGAATGTTGGAGAGGTTGCCCAGAGTTGATCCGCCTGGCATGTCGCTCCTGTTAGCAAAGACCTGGTAAGGAATGTTTTGCTGCTTCCAAATAGCCTCGACAATGGCGCGGCTAAACGCATCAGTGCAGTATGACTGACGTGCTGCTTCCTTGATAACCATGCCGCCATTGAGATACGGCTTGTTGGCCGCATCGTGCTTCTCGGGATAATTGGGGTGTACCGCATGCGCGTTATCGCAGCTTACCAGCAAAGATGCCGAGAGCGCGCGGTAGTAATCTTCTTGCGTAAAGCCAAGCGTGGCGTTAACGCGCTGCAGTGTGTCTTTAAGGAACGTAGACTTTGCGCCCTGCTTGGTATTTGAGCCAACTTCTTCGTTATCAAAGCAGGTATACACAGAGATGTCCTGCTCATTTGAGGAAGCAAGGAAGGCCTTAAGCGCTACAAAGGCGCACTGAAGGTCATCCAAGTGACCAGCGGAAACAAACTCCTTCTTAGCGCCCCAAATGCGACCACCCGTGTGATCAACTAAGAACAAATCGCGAGAAAGAATGTCCTCTTGAGACACGCCTGCTGCGTCTGCTACCAGGGCGTTAAAGGCACCAGGATTAAGCTCTCCAGCACTAAAGAGTGGCATCAAATCTTTAGCACGATTAAACTCTGGCGAGAGACCATTTTTGTGCTCAAGATGAATAGCCAGGCTTGGAATCATGACAACGTCGTCTTCAATGTTGACCAGCCTGGACTCTACCTTGTTTCCTACCTTGACCAGCACGCGACCAGCAATGCCCAAAGGACGGTCAAACCACGTGTGGTCAAGCATACCGCCATATGCCTCGGTGTTCAGACGAAGCGAGTTGCCCTCACCGGTAAGCTCTGGCTGAGCTTTTACCTTGTAGGTTGGAGAATCGCCATGGGCAACAGCAAGCTGGAAGTGATAGGGAGCATCAGCGCTTGAGGTTTGGGACTCACGGTACTTCTCGCCAACTTTCCAGGCAACAATTGAAGAATTGTTGCGCATGGTAAAGTAAGAGCCGCCAGGCTGAACATCCCAAGAAGAACCCTCGGAGAGATAGGTAAAACCGTTCTCTATCAGGTAATCTTTGATGGTTTGTGTGGTATGAAACATAGAAGGGCTCTGCTTAATGAAAGCAATAAGCTCCTCAGAAAGAGCAAGTGACTCATTCAAATCAGACATCCGTAAAACCTTTCATAGAACTGTGTTGCATTCAACAGCCTAGCACGCATTTTTGGTGAGGCGCACACTTTCTAAAAAATGACGCAAAGAATACGCGCTTCAGGGTAGATACTTATATGTTGAACTAATTCTCATCCACCAAAGCGAGAGTGTATGGATATCAATCAAGCTATTGAGCATGCAAATGCGTTTGTCATACCTGGCCTTCTTGTTGATGATCAGTCCATCATCGGCGAGGTCAACAAAAACTGTGATGCCATTAAAACGCTGCTTGATGCCTGGAAAGAAGCTCCTTTAGGCCAAGAGCCTGTAGAGTTTTCTGTCATCCAGCAGCTTGCTGATAGAACGCGCTCACTCTGCGATACCTACGGCGTGGAGAGACTCAGAAACCATCGAGGTGTTGGACTTTCTCGCGGTCTTTCAAACGACGATCTTGCGGCTGCCGTTGCAAAGATGCAGCGTCGTCGTCCTAAGGCTGTCTTTAAAACCGCAGGCCCCCTTCTTAACGACTTGCAAATTGCGTATGTCGAGAAGAGCGTTTCTGGCACGGTGCTGGGCATTGATATTGAGACCACGTCGCGCTTCCCTGAGCTGGGTTACATTGTTAACGTGGGCTTTGAGTTCTGGAATCTTGGTCGCAACACCGTTCCAGTAGAGCCTCACACTGTCTACTTTGGTATCCCAGAGATGTACAAAGAAAAAGGTGTCCCTCTTGCCGATATTCACCAGATTACCTGGAAAGATGTTGAGGGCAAAAAATCATTTAGAGACGATAAGAAAGCTCAAGAGGCTCTGCTGGCAACTATGAAAAAGATTCCTTTTATGGCCCACAACGCTGCCTTTGAGGATTCTTGGTTCATGTTCAACATTGATGGCTACGCAGAGGCTAGAAAAGCAGGCAAGATTATTGTTATTGACTCTCGCGACATCTGCCGTCGCTTGGATCCAGAGATTAGGTCTCTTCCCCGCGAGTCTTCTCCTGCCGCGCTTGAGAACTGGGCACAGCGTAGGCATACACTTGCAGCAGACGAGAAGGAACGCCACTTGGGACTTGAAGACGTAGACCTTATGATTCGTACCGTTCAAGCAGAATTTGCAGACCACAATATGTTTGAAGACTAGGCAACGTTGTCGGTCATATGTGTTCAAGCGTTATACTAAAGAGTGCATAAACTAGATTTTCTCGCTAGAAAATAACCGCCAAGGAGGAGTTTTGTCAGAGAAGCAGGTTAGAGTACGTTTTGCGCCATCCCCAACAGGTAAGTTGCACATCGGAGGTGCACGTACTGCTATCTATAACTGGGCTTTTGCTCGCGCAAATGGTGGCAAGTTTATTCTTCGTATTGATGACACAGATCCTACGCGCTCAACTGAAGAGAACACTCAGATTATTCTACGCGCTATGAAGTGGCTTGGTCTTGATTGGGACGAGGGTCCCGATAAGGGCGGCGATTGCGGTCCTTATAGCCAGACCGAGCGTCTTGATTTGTATCGTGAAGCAGCAAATAAACTGCTGGCAGAGGGCAAGGCGTACCCTTGCTTCTGCACACCAGAGAAGCTTGCCGAAGACAAGAAGGCTGCTGAAGAGCGCCACGACCCCTTCCAGGGCTATCAGCGGACCTGCAGAAACATTGATCCTGTAGAGGCTCAGCGCCGCATTGATGCTGGCGAACCTTATACCATCCGCATCAAGGTTCCTCTGGACCGCGGCGATGTCATTGTCCACGACGCTGTTCACGGTGATGTAACCTTTAACGCTCGCGAGCTTGATGACTTTATCATCTTCCGCTCTGACGGCACCCCAACCTATAACTTTGCCACTGTTGTTGATGACGCTGGTATGGGCATTACCCACATTATTCGTGGCGATGACCACCTGTCTAACACTCCTCGTCAGATTATGGTGTACGAGGCTCTGGGCGCACCTGTTCCAACCTTCGCTCATATCTCCATGATTTTGGGTCCTGACGGCAAGAAGCTCTCTAAGCGCCATGGCGCAACTTCTGTTGAGGAGTATCGTGACCAGGGCTATCTTGCAGATGCCTTTGTCAACTACCTGGCTCTTCTCGGCTGGTCACTTGATGGCGAGACAACCATTATTCCTCGTGACGTTTTGGCGTCTCAGTTCTCTTTAGATCACGTTTCCAAAAACCCTGCTAAGTCCGATCCAGAGCGTCTGAACTGGATTAATGCAACCTATCTTGCCACTATGGACAACCAGACCTTTGCAAAGACTGTTCTGATTCCAGAGCTTGTGGGCGCGGGTCTTGAGCCTGTTCAAGGCAACGCAACTGATGCAGATGAGATTTACGCAACTCGTCCAGGCTGGTATAACCTGCTCTCCGAGATTCTTCGTCCTCGTACCACAGTAAGTCCAGACGTTATTGAGAAGTCACGCTTTTTGTATGAGGGTGCAAACGTCACCTTTGACCAGAAGAGTGTCGAGAAGGGCCTTACCAAAGACGCTGCTCAGAGTGCTACCGTCCTTGCGGCTGCAAGGACTGCTCTTGAGGGCGTTTCTGAGGACGAGTGGAAGGCTACAGCAATTGATGCTGCCCTTGAGGTGCTTCCAGAGCAGCTTGATCTCAAGAAGCGCATTGTTTTTCAGTCCATTCGCGTTGCTGAATGCGGCAACATGGTCTCCCCTCCTCTTGGAGAGTCTATGGAGCTGCTTGGTCGTGAGGTTTGCCTTGCTCGCCTTGACCGCGCTCTGGAGCTTTGCAAATAACGCGTGAATGCGTGCCTGCCGCGTATTCTTCCAAGCGTAAGTGGGTATCAAAAGTAAAACCACACAAGAGCTGTAAAACAGATGGTTTTGCAGCTCTTTTATCGTTACCGTTTGTTTAGTTTTGGAGTAACTATGATTTCTATGTCTGCGTTTGAGGTCCTAGGCCCCATTATGGTGGGTCCTTCTTCCTCGCACACAGCAGGAGCCTTGCGCATTGCTTTGGTAGCACGCTCGCTTGCACCAAAGCAGCTGGAGCGCGTTGAGTTTTGGCTCTACAACTCCTTCTCTCATACCCACCTTGGTCACGGCACTGATTACGCTCTGATTGCAGGCATCTTAGGCCTTGCTCCAGACGATACGCGCGTCCGTGAAGCACTTACTCTGGCAGAAGAAGTCCATCTTAACTACAGCGTTATTGAGAAGGGCGACGACGAGACTCTGCACCCAAACACCGTAGAAATTCACCTCTACGGCGCAGATAACGTTCACGTTTCTGTTATGGGTGAGTCCGTAGGTGGCGGCCGTATTCGCATTTCTGGTGTTAACGGCGTGCGCATTCGCATGTCTGGCGATATGCCCACTATTTTTGTTTCACATCGCGATAAACCCGGTGTTCTTGCAGCTCTCACTACTATTTTGGCCACGCAAAACATCAATGTTGCAACTATGCGCACCTTCCGCTCAGAGCGTGGCGGCTTTGCCCACACTGTCTTTGAGATTGACGAGCCTATTGAGCAGAAAGTCCTAGATCTCTTCCAGCTGGCACCTCACGTTTCGTATGCCGCTCAGGTTTCCATTCCAGGAGCAGCTCCACAGGTCACAAACGACGTGCTTTCAGGAGCCTTTGACAACGGCGCAGATCTTCTCGCCAGGTGCTCCAAGACGGGAGCCTCTATTGGCCAGATTATGCGCCAGCGCGAGAAGGACCTGCGACCAGATGCCAACGTAGACGCTGAGATGGCTCATGTTCTTGAGATTATGCGCGATGAGGTTCACGACACTATCAAGAAGCCTCGTCAGTCCATTGGCGGCCTGCTCAACGGTCAGGCCAAAACCGTAGCAAACACCCCAACAGCAATCTCAAGTGCGCTTATGGGCACCACGCAAACACGAGCCGTTGCCTACGCTATGGCCGTGCTTGAGCGCTCAGCAACCATGGGCGTCATTGTTGCCGCTCCTACTGCAGGAGCTTCTGGCGTTGTACCAGGATCGCTTATCTCGGTAGCAGAAGAGATTGGCGCTACCGACGAGCAAGTTATTTCTGCGCTTTGGAATGCAAGCGCTATTGGAGCCATTCTAACCACCAACGCAAGTGTTTCTGGCGCTGAGGGCGGCTGTCAGGCAGAGGTTGGATCTGCTGCTGCCATGAGCGCATCTGCATTGACCGAGCTCTTGGGTGGCACTCCTCAACAGTGCTTGGACGCTGCTTCTATTGCCATCTCTAACCTTCTAGGACTAGTCTGTGACCCTGTCAGAGGACTAGTTGAGTATCCTTGCCAAGATAGAAACGCTATTGGTGTAGCCGCTGCCGTAAGCTCTTCTCAGCTTGCTCTTGCGGGCGTTGGTAACCCAATTCCGTTTGATGAGGTTGCACACGCTATGGCAGAAGTTGGCGCCGCGCTCCCTGTTTCTCTCAGAGAAACAGCTAAAGGTGGCCTTGCTGCAACTCCAAGTGCTCCTACCGCATGCGCAAGTTGCACCGGCTGTACCCCTCTTGACCAGGCACTTATTGATGCAGAACGCATGCTCAGCTCAAATACTAGAGACGTTCCTTGCGCTTAGAGATGCGTTTTATATAATATTTTTTGCTGCAAACAGAATTTCTTGAAATTATTGCTTGCATCTCTGACGAGTCTCCTTTATAGTTATTTCTCGCGCTGATGCGCACGGATGACATCTTGGGATATCGTCTAGTGGTAGGACAGCGGATTCTGGTTCCGTCAACGGGAGTTCGACTCTCTCTATCCCAGCCATGTCCTCCCAGTCATACATGGCCCGTTCGTCTAGCGGTTCAGGACGCCGCCCTCTCAAGGCGGAGATCACCAGTTCGAATCTGGTACGGGCTACCAAATGTTCAAGGACTTCTTCGGAAGTCCTTTTTGTTTATCTCAACACCACTTTTGCTTCTATCGTAAAATAGACCAGTCTGTTCAAAGTGGCTGTCACGCCCAGTCGTGTGACCCAGAAGTATAAGAATTTTTACTAACACCTTGATTGGATCAGGATGTGGCTTGAGTTCTTCCAAAGTGTAGTTGTCATTATTGCCCTGCTCTACGTGCCGGGCGTCATTTTGTTGCATGCTTCCGGCATGCCAAAGCCCTGGGCACTTGTTAGTGCTCCTTTGGTCAGCTGCGCCCTCTTCTTTATTGAGGGAGAAATCTTCAGCGCACTTAACATTCCCATCCCTTTGGCTGTAATGATTCTTGTTCCGCTGCTTATCACAGTTCTAGTCAATGGTTACGTTTTTTATGTTGCTCCCAAACACAAAGAACACCACAGAGGCGAGAAACCCAGCACATCCAAGACGTCACAAGCGCTCAAGCCATCAACTTACCATGCACCAGCGTTTATCTGTGAAGAACTTCCCTTCTGGATGCCTCTTCTGTACATAGGAATTGGCCTTCTTACCGTAGGATTTCTTTTCTTACCCACCCTTCCGTCTGCCAGCTCCTTTGTACAGGGCTGGGATATTGTGCATCACTTAGATGTCACACAGGCAATGATTGAGTCTCAAAAGTACTCATCTATTCACTATGACTTCTACAGCACCGTAGAAGCTTCAATTACCCCTTGGGAGCCGGGAGCTTCGGGATTTTATCCTTCTGGCTGGAACATCATTGTTGCTTTAACAACACAGCTTGTTTCTACAACAGTTCCTATTGCAGGAAATGCACTCAACTTTGTTAGTGCAGCCATTGTCTTTCCGCTCTCAATCTGCTCGCTAATTGCCAAAGTTCTTCCCAAGCATCGCATTGCGCTTATCAGCGGAGCCTTTGTCTGCTTAGCATTTTTTGTCTTCCCCTGGTCGCTTTTAATCTACGGACCAATTTTTCCTAACACGGTAGCTTTCTGTGTAATGCCTTCTATTTGGTGGGTCTTTATGCAGATGACACGCTCAAAGACTCCAAAACACGATCTTATCTGGCTTATTGTCATATTTATTCTTGGCTTGATTACCCTCTTTATCTTGCATCCTTCCACGATTTTCTCGTCAATTGTTGTGCTTTTGCCTTGGAGTTTTGCACGCATTGGAGAGTCAAACCGCAGAGTTGTTCTCTTTGGAAAACAAATCAAGCCTGTCACGCTGGCATACGCATTCTTTATTTTTGCGCTGGTCATATGGTCTGTTTTCTATTACGTTTTGATTATTCGAGGCGTGGCTCTCAACTTCTGGTGGAGCGCTTACTCAAGCTTGCAAGATGCTATTTTACACGCCCTTGGTATGGATTTTATTGGACAGTCATACGCAGGTGGAGAGCTTGTTTCTCCACAGCCCGTACTTTCTATTTGCGTGCTTGTGGGTGCCGTCTGGACGTTTAAGCACAAGCAGGCTCGCTGGATGGTATCTGCCTTTATGTACCTGTCCATACTCTGCATTTTTATTATTACGTTTGACGTTCCTTTGAAGGGATATCTCTCGGGATTTTGGTATACCGACCCATTCCGCATTGCGGCGAGCTGTGTCATTATGGCAATTCCACTAGCAGCGCTTGGCCTGGCAACCCTTGCCGAGGCTGCTCTGGAAGCGTTTGCCTCCTGGCGAGAAAAAGTTGCCCAGCGCCAAAGCAAGAATCAAGCTCAAGCTAAGGCCCGGACCTGCGTCTTTTGTACAGTTTGGGCCAAACCTCTGATTGCGGGAGCGGTCATTGCGTGTGTAGTTGTACTCAATTATGTGGTTCCTATGCCAAACCTTAAATCAGAAGAGCCAATTCCCGCTGCTATTGCCTTTAAACAAGCTTCCGAGAAGGCCTATGGTGATCACTACATTTTGACCTCGGAGGAATTGGAGTTTTTACGTCGCGTGGAACTTACCGTTCCTGCAGGCGCTATTATTGCAAACCTACCTCAAGATGGCAGTCTCTGGGCGTATGGCACTAACGACTTACATGTGCTCTGGCGCTTCCCTAACGGCTATGACGCCTCAGAGCGTCCTGCAAGCGCAATTCTTCGCAAGCGCCTTAATCGCATTGCGAGCGACCCTGAGGTGCTTCAGACGACACACGATCTTAACGTACAGTACGTCCTTATTCTGAACAACGTTGTTGATTACTCCAACGCTGTAACCAGCACCTACAAACCTGGAACTTTTAGGGGCATCACGCAAATAACAGACACCACCCCGGGTTTTGAGGTGGTGCTGGAAGAAGGTTCTATGAGGTTGTACAAAATTACCTTGTAAAAACGTTATGCTTGAAGTGCGGAAACTACATTCTTAAGCTCCTGAACACGATCAGTTGCTTCCCACGTGAAGTCTGGGTCTTTGCGGCCAAAGTGACCGTATGCTGCTGTCTTAGAGAAGATAGGACGGCGCAGCTTAAGATCTCTGATAATGGCACCAGGGCGAAGATCAAAGACCTTCTCGATAGCCTGCTCAATAACAGCATCGTCAACAATGCCAGTGCCAAAAGTATCAACCATGATAGACAGTGGATGAGAAACGCCAATAGCGTAAGCAAGCTGGACTTCACACTTCTTTGCAAGACCAGCTGCAACCACGTTCTTGGCAACCCAGCGGGCAGCATATGCTGCTGAACGGTCAACCTTGGTGCAGTCCTTACCAGAGAAGGCGCCGCCGCCATGACGTCCCATGCCGCCGTAGGTGTCAACAATAATCTTTCTGCCAGTAAGTCCTGTGTCTCCCATAGGTCCGCCAACAACAAAACGACCAGTTGGATTGACGTAAATATCAGCGTTGTCCCAAGCAATGTTGACCTCGCTCATAACAGGTGCAATAACGTGGTCGATCATATCCTGCTTGATGACGGACATATCTTCAATCTCTGGGGCATGCTGCGTGGAAACAACAATGGCTGTAACCTCAACGGGTTTCTCGTCCTCATAGCGAACGGTAACCTGAGTTTTGCCGTCTGGGCGCAAATACTCGACCTCGCCAGACTTACGTACCTCTGAGAGGCGCTGAGCCAGACGCTGAGCCAGGTAAGCCGGCATGGGCATTAGAACATCGGTCTCGTCAGAAGCAAAGCCAAACATCATGCCCTGATCGCCTGCGCCGATAAGATCAAGCGGATCGGTGGTGCGTCCTGCCTGTGTGTCATAGGACTGATCAACGCCCTGGGCAATATCTGGGCTCTGCTCGTGGATGAGACTCAAAACACCGCAGGTCTCACAGTCAAAACCATACTTAGCACGGTCGTAGCCAATATTTCTAAGCGTATTACGAACAATCTCCTGGACATCAATGTAGGATTGAGTGCGAATCTCTCCTGCTACCACAATAGTTCCTGTGGTAGCAAAGGTCTCACATGCACAACGAACGTTATCCAAGCAAGCTGGAACCCCACTTGGAGAAACGTATCCACGCTCTTCAAGCTCTGCCTCTTTTGCCAGGATTGCATCAAGAATTGCGTCAGAAATCTGATCGCAAACCTTATCTGGATGTCCCTCAGTAACACTTTCTGAGGTAAACAAATAGTTTTTGTGTGCCATGAACTATCCTTTCACGCATGGCTTTTCTGCTTATGCAGAATATTTGCGTTCTTCTACGCGCAACCACTCTTACTATACCCGCCAGAGCCATTTTTGAGCAGGATCAGTCAAGAAATTTTAAAATGAGCACCACATGGGTGCTCTTTAAATAGCATGGTTAAACTGGGATTATGCAAAAATACGTACGATTATCCATCTATTCCAATACCAGCAAGCGTCAAATCAAGAAGCTTCTGTGCAAGCTCATCAGACCCCTCAACACCATGGCGCTCTCCCATCAAACCAATAGCCGAGAGAACCAAAGCTCCTGTAATAGAACAGGCAGCAAGTCTTGAATCAACGCTTTGGCGAATAAATCCCTGCAATTTTCCCATCTCTAGCTGGTTAGCAAGGAGAACAACCACGCGGGAAAGTGGTCCCTCAATGTTGGTAATAAGCGCCTGCTCAGAGCTTGCAAGCTTATTAATCAAAGCCAAAACAAGTGGCGAGTCAGGAAGAATATGTGAGGCCAGCTGAGCAATGATTGCATGAAGGGTCTCTTTTGAAGCAGGCTTATTGCCAATAGTGCGTGCAATATCTTTTGCTAACTCATCAACACTCTCATCAAAGATTGCCTGCAAAAGAGCTTCTCTATCAGAAAAGTAGTAATACAGCGCTCCTTTTGAAAGACGAGCTCTATCAGAAATCTCACTCATTTTGAAATTGGTATTTCCACGAGCAAGCATGAGCTTAGTTGTCTCATGCATAATACGCTTACGTGTAGCTACACTTTTCTTAGTACGAGCCTCGGCACGAATATGAGAAATGGAAGGCGCTGGAGCTTCAGGTTCTTCTGCAGGCTGCTGTTCATAAGCATTATGGTGTATGACTTCTAACGTAATATAATCGCACTTCTCGCCCATGAACTCCCCCATAAGACACTATCCGTCATATAAAATGACGCCTCTCTGATAATTTTTTATGCTTACTATACCGTTTTATCGAATCTAGAAAAATATAAAGGCCTGACTTTTCATTGTTTTAATCTGGCACTCTTTATTATTTTTACCAATTACCCCTAGAAAGAATGGCGAGAAGATCTTCTTGCCTATTCTCCACTTGACCTGCTAAATAAAGCTCAAAGAGCTTACGTTGACACACACCAACAGCAGGTCCTGGCTGAAGTGAAAGCACTTCCATAATTTCTGCACCCGAAACGCACAACTCTTGTGGGTGCTGAGCAATTCCCCGTTTTGCCTCATGCAAGAGAAGGGTTCTCATAGCCTCAAGTGTCACTGCATAGCTACGATACGGATTTGCCTTTGCCAAAGCATCTGCCTGCTTTAACGTCAAAAGATCATACGAAAGGGCAATGCCGTCCGATTTGCTTGCCTCAGCTAGCAAGGCAGCCATATGCCTAAGTGATGAGGTTGTAACGTCCACGTCATAGTCATGCAATGCCACAAGAGCGCAAACCTCATTACTCAAATGCTGCGATAAAGCTAAGCGTTTAAGTAAGCTCTTCGCCACAGCCGCGCCTTTTTCTGGGTGACCATAAAAATGACCCCTACCATCTGCGTCAACGCTAAACATTTCTGGCTTTGCAATATCATGCAGGAGCGCCGCCCACCTAAGCGCAGGTGTTGCAGTACCTGCAGTAAAGGCTTCTGTTGCAGAACATACCCGAGCAGTATGTTCCAGCACGTCATAAGCATGATACGGACTTTTTTGATCAAAGTTTTGAAGTGGTAAGAGCTCCGGAATTGCTACCGCTAAAACAGGAAATCCCAGCTTGATAGCATGAACAATATGGCCAGCCTCAACAATTTGAGCCACTTCAGAGCCAATGCGCTCAGATGCAACCTGAGAGAGTAGCGGCGCACACTCAATAAGCGCCTGATGCGTCTTCTCTTCAATAGAAAATGAGAGTCTGCATGCAAACCGCAAGGCACGCAGCATACGCAATGCGTCTTCAGTAAAGCGCACTTTTGGCTCCCCAACAGCACGAATCACGTGTGCAGATAAATCTTCTAGACCACCATAAAGATCAAGCAATCCTCTTTTTGGGTAATATGCCATAGCGTTAATGGTGAAGTCTCTACGAGCAAGATCTTCCTCTATACGAGAGACAAACTGCACAGAATCAGGGCGACGACCGTCCAGATATTCTCCATCACAGCGATACGTTGTGACCTCAATGGGATGCTTCTCAACAACAGCAGTAACAGTTCCGTACGCAATGCCTGTCTCATGCACAGGAATGCCTGCAGCTACAAAAGCTGCTTTACTCTGATGCCACGTTGCAGATGTTGTGATGTCTATATCATGAGCAAATGAACCACGCAGAGCATCTCGTACCCAACCGCCCACAATCCACGCCTCGTACCCAGCATCTTCAAGAATTTCTAATGCTCGCAAGACATACGTGGGAACTTGTAAATGCGCATGGCGAGAAAGGTATGGTAGAGAGCTGTTTTTCTCTATGCTCATAGCCATTCCTTCCGCTGTTACTGATGGGAAAAGTATACATCCTTCACACGTCATTCATATCCTTCCTGCAGTTTTAAAATGACAAACATTTGTTCTAGATTTTTCTTTACTTCTTCCCCATTCGTGATAGTCTAAGTATACGAACATATGTTCTGTTTTCAAATAGAAAGTTGCTGCCATGCATACTCTTGATAAACTCACCATACTTGCAGATGCAGCCAAATTTGGTGCAGCGTGTACCTCCTCTGGTGTAGACAGAGATCCGCAAGCAGGAAAAGTGGGCATGGCTTCAGCAGCAGGTTGCTGCCACTCATTTACTCCTGATGGACGCTGCATTACGCTGTTAAAAGTTTTGCTTTCTAATGCTTGTTGTTATGACTGTGCTTACTGTGTCAATAGGTCCTCTGCACAAACCAAGCGAGCCACCTTTACACCACAGGAACTAGCAGAACTTACCGTAGATTTCTATAAAAGAAATTACATAGAGGGGCTCTTTCTTTCCTCAGGTGTTATAGGGTCGCCAAACCACACCACAGAGCTCATGATTGAATGTCTTTCCTACCTTAGGAATGAATTGCTGTTCAACGGCTATGTTCATGCAAAGATAATTCCCGGAACAGATCCAGATCTTATTGACGCTATTGGCCGTTTAGCGGATAGACTCTCCGTCAACCTGGAGTTACCTAGTTCAACCTCGCTTACTAAAATTTGCCCTCACAAAAATGCAGAAACGGTTATTAAACCCATGTCTTTCATTCACCGCCTACGCGTCTCTGAAGAAAGGCAATTGCTCGAAGCTAAAAATGCATCAAAAGGCATTGTGAAGGCTGCTGGCAAATCTAAGGGCATTGTTATTCCTTCTCAGAAACAAATCATAAAAGAAGGTTTAGCTCTACGTTCCAATTGCTTGAAGAATACCTTTATGCGCTCATCAAGGGTGTCTTCCAGTAAGAGATCCTTCTCGCCTGCCGGACAGTCAACGCAAATTATCATTGGAGCTTCTCCAAAATCAGATAATCAAATATTGCACTTATCACAAGCGCTTTACCAGCAATTTGAGTTAAAACGAGTGTTCTTCTCTGCCTATATTCCTGTTATAGAAGACAATCGTCTTCCAGAGTTAGACACCCTTGTCCCTCTACGCAGAGAACATCGTCTTTATCAGGCTGATTGGCTTATGCTCTACTATGTGTTTTCTCCCGATAAACTGGTGTCTCCAGAAGCTCCTTGGCTTGATTTAGAGGTTGACCCAAAGCTTGCGTGGGTGCTAACGCGCCTTAATCAATTTCCTGTAGAGATTATGGATGCACCGCTAGAGATACTTTTACGAGTGCCCGGTATTGGTCCTACCGGTGCACGAAGAATTATTGCTGCAAGAAAACAGTCTCGCCTCACTTTTGATGACCTCAAACGGCTTGGAATACGGCTTAAAAGAGTTCATCACTTTCTCACCTGCTGTGGCGTAAGAGATGCCTCAGCTCCACTTGACCAAGAACTGATTAAACAGAGGGTAATTGCTGATGCCAAAGCAAGTTCGTACAACAAAACAAGACGTCGTATTGAGTCCTCTCAACTCAGGCTCTTCTGATCAGAGTGTAGAGCTTGTCTCGCTTGTTGAGAGGCTTACAAGACCTCCAAGCCTAGAAGGTTGTTATCTCCTGCAATCCGAGCTTAGAAGGCGTTGTAGGGGCTGTAGGACTTACCTATCTCTCGCATACTAACCCAGCACACGTACGTCTTGTTAGAGAAAGTTTTTGTCAGCCTAGCCTTGGGGAGCATATTCTCTGTGGGCCAGACCCTTCTGATGACTCAGTAGTAGCCTTAGCCAGACAAGTCCTTACTGGATTAGAAAAGAAGGTAGGCTCAAAAGAGATAACGCGACATATTGTTCTTGCATGTGCTTCAGATGTATACACCATGCCAGAGATTGTACATAGGTATATCCGTCTTGCATTTTCGTACGGTGTAGGAGCACTTGAAGATATTGCTGACCCAACTGTAGCTGAGTTTAATGCTCTTGCTAGACAGGTAGAATCTGAGCGAGAGCATACACGACAATTTGTGCGGTTTTCTCGCATGTCAGACGGCTCTTTTATGTCGGTGTTTCAACCAAATACCAATGTAGTTCCACTGACCTGTAATTACTTTGTCAAACGGATGAGCGCAGAGCGGTTTTTTATTGTTGACCCAGCTCACCGTATAGTCAGTTTTTATGCGCCAGAAATAAAGACCTTTGGAACCATTCAGCTCGACGACACCTCTTTGGAAGAGCTGCTTTCTAGAACAGACCTTGCAACTGATGAGAAATACGTGCAAGCCATGTGGAGACGCTTCTACGAAGGAGTTGGCCTAGAAGGTCGTGGACCAGCAGAAAGAGGATATGACCTACGTGCTCATTGGATGCCAAAGCGCATATGGCAAGGGTTGCCCGAGCTCACTGCAAGCACAAATGCAGAAGCAGCACGCAGTCAAGGTGTACCCGCTCGCTATCAGGGACGAGAAAACAGAAAGGATGTGCATAACATTGGGCAGAAACAGACGGCCCATAAAAAGCTAACCTCGGGACTATAAGTCGGCTGCTCAAGGTATTACTCAATATAAAAAGCGCCCAGCAAAGCTGGACGCTTATCAGTTCAAATGTATGACCTAAGACTTAGTCAAGATCGTTGAAGTCACCAGCTGCAGGTGCAGGTGCAGAAATCTGAGTCTGCTGAGCTGCAGGCTGAGCAGCATTCTGGGAACCAGTTGGAGCATTGTTGGTAAGAACAGACTCTGGGAAGACAGAGTCTGCATCATCCAGGAAGTGCTGGAGAAGCTTGCGGTACTCAGCGCGGAAGTCCTCACGGGACTGCTTGAGGCGATCAATCTCATCAAGCTCAGTCTGCTTCTCTGCAAGAGCCTGACGGATAACCTCACGAGCCTTCTGGTCTGCCTCGTTGCGAATGCGCTCTGCGTTTGCGCGAGCGTCTGCAACAAGCTTATCTGCGCTCTGCTGAGCAACAATGAGGACCTGAGAAATCTGATGCTCAGATGCAGCAATAGCTGCAGCGCTTGTCTCCTCAACAGAAGGAACGTTTGCGTTCTCCTCAAGGTTTGCAACCTGAGCCTGTGCTGCAGCAAGCTGCTGCTCAGTGCTGGTCAGACGGCCCTTAAGGTCAGCGATCTTTTGAAGCATTGCATCAACCTCAGAAGAGAGCTGCTCAAGAAATGCGTCAACTTCCTCTGGATTGTAGCCGGTCTCAGCAGGAGAGAATGTCTGCTGCTCGATGTCTGCTGGTGTGATTGCCATCTTTGTTCCCTTTCAGTCTGCGAGTAGACGTACCACACATCATAACTACTCAGTTTGTAATCAAAGACAAACTAGTTTTCTATATTAGTATAAAGCCCAGCGTCGAAATGGCAAAACGTCCCACAAGATTAAGCACAAAAAGCGCAACAATCGGTGAGAGGTCAACGCCAGAAATTGGAGGAATTACGTTCCTAAACACACTGAGGTATGGCTCAACAATTTTGCCAATTGCCTCAAGAATGTTCTTAACCGAATCATTAGAAACGGTAATCCAAGAGGACAGGCACCATACCACAATGCAGAAGCTGTACATCCTCAGCAAAGTATAGAGCGCATTCAAAACATAATACGAAAACACAAAAACCTCCAGTTACCTGGTAATCTCGCCCTCATCAGCAAGCTTATCAAGATCAGCCTGCGTCAAAGAAACGCCATGAGGAAGTACAACAAAGACGCGGTCAGCAACTTCTTCAACAGCGCCGTCAAGTCCATAAGAAAGACCAAAACTGAAGTCCAAAATTCTCTTGGCAACCTCAATGTTGGTGTTCTTAAAGATAAGGACAACTGGCTGACCAGTACGAACGCGGCGAACCACCGACTGAACATCGTCATAAGAAACAGGACGAAGAACGTATGGTGGCAGCTGTCCAGAATAGCTTGTACGGCTCACAGGACGAAGACCAATATCACCAGGAGTTGGCAAATTTGGACTCACGGTGTGCTCATAAGAAGGAGTGTATCCAGAAGGCTCCTGACGAGATGCATACGCAGAAGCGCGAGAGCGCATATCCTGCTGAGGATTATAAGAAGCAGCTGGATTAGTGCTAATTGGCTTACCAGAGCGCGTGTAAACAGAAACGCTCTCTGCTTCTGGCCTGGATGGATTGCCCAGTAGTCTGTTGGAAGAACCTTGCTGTGCACGATCATCGTACGAACGAGGAGAAGCTCCGTCTACCTCGTCATAGCCCTCATCGCCATAATATTCATCGTCGTAGTACTCATCGTCCTGACCACCACGAAGCTTTGCTCTTAGCGTATCAAGAATGCTCATCATTGTGCCTTTCTGTAACGCACGTAACTTCTTACTACTGTATCAAAAACTTGCAACTATTTTAGTGCCCACTCAACGTATAGGCTGGGTCAAACAACACTCGACCCAGGCGAATAGTCGTAGAACCCTCTTCAATGGCATACGTAAAGTCATCACTCATGCCGCAAGAAAGAACATCTAACTTCAAACCAACTTGTTGGCTCAAGCGATCACGTAATTCTCGAAGTCCTGAAAATGTTCTCTTGGCGCGCTCTGGATCATCTTTTGGTGCCATAGTCATCAGACCCACAACAGAAATGTGAGGAAGCTCAACAATTTTTTGAATAGACTCAGACACCTCTTCTAGCGAGAAACCCGATTTTGAGGCTTCAGCGGAGACGTTTACCTCAAGTAGAACAGACTCCTCAGTACCCTTTACCTCAGCACGCTTTGAAACCGCCTCTGCAAGATGCTCGGAAGAAATTGAATGAATGTAGCGAACCTTGCCAACTACCTGGTTAATCTTGTTCTTCTGAAGATTGCCAATCATGTCAAAAGTTATCTTAGACGCAAAAGAAGTTTCAGATAAACACGTCAGTTTATGTGTCATTTCTTGTGGGCGATTCTCGCCAAAAACCCTATAACCCGCCTTATGAGCTGCAAGGACAGCCTCAACAGGAACAGTTTTGGAGACAGCCACAATTTCAATCTCAGAGGCGCTTCTGCCGGACTTTTTTGCAGCATCCGCTACAAGCGACTCAATCTGAGCTCTACGAGTCTTTATAAACTCAAGATATTCATCTGAATCGTACGTCATAGCCATCATCTCTTGCGGTGAATACATCAATATCTTTGTAATGTTTAACGACTTTTGTCATAGGCCTAAACGACTTCTCCGATAGCGCTAAACGTCTTCTACCCTACTTTACGGCCATGTAAGCAACAGCTGCATGTCTTCCGCACTTACCATGCTCTGCACGGTACGAGAAGAACCGCTCTGTTGTAGAGGCTGTCGAGTCAGATACCTCTTCAATAGCAGACGCACTTACACCAGCATCTACCAGTGCAGCTCTGACAGCATATCCAAGATCTAAGTACCTCTCGCCAGATGCACAATCTACAACGCCGGAGCCAAATTCTTGCGAGAACATCTGAATAAGCTCTGGAGAAACCTCGTAGTCAGAACTACCAATATGCGGACCAATATAGGCCTTGACTTCGGAAGGCTTGGCGCCAGTTGCCTGACAAAGCGCCTCTGTTGCGCGCTCAGAAATGCGAGCAATTGTGCCTTTCCAGCCAGAATGTGCCACCGCAAATCCACCTGGAGCTATAAGAATTACGGGCACACAATCGGCAAATGCCAACAATACGGGCGTGTTTTTAACCGTACATACTATGCCGTCTGCACCAGCTTCTGCCTCAGCTTGAGCCTGTTCAAAAGCCTCTGGTGTATGGGAAGTCAGACAAACTACCTTGCTTCCATGCACCTGATGAGGAATAAGGAGTCGCGAGAAGTGCTCGCCTGCTCCAAGAGCCTCTAGAACCAACCGTTTGTTCTGTTGGACATGCTGCAGATTGTCTCCACATCTACTGCCCAGATTGAGGGAAGCAAACTCCCCTTCTGAAAAACCACCGGTACGCTCGGTAAATGCGAGCGTGACCCCACATGGAACCTCAGGATCCATGAGCAGGGTCACGCCGTGTAAGCACTGTCTTTTCAGCGCACACATACTTAGATGCGGCTACGCTTAAGGAAGTCTGGAATATCAAACTCTTTCTCATTTGAAGTGCCAGTGTTGCGAACAGGCTGTGGCTGAACAGCTACAGGACGAGTTGGCTGTGGCTGAGCAGGACGGCTTGGACGGCTTGCGCTCTGGGTGTTCAGAGTTGGAAGCTGCTGCTGAACGTTAGAGTCATTGAAACCAGTTGCAATAACGGTTACGCGGACCTGATCGCCCAAGGACTCATCAACAACGGTACCAAAGATGATGTTTGCATCAGGATCAACGTTCTTAGCAACCAGGTCAGCTGCCTCGTTAATCTCCTGAATACCAAGGTCTTTGTTGCCAGCAATAGAGAGAAGAACGCGGGTTGCACCCTCGATGGAGCTCTCAAGCAAGCGGCTAGAAATTGCCTCAGTTGCAGCATCAGCAGCGCGGTTATCACCAGCAGCAATACCAATGCCCATCATTGCGCTACCTGCGCCCTTCATGATGGTGCAGACGTCTGCAAAGTCGAGGTTGATCAGGCCAGGAACAGTGATGAGATCGGTAATACCCTGGGTGCCCTGGCATAGAACATCGTCAGCCATGCGGAATGCCTCAAGCATGGTGGTCTTCTTCTCAGAAAGGTCAAGCAGGCGATCATTTGGAATAACAATGAGAGTATCGACATTCTCGGAAAGAGTCTTGATTCCGTCAGCTGCAGAACCATAACGACGACGGCCCTCGAAGGAGAATGGCTTAGTAACAACGCCAACGGTCAGTGCGCCAACGTCATTCTTTGCAATATCAGCAACAACTGGAGCAGCGCCGGTACCAGTACCGCCACCCTCACCAGCAGTGATGAAGACCATATCAGCGCCAGCAAGTGCAGCCTTGATCTCGTCGCGGCTATCCTCTGCTGCCTCTTTGCCAACCTCAGGATTAGCACCAGCACCAAGACCCTTGGTGATGTCAGTACCGATGTGAACCTTAATGTCAGCATCAGAGATTGCAAGAGCCTGTGCATCAGTGTTTACAGCAACGAACTCAACGCCACGGATGCCTTCTTCAATCATGCGGTTGACAGCGTTAGTTCCGCCGCCACCAACGCCAACAACCTTGATAACAGCAAGATAGTTGTTAAGGGTATCGGTGTCCTTAATCATGTCTTCCTCCTTGAGGCACGCTTGTGCCCGTTTGTCCCGGAGCGCGACTGCGCTTAGGCTACGTTTATGCGCTCGCAGAACCGCTGTATAAAACCCTAAACCTCAAGTTAAGGCTTACGCTTCATGCAAAGCGGGGTATATTTGCACAACTGACCCATGCAAGTCAAATAATATGTAGAAATTGTGAAGAAAGCTGGTAAACGGTAGGAAACTATTCCCTAACGGCACACGTTGTTTGCACGTTTACCTACGAAACACCAGAGCCAGATTGAACGTTTCCAGTAGAAACTCGCCTATAGGTTGGGCTTGCAGGTGTTCTTACGTTCAAGTAGGTAAGCTCTCCCGGGAACTGCTTAAGCATTGCCAGAATCACTTTTTCTTTATCTGCAATCTGTGTTGGAGAACCCAGGGCAACCTGCACGCCATTGGTAAGCGTGACAGAAATCGCATCAACGCTACTAGCTGAGTAACTCACAATCTGTGACGTAAGCTCTGACGAGAACGTAGACTGATACTGCATAACCGCTTGAATTTCTGCGTCTGTTGCTGTGGTACCCGCTACAGGAGAAACTGTTGCAGGAACATCGGTAATCAGTAGCTCACCTTCTGAGGTTGCCTTCTCAAGCGCAACGGTAGCGGTAGTTTTTCCTTCTGGCACGTTAAGCTGATCTGCCTCAAGCCAAACGTTATTCTCGCCCAAATACCATGCAACAGGGCCAGAAGAAAGTGCCACTATAGCCGTGACCTTACGCTCTGTGATGGTAATACGCAGTGTATTGGGGAACTGCCTCTCATACGTTACAGAGGCTACCCAAGGGTCCTTCTGGAGTTCCTCGGTAATAAGAGACTCGTCCATATTAAGCAGCGTTGTTCCTTCTTCTACTGCAATGAGCTTTTGAATTTGCTCGTTAGAGACGTGCTCTGTTGGCTCAACCTGAATGTTGGTAATAGCAAAGACTGAGGAAGAACGTAGGACGAGAAAAGCAATGCTAGCGAGAAGGGCAAGGCTAAGCAAAACAATAAAGGCCGTGCGTACTGCCTTAAACGATACTTTTCTGCTGTGTTTAATACGCTCAGCACGGGCTTGAGCTGCAGTTTTTGTAGCATTATTTGGCTTTTTAGTAGAAACCTTTTTAGCAGAAGGCTTGGCATCAGAAGCTGTAGCCTCAACCTTTGGCTTAGGCTTAAAGGCCTTGCTCATAAAAGAAGGCTTGGTTGCCCCAGTCGTCTGAGTAGTACCAGACGATAAGGGCTCTCTCTTTGTGCCTTTACGGCGCGTTGTTTGCTTTGAAGTATCTTCTGCCATATCTTCCCTATGCCCCAAAACCCAGAAGTTTAACCTCTGGCTGAAGATCAATATCAAACTTTTCTTGTACTGCGTCGTGTGCTCTGCGCATGAGCGCAATGACATCTGAGGCGGTGGCGTTACCGGTATTCACGATAAAGTTTGCATGAATATCAGAAATCTGTGCACCGCCTTCAGTAACTCCTTTAAGACCACACTCTTCAATAAGCGCGCCGGCAGATCTGCTGCCTGGGTTCTTAAAAACAGAACCGCAACAAAGCTGACCAGTTGGCTGAGTGTTTCTTCTGCGCTGCAGAAGCGTGTCCATGCCAAGAGCAACTTTAGGACGATTAGACGCTGTCAACGCAAACGTTGCCTCAAGAATAATCTCATCTGGAACAAACGTGGTATAGCGATAACCCCATTCAATCTCAGAGGCGTCGTAGCGCACTAGACCCTTACCAGGCTTAAGTACCACGCAATCACGGACGGCTTTACCAATCCAATCATGCCTGGTACCTGCATTCATTGAAAGAGCGCCACCGATAGTTCCAGGGATACCAGCACACATCTCAAGGCCGGAAAGACCTGCTTTCATAGCCTCGTTGCAAACACGTGCCGTAAGCGCACCCGCACCTGCGGTAATGAAGTTATTCTCGCCAACTGAAATGGTAGAAAGTTCATCGTCGAGCACAATAACGCAACCGTTGTAGCCTTCATCGGAGACAAGGATGTTTGAACCCTTGCCCAGAAGCACCCAATCAACTCGATTAGCTGCAAGTACCTCAAGCACGCGCACCAGTGCCACGTGGCTGTGAACAGCAGCAAAGAGCGACGCCTTACCGCCAATCCTGAAGGAGGTATGGTGGCTCAGCGGCTCATCTTGCTTAATTGTTGCATCAAGGGCCCCAGAAAGGCTTACATAGGCGTTAAACAAGCTCACAGCAGAGGTCCTAGTTGCTCTGAAGACGCTCTTTGAGTGCACGGATAAACATTGGTCCAATCTGAGTGACGTCTCCTGCGCCCTGAGTGATCAGCAGGTCTCCTGGCTGAACCGTATCAAGAAGGTCAGCGATAAGATCGCGGCGAGAAGGGATATAGCGCACGTCAGGAACAGTATTGGCAGC
The DNA here is from genome assembly GCA_938045565.1 of uncultured Atopobium sp. GTDB lineage: Bacteria > Actinomycetota > Coriobacteriia > Coriobacteriales > Atopobiaceae > Lancefieldella. The sequence continues at coordinate 295,212 of CALIAZ010000002.1, forward strand.
CTGAACTCTTGAAGAGACGGTCTTGCCCGAGACACCTGGAATAGGAAGCTCACCTGCGGAGAAGACATCCATGACGCGCAACACGTCGATGCCATCAAACGCGTGAGCAAACGAATCTGCCAAGTCTTGTGTTCTGCTATAGCGGTGTGGCTGGAAGACAACAACAACGCGCTTAAAACCAAGAGGAAGAGCTGCAGACATGGTTGCTGCAATCTCGGTTGGATGGTGACCGTAATCGTCTACAACGGTAATACCGTTGATGTCACCTACGTGTGTAAAGCGACGGCGTGCGCCCTTGAACTGTGACAGCGCCGCAGCAGCTTCCACAAGATCAAAGCCAAGTGCATCGGCAACGGCAATTGCAGCGGTTGCGTTAGCAACGTTGTGCTTACCAGGGTTAGCTGGAAGTACCACAGAAATGGTCTGACCAGAAGGAGTCTTGATGGTCAGAGGGTTCTCGATACCAGCTTTTCTCTCCTCCTGCGTGCAAACAAAATCGCAGCTAGAATCAAAGCCGTAAGTAACCACGTGCCTGCCGGTTGACTGAGCAAGCTCAACGTAATGAGGATTGTCACCATTGATAACAACGGTTTCTTCCTTATCAAGCAAGCTCATAAACTCACAGAAGGTCTTCTCGATATTCTCTAGAGAACCGTAGTGATCAAGGTGGTCTGCCTCAATATTGGTGACTACCACCACGTTAGGGTTAAGGAACATAAACGAACCGTCAGACTCGTCAGCCTCGCAGACAAAGTACTGGCCGTTTCCGTTTTTGCCGTTGGTGTTGTAACCCTCAACAACACCGCCAATCAAAAATGAAGGATCGGCGCCCAGCTTATCCAGCATGGTAGCAACCATGGAAGACGTGGTGGTCTTGCCGTGAGTGCCCGCAACAGCAATAGTCTTGCGGCCGCGTGAGAGATACGAGAGCATCTTAGCGCGAGGCCAAATAGGAATGGAAAGCTCACGTGCGCGAATAACCTCTGGGTTAGTCTCTGGGATTGCCGTAGAGGTAACAATGACATCAGGCATCACAGCGTCAATGGTAGACGCAGTGTGACCGATGCTTACCTGAATACCTGCATCTTCGAGCTCTCTAACATAATGTGAGCTCTTTAGATCAGAGCCGGTAACAGTGCAGCCACGCTCGTGTAGAACAAGAGCGATTCCGCTCATGCCAGCGCCGCCAATTCCAATAAAATGTGCACGCGAGATGGTCTTCTCGCCCATGGAATCTGCCATAAGAGAGCCTTTCCAAGTATTGTTATCGTTTGAGTCCTGGACATACCAAGACATGTTTACTCTAACGCAAAACCGAATGTTTTATGCGCCACAAACGGCACTTTCCACAGCGTCAGCCACAAGAGATGCGGCGCTGCGCTGGTCAAGTGTGGCAGCAGCCTCAGAAAGCTTTTTGCGCTGATCTGCGTTGTCTACCAGATCAAAGAGAGCTGTCGAGAAGGTCGTGGTGCCCACCTGGTTATCTGGCACCAGAATGGCTGCTCCCGCATCCGACAACAGATGCGCATTAGTAGTCTGGTGATCTGCTGTTGCCAAAGGATACGGCACCAAAATGCTAGGGAGCTCTAAGGCTGCAATTTCGGCCACAGAGGATGCTCCAGAGCGAGAAACTACCAGGTCAGCAGCAGCAAGCATGGCGCCCATGTTGGAAATGTAGGGCTTAATCTCCCAGCGAGCAGCCTCCTCGTCAGAAAGCTTCATAAGCGAGACAACCTCGTCGTAGAGCTTTTGACCTGTTGACTGGATGATACGAAGGTTAGGACGGGAAAGAAGCTCCTGCTTAAGTGCAGCAAAAGTCTCGTTGATGCTACGTGCGCCCAAACTACCACCAAAGATAAGCAGCAATGTTTGATTGTCTGCAATGCCCAGCTCTTGCCTAGAGGTGGCTCTGTCAGCAGAAAGAACACTCTTACGCACGGGATTTCCGGTGACCACAATGGTGTCTTGAGCTTTAACGTGTCCCTCAAAAGCCTTGCGAGCCTCTGGGAAGGCAATGCATACCTTAAAAGCTTTACCAGCAGAAACACGATTAGCAAGGCCTGTTACCGAGTTCTGCTCGTGAATCAAATACGGAATATGCAGCTTAGCGCAAAGTTGAAGCAATGGCAGCTCAACATAAGCTCCAAAGCCAATTGCAACATCAGGAGCTCCCTGCTCTTTGAAACGCTTATGAAGCTGCGATTTTGCGCGCTCAAGATTGTATGCCGCGCTAATGAGCGTCCAAGGGCGCCTGCGATCAAAGCCATTTACATGGATAGGTACCAGCTCAAATCCTGCCTCAGGCACCAGCGTACCCTCAAGCTTATTGGGCTGACCGTAAAACGTAACCTGGTGACCGCGCTCACGAAGCTCCTCAGCTAGAGCCAGAGCTGGGTTAATATGACCTGCGGTTCCACCTGCAGCAATTGCAACAGAGAGTTTCTTCTGTTCTGCCATGCAATCCATCTCCTAGAAATCAGCTATCGACGAGGCTTGGTGTTATTTCCACGAAGCCTGTCCGATGCAGAAGGTCCCAAATCAATTCTGCGCCTACCGGAAGCGTCTGTTGTAATACGGCCTTGAGGGGCATCGTCATCTCTTGAGCGCAAAACACCTCGTGATGGGCGCGCGGAGCTCTGAGCGCTGCTCTTGGGGCGAGAAGAACGTGGGAGTGGCATGCCTACTCCTACCCCACCATCAACCATGGTAAGACCAGCAAAACCTGGAGCATCAAAGGTATCTTGCTCTTCGGCTATGCTCCAGGACGCACGCTGCCTATCGTACTCGGTTTCTGGAAGCCTTGACTGCCTTGAAACAGACATCAAAAGTCCAACCATCAAGATACTGGACATGATGGTTGAGCCGCCGTACGAGATAAACGGAAGAGGCTTACCAGAAAGAGGCAGAAGTCCCAAAACGCCACCGATGTTAACAAAAGCCTGAATGATAAACATGGAGGTACAACCTGCGGCAATAAGCCTGCCAGTCAAATCTGGCGCATAGCGAGCAATCTTAAAGCCTGCCCATACCAGCGCGCCAAATACAGCCAGAAGACCTAAAACGCCAATAAAGCCCAGTTCTTCTCCAATGACTGCAAAAATAAAGTCATTGTGAGCCATAGGCAAATATGAATATTTCTGGCGAGAAAAACCAAAGCCAACGCCAAAAATACCGCCAGAACCAAAAGCATAAAAACCCTGGGCAAGCTGATAACCTGCGCCGTAATAATCAGCCCAAGGGTTGAGCATGGTCATAACACGGGCACGAGAATAATCATCTTTCAAAGACAAGAACGCAAAGCCAATAAAGCCAGCAACAGCAATAGTTGACAAAACCCTTCGGTCAACATCAGCAAGGTAGCCAATAACCAAAAGAGTTCCCACAATAATCAGCGTAGAGCCCTTATCTGGCTGAGCCAAGATAAGCACCAGCGGCACAAGCGCGGAAAGAGCAAACTTCTTAAAGAACTCCACCTGATCTATGGTCTGATCAATAAAGTACTGTTGAGCCAGGTACGAGATGGAAATTAAGATGGTAATCTTTGCAAACTCAGACGGCTGGAAAGAAAATGGTCCAATGGAAATCCAACGGGTTGCACCATATGCGTCGGCGCCAGCAATAGGGGTAAAAATAATTGCTAGCATTCCAATGGTCACAATCCAGATAGGTATCTGGAGGTTTCTTACTACCGCTCGGTAATCAATGCGAGAAACAATAAACGCTAACGCAACTCCTGCCGCAGCAAAGCCAAGCTGACGTTGCACGTAATAGAAGGGGTTGTAGCCCATATCCTCAGAAGTCATCGCAGAAATCGAGGATGCAGAGTAAATCATTACCAGGCCAAAGCATACAAGAATTGCCGTTGACACCAGAAGTACCAGCCTAGGCTGCATGAAACGCTCTGGAATAGCTCCAAAACGACCTTTACTCTGTGAGCGCTCAGAAGACCTCTGGCGAGAAGTACGTGATTGCTGCGCGCGTTCCTCTGTTCTGTTTCTACTGGTAGCCATTATCGACCGCTCTCTTTTTGAGCAAGATCTGCCACCATCTGTTTAAAGACACGACCACGCTGAGCCATGCCCGTGAACTCATCAAATGATGAGCATGCGGGTGAGAGAAGCACTACAGAACCTGGGCGAGCAAACTCTACTGCACGGTCAAAAGCCTCACGCAGATGAGACTCTTCTACCACTTCTGCGCGTCCGTCTGAAACGCGGCGGAGTGCCTCTGCAAAGCGAGGACCTGCCTCTCCAAAGCAGATTGCATATGCGCAGGTGGAAGATACCTTTTGAGCAAATTCATCAAGCTCTGTGCCCTTATCGTGACCACCAAGAAGCAAAATAACGTCTTTACCTGGGAACGATGTCAGAGATTTCTCAACTGAATCGGTATTAGTTGCCTTGGAATCGTTGACGTACAACACGCCATTAACCGTATCAACAGGCTCAATCCTATGCTCAAGCGGCATAAAGTCCAAAAGAGCATGCCTGATAGAAACGATATCAAGTCCCAAAAACAGTCCACAGGCAGCTGCAGCAAGAGCGTTGAGTGCATTGTGCGCTCCCCTAATGTGGAGTGCGTCAGCTGCTACAAGTTCCATCTCTTTACCAGACAGCCTTACTACCAGCGCGCCATTGCGTACAAAAGCGGCATTTTGCGTGCCGGGATCTGTCTGAGCAAGATGACATACAGGAATGCCACGTACCTCAAGGCGAGAAGACACGTCCAGGCAGAACTCATCCAAATCAGACACAATTGCCAGGTCGTTTGCATCAAGATTGGCAAAAATCTTCTCTTTAGCTGCAGCGTATGCCTCAAGCGAACCATGCCACTCAAGGTGGTCAGGCGTAATGTTTAAAAGCATAGCAACATGAGGGTGCAATTTTTGAGTAGTTGCAAGCTGGAAGCTTGAAAGCTCTGCTACAAACCAGCTCTCAGGCTTTCTCTTTGCAAGCTGATCAGTAATAGTAAATCCAATATTGCCAACAGCACTTGCATCAAGGCCTGCATACTGCAGGATAGAGGTAGTCAAACTTGTGGTGGTAGTTTTACCGTTTGTGCCAGTAATGCCAATCCACTGTGAAGGGCTTTCTTGATAGGCAAACTCTGGCTCGCCCATAATCTGCTTAGAGGCTGCTTTTGCACTCAAGAACAGCTCAGAAGTATCGGGAATACCAGGAGAGGCAATAGTTAGGTCAAAGGTGCCCTCAACCTGATCAGAGCCGCATTGAACCTGTACCCCTAAGCTTGCAAGCTCTTGGACCTTCTCGCCAACTGTAGCATCTGCGCCGCCCACAAGAGTTATGGAAGACACACGACCCTCTGGCTGCTGCAATAAATACGTGCAGACAGAGACGCCGGTCTTACCAAAACCAAGAACACATACATTTCCAAGTGTTTCTAGAAGCGACACGCAGGCGATCCTTTCTAAGAGCAATACCTTTAATGAAGCTGGAAGTACAGGGCAAATCCCAGAGCAGCAAAGGCGCCGGAAATAATCCAGAACCTAAAGACAACTTTTGTCTCGTTCCAGCCAAGTTTCTCAAAGTGATGGTGCAGTGGAGCCATCAAGAATACGCGCTTTTTAGTTGCCTTGTAGCTGACAACCTGAATGATAACGGACAGTGCCTCGATGATAAAAAGACCACCCATGACCAGGGAAACTACCTCGGTCTTGGTAAGAACGGCCAGAGCCGCAAAAGCAGCGCCCCAGGCAAGAGAGCCGGTATCTCCCATAAAAATGCTTGCAGGATAGCTGTTAAACCACAAAAAACCAATACAAGCGCCGGCGATAGATGCGGCAAAAACAGCAAGGCTACTCTCGCCATAGCGGAAAGCTACCGCCGCCATAAAAATCATGACAACCATAACGCAGCCACCAGCTAGGCCATCAAGACCATCGGTCAGATTGACAGCGTTGGAGAGACCTGCCATGAGTAAAAAGACAAAGAACAGGTACAGCCAAGGAATAGAAATTACGTTTCCACCTAAATTGACGGTAGTAGTGAGGATTCCCAGGTTGATTTCAAGGCCACCTGGAAACGCAATAATAGGAGTAATGCCCCAAATATTGACTGCTGCCAGGCAAAATGCCACAGAGATAGTAATGAGTCCAGCCATCTTCTGAGATGCGGTGAGGCCAAGGCTTCTTCCATGGGCAACGGACTCAATATCGTCCAGAAGGCCCAGCGAGCCCGTAAGCAGCATCGCTGCCATGGCAAGGATGAGGTCGGTGTTCCACTGGGCAAGCACAATACAGGTCAGCACAATGCTTACCAGCATGACAACACCACCCATAGTAGGGGTTCCCTGCTTAACCAGATGCTGCTGAGGGCCGTCAGCGCGAACCTGCTGACCCACTCCCTCTTTCTTCATCAGTTTGATAAAGAGTGGCATTAAGACCAAAGTGATGATACAGGAGACACCAAGTGCAACAAACACCTGGTATGTTGGGTAAATAGTCTGGTAAAACATTACTCGGTAACTCCTTTTACAAAAATATCAAGCTGAGCAGACCTAGATGCCTTGGCGAGAAGAACGTCTCCTCGCTTCAGTACTGGTCCGAGCACGGTAAGTGCTTCGTTGACATCACTGAACTGTTCAATTTTATCTTCCGAGAAACCCATGACGCGTGCGGCTTCAACCATTTCACGCGCGGCTCCCGTGCCAACAAAGGCAACAAGGTCTGGGTTCTTAGCGGCAATGTAAGCACCCACATAACCGTGGAGACGCTTCTCCTCTGGTCCAAGCTCGCCAATCTCTCCGATAAGAGCAATGCGACGGCCCTCCGCTGGCATCTGCATCAAAACGTCAAGGGCTGCAGCTGTTGAGTTAGGACTTGCATTGTAAGAGTCATCAATAATTTTTGCCCCACACGTTGCATCAAGCACTGAAAGGCGCATGCGGGTGGCTGGCATCTGCTCAATAGCTTTTGCTGCAGCGTCAAGATCAAGACCAAGCGTCTCTATAGCCTCAAGTGCCAAAAGAAGGTCGTCGACAACAACGCGACCAGGTACCTCAAGAGTTACCGTGCGTGACCAGCCGGAAGCAGCGCTAATAGTGGCAGTTGGAAGGCCCTCCTCGTCAAGCGTAACCTGCTGTGCGCTCATGACGTCAGCCTCTGTTGCGCCCACTGTCTTGCAAACAACGTGAGCAGGACGAGCAAACTCGTCTGCAATGAACTTGGTGTAGTCCCCTGTCGAAGCCTGAATAAGCGTAGGCTCAATTGAGCCAAATGCGCGCATGCCAGAGACAATTTCTGCTTTGGCGCGCGCAATGTTTTCTCTGCTGCCGAGAAGACCAATGTGGCTGGTACCAACGTTGGTAATGACTGCCACTGTTGGACGAGCAACCGAGGTGAGCCTGGTAATCTCGCCGGCGTGATTCATGCCCAGCTCAAGAACAAGCACCTCGGTGTCTTCCGGAGTGGAAAGTACTGTGAGAGGCAGACCAATGAGGTTATTGTGATTGCCGGCGGTCGCGTGCACGCGACGGGTAGCGCTAATGCCGCGACGAAGCATTTCCTTGGTAGTAGTTTTACCGACCGATCCAGTTATGCCCACAACCAGCCAGTTTGGATGGGCTTCTCGCCAAGCAGCAGCAAGGGCTAGAAGGAACGCTTCACAGTCATCGTCAGCGGCTTCAAGAACGCTGACTCCTATGGCGGCCAGGTTGTCGAGCAAATTGTCTGCTACAGGCTCAGATGCCACAACAACAGCAGCGCCCGCTTGGGCAGCTGATAAGAGATAGGAGTTTCCATTGACCTTCTCGCCAGCAAAGGCCACAAAGAGCGAGTCTTCCTGGACCTCGCGAGAGTCAATGACGACTGAGCCCGCAACATCGCGGGTTCCGCGATGGAGCAGTCGTGCATGAGTGGCTGCGACTATCTGTTCAACCGAAAGCTTAACCATGAGCTCTCCTAGTTATTGATTGGTTGAATATTAAGGCGTGTAGCTGCGTCTTTTGCAAATTGCGAGAAAACCACAGCGGCAGATTGCGATGCAAGTTGGTGGGTATCGTTAAGTCCAACGTAAACCATCAAATCAGATTCTGATGGATTCACGATACCGCAGAAGGAAGCAACAAAACCGGAATTCTCGCCGTACGAGCCGGTTTCTTCCACAACCTGCTGGCCCGTACCTGTTTTACCAGCAACGGTATAGCCATAGATACCTGCACGAACACCGGTACCCTCTTTGACAACGGTGGTCATCATGTCAAGCTCGGCCGAAGCTGTGGAAGCAGAAATAACGTCTTTAGTAGGCCAGGTAACCTCTTGTCCACCCTTAGAAACCATAAAGTGTGGAGTCACCATAGTTCCCTTATTGGCAACAGCAGTATATGCACGAATGACCTGGATAAATGGGATTGCAAGACCCTGACCAAACGCCATGTTTCCGCCTGTTGGACCTTCATATTCGTCCAGAGAGCGGACTATTCCTGTGGCCTCACCAGGAAAGTCAATGCCTGTGGTGTGACCTATACCGAACTTATCAATTCCTGCTGCAAAGCGCTCGTCGCCTATGAGCTGCGTCTCGAGGAAGGCCATACCAACGTTTGAGGAACGTCTGAGCATCTCTCTTACGCTCATGTCCATGGCGCTAGTACGCCAGTCATCGTCGGTAACCTTGTTATCTCCAACTTTAAGCTCGGTTGGGATGTTGAAGGTTGAATCTGGACCAAAGAGGTTGTTGTCTACACCAATTGAGGTCGTAATTACCTTAAATACCGAGCCAGGCTCATAGATACTTGAGACTAACTTGAGGTTGAGGGATTCGTAGTCAACGCCGTTATCGCTCTTAAAATCTGGAAGAGGGTACGAAGCGGCGGCATAGATTTCTCCGGTACGAGGATTCATGGCCATGATTGAGCCGCCCTGCTGGGCCTCAAAGTCTTTAACTGCTGCAGTAAGCTGCTCTTCTGCCTTCTTCTGGAGCTCAATATCAATGGAAAGAACAATGTCCTGTCCATTTTGTGCCTCAGTAATATTTGAAGTACCGCCAGCAATTGGCGTACCACCAGCGCCGGTCTCAACGATCATGTGGCCATTAGTACCTGCAAGAATATCGTTGTAGTAATACTCAAGGCCAGAAGCGCCCTCGTTATCCGCGTTTACAAAGCCCAGAATCTGAACGCCAACGTTGCCATAAGGATAGACGCGCTTGGTGTTATTAACAAAATAGACGCCCTTGAGGTTCTTCTCGTCAAGTGCTTTTTCAATCTTAGAAGCAGTATCAGTGTCAACACGACGACGCACATAGACAAATGTGGTGTCTTGCTGCAGATCCCCAAGATAGTCTGAAGGGCTTCCGCCTAAAAACGAGGCAAAAACCTGGGCTACGGAGCTTGCATCTTTAATCTCTGAAGGATTGGCGTAGATATCTTTGCAGTCAACGCTCATGGCTAAGACGTTGCCGTTGCGGTCGTAAATGGTGCCGCGGCGAGCGTGTAAGACAATATCGTTGGTGCGGTTATTCTCGGCGCCCTTTGCAAGATCTGCTGCCGTAAAGATTTGCAGCCAAGCAAGCCTAAGAACAACAATTACCACCATAATGGCCATAGCAGCTGCTACGCGACGGAGTCTACCTTCAGGGCCAACACCATCCGAGCCACCGCTGCTACCACGATGACCACGAAAATGCACACGAGAGGCCTCGTCGTACGAGGCCTCAGGAGTTTTTCTGCGCGATGCGCGAGTATGTCGATTCTGCGTACTCACAACGTATATTTTACGCCTAAGCGTTGTTGCTTACATCTACAACAGAACGATTTGTCTCAAGAGTCATACCGTAATTCTGAGTAGCAATACGCTCAATGCGTGTAGTGCTTGCAAGCAGAGAGCGAGAAACGCGCAGGGAATCGTTAGTTGCGGTTGTTGCGCGCATTTCATTTCTGATGACGTTATTAGCCTGAAGAGTAGAAACCGTAGCGGTAGAGATACCAATACGGACAACACCAAGTGTCAGGAAGAGTGCTGCAGCAACAGCAATAAGCTTGACTCGCTGGATGAACTGGCTGCTTACGCCACGGCGAGCATCAGCATCAAGGCCGCCACCAGGGACAACCTCAAAAGATGTGCGAGTGCTCTGTTCAGGAGCGTACTCATGCTCAAACTGAGTTGTGCGTGCTACAGCTTCTGATCCGTAACGTGCCATTAAACTTCAATCCCTTCAAAAACTTCTTCACAACAAGCAACAAGTGCTATGGGGTACTTCATTTCTCTGGGTCGCGTTTAACCGCTACCCTCATCAGGGCGCTTCTCGCCCTTGGGTTGCGCTCAATCTCTTCTGGAGTGGCCACAAGAGGTTTGCGCGTAATCACGTCAACTATCGGCACTTGACCGCACATACAAACCGGAAGGTCTGGCGGGCAGATACAACCTTGGCTCAGCTCGGAGAACACGTGTTTGACAATGCGATCTTCAAGCGAGTGGTACGAGATAACGCAAATCCTGCCTCCTGGATTAGCCCAAGAAATTGCAGAGCGAAGTCCGCGCTCCAAAACCTCAAGCTCATGGTTCACTTCAATACGAAGTGCTTGGAACGTCTTTCTGGCAGGATGTCCGCCGTGACGACGCGCTGCTGCGGGAATTGCCGCCTTGATTACCTCAACAAGATCAAGTGTCGTTTGGATGGGACGCTTTTCTCGCGTTTGTACAATGCGTCGTGCAATGCGTGAGGCAAATTTCTCGTCTCCGTAAATTCGAAGGATTCGGGCGAGGTCGGCTTCGTTGTAGGTGTTGATGACCTCTTGTGCAGTTGGAGTTTGTTTGCCCGGGTCCATTCGCATATCCAACGGGGCATCTTCGTGGTACGAAAAGCCTCGCTCTGGGATATCAAGCTGAGGAGAAGAAACACCAATATCAAAAAGGAAACAGTCAACTCCGGGGACTTCTGCAGAAACGAGAAGTTCATCGAGGTCGCCAAAATTTCCCTTAAGCGGTAAAAACTCCGCGTTTGGTACTTCTTGCTTCAGGCGAGCAGCTGCTGCTTGATGAGCCATTGCGTCCTGGTCAATTCCAATGGAAAGACCATCTGGAGCAATCAGCTTTGCCATCTCTACGGTGTGGCCCGCTCCTCCCAAGGTGCAGTCGCAAACAACTTCACCTGGCTTGGGGTCCAGCTCGCGCAGCACTTCTGTAAGCATTACTGGTTGGTGCCGATATTCGACTTTCAAGTTACCGTCTTCTACCTTCACGATCTTCTCGCCTCACTAGGCGCCAAAGATGAGGTCCTCGAGCGTTGCAACGCGGTCATCTGCCGAGAAGAGGCTGTTCCACTTGTTGGTGTTCCAAATCTCAAAGTGGTCGCCGTTACCGACAATAGTGACGTCGCGGTCAAGCTGGAGCTTCTCCCTAGCCTGTGGATCGGACTCGTCAATCTTTCCCAGAGCAACACGGCCGGCCGAGTCAATGTCGACGGTTGTTGCTGCTGCGTTCAGCATGCGAAGTGCTGTGACGTCGTCACGGTTCCTTGGGTTGAGGTTCAGACTTGCAATCCAAGCCTCATACGCCTCAGGTGAGTAGCCGTAAAGCGCGTCCTGTCGACGGAGCAAGATGACAACATCGCCAAGCTGCTTGCGCTGAGGTGCAGGAAGAGTCACGCGAATCTTGGAGTCCAGCGAACGCTGATACTGACCAGTAAGCATGTCTCCCCCTTTCACGTTGGCGCCCCTTGCCGCGCGGGCTGTGTTTGTGTTGTGTGTGCGCGGCAACGCCTGGGCATAGTCCGTCGATTGAACGTGGAATAAATATAACTCATTTCGACACTTACACACACTAGAAAACACTTTCCAACACCAAGTATTTTTCTTATGGTTTAGCTGGGGTTTAACGAAAATATAAATTGATGGAGTAAGACCACAATATGTAGTATTTAAAAAAATCCGAACTACAAAAGAACGGATTTTCTTAGTCTTGGACCCAATTTATTAATTTTTTATGAAGTGAAAATTTTTGAGAAAATTGTGGTGAACTCGTGACGAAAATCACACGTTACTCAAACAAAATCCCCACCTTGCTTTTACGCAGTCACCACTTTGCCTCACGATTGCATTAAGCGCGTTTATTTGTCCGCGTGAACGTGGGCTCTTGGGTGAGCCTCAAGGTACACGTCTCTAATGTGCGACCTATCTACGTGCGTATAGAGCTGCGTGGTTGAAATATCAACATGTCCTAAAAGCTCCTGCACCGAGCGAAGATCAGCGCCACCCTCTAGAAGGTGTGTGGCAAAACTGTGGCGCAGTGTGTGAGGATGCAAACCTTCAATCCCCACTACCCTGCCGTAATTTGCCACCAGTTTATGTACCGACTGGCGAGAAATATGTCCACCTCTGGCGTTTACAAACACCTCAGACACCTGGCCGTGCTTAAGCAAAAGTGAACGAGCTTCATAAAGGTATGTTTTAAGTGCACGATGCGCAGAGCCTAACACGGGGACTACGCGCTCTTTGGAACCCTTACCAAAAACACGCAAGAGTTCATCTTCTAGAAGGACACCTCGAACCTCAAGATCGCAAAGCTCAGACACACGAAGCCCACACCCATACAGCAACTCAAGTATGGCTCTATCTCGAATGCCTAGGGGCGAATTAGGAAATGGCTGATCAAGCAGCTCTTCTGCCTTCTCTTGAGAGATAACATCAGGAAGCCTTTGAATTCTTGCTGCGGTAGGTAAATCTTCAGCTGGAGATGACTCACAAATTTGCTCAACAGCCATAAACTTGTGGAAGTTTCTAAGTGCCGCAGTGTGGCGCTCAACCGAAGCTGGAGCCATACCTAAATCTCTAAGAGAGCCTATGTACTCTTCAACATCGGAGCGAGTCACCTGGTTGGGCAAAGTAATCTTTTTGCCATTCAGCCAAAGCAAATAACCTTCTAAATCTCTGGTATAGGCATCAAGCGTATTTACAGAAAGACCTCGCTCAACAGCAACGTACGCTAAAAATTCTGTACGCGCCTGAGCGAGGTCCATAAGTATTCTTCCCTATTAAAAATTCTGCTTAGAGAGCCTGGTTTACATCATGACGGTCAACACCCTCATGATGAGCGATTGCTGCACGTGCAAACTCACGGAACAAAGGTGCAGGATGAGTTGGACGGCTCTTGAACTCTGGGTGTGCCTGGCTTGCAACAAACCAAGGGTGAACAGACTCTGGAAGCTCAATCATCTCTACGAGGCGATCGTCTGGAGAAACACCAGAAACGACCAGACCAGCCTCAACAAGCTGATTACGGAATACGTTGCTTACCTCATAGCGGTGACGATGACGCTCGTAAACCAAGTTGTTGCCATATGCCTCGTGTGCAAGAGTTCCCTCAACAACCTTGCAAGGATAAGAACCAAGGCGCATGGTACCGCCCTTGTCAGTAATATCCTCCTGATCAGGCATAAGATCGATGACAGGATATGGAGTATCTGGACCAAACTCTGCTGAATTTGCACCCTCCATGCCGCAGACGTCACGAGCAAACTCAGTAACAGCCATCTGCATACCAAGGCAAACACCAAGGTAAGGAATCTTGAGCTCACGGGCACGACGAATAGCAACCATCTTACCCTCTACACCGCGAAGACCAAAGCCACCAGGAACCAAAATGCCATCTGCACCAGCAAGCTCCTGCTCTACGTCTTCTTCTGTCAGCTCTTCACCATTTACCAGGCGGATATCAACGTGTCTGCCATAGAAAATACCAGAGTGGTGAAGTGCCTCAATAACAGAAAGGTAGGCATCAGGCAGCTGCGTATACTTGCCGACAACATAAATTCTTGTTGTGTCTTCAAGCGCATTTGCCTTATGCATAGCGGTAGTAAATGCTTCCCAACTGCCAAGATCACTTAGACGGACTTCAAGACCAAGGCGCTCAAGTACCTTCTTGTCAAATCCCTGTGCTGCCAGATGTGCTGGAACATCGTAAATTGAAGGTAAATCGTTGTTTTCAAAAACACAATCTGCATCAACGTCGCAGAAATTAGCGATTTTCTCGCGAATAGATTCATCCACAGAATGGCTAGAACGGCACACGATAAAGTCTGGCTGAATACCAAGGGAACGAAGCTCTTTTACGGAGTGCTGCGTAGGCTTAGTCTTGACCTCATGAGCAGCAGCAATATAAGGAACAAGGCTCACGTGAATAATAGCAACGTTGCTTGCGCCACGCTCTTTTCTAAACTGGCGAATTGCCTCAACAAAAGGCTGAGACTCAATATCACCAATAGTGCCACCAAGCTCTGTGATGACTATATCAGCATTAGTAACCTCTTCAATGCGAGCAAAACGAGCCTTAATTGCATCAGTTACATGAGGAATTACCTGAACTGTTCCGCCAAGGAAGTCTCCAGCGCGCTCTCGCTGAATCAAAGACTGATAAATGAGGCCAGTGGTGAAGTTAGACTCCCTGGTAAGATTCTCGTCAATAAAGCGCTCATAATGACCAAGGTCAAGGTCAGTCTCTTTACCGTCCTCAGTAACAAAAACCTCACCATGCTGGAAAGGACTCATAGTGCCTGGATCAACATTGAGATATGGGTCAGCTTTTTGCATCATGACCTTATAGCCACGAGCCTTAAGAAGTCGGCCGAGAGATGCAGCAGTGATTCCTTTTCCAAGAGATGAAACAACGCCACCTGTTACAAATATGTGCTTGGTCATGGATTACTCCCGTAGGTAAGATTAGCCAATTACATTTCTACGGGTCTTTATATTATTCCGCTTTAAGGCCCATAGTGCCGAGAAATTTAATCTCCAAACAAATACATTGTTATGTCCATGTAGTTCTGAAAAATCTAGCGGACTTCTGACAGCAGCTCATGCGCGTGAGCCAAAGAAGCCTCAGTTATAGAGCCTGAAAGCATGCGTGCAATCTCTTCTTCTCTCTGAGTACCAGAAACCTCTGTAAGAGAAGTTATAGGAAGCGCGTTATGTTCTTCTGTCTTTGAGACTACATAATGTTTAGAGGCCATAACAGCAACCTGTGGCAGGTGAGTTACCACAATCACCTGATGTGTTTTAGCAAGCTGCGCTAAAACCTCTGCAAGAGCAACGGCAGTAGCTCCACCAACGCCAGCGTCAACCTCATCAAATACAAGCGTATCGCAAACGTCAGACTCTCCTAGAACCACTTTGCATGCAAGCATGACGCGAGAAACCTCACCACCAGAGGCAATCTTTCTAAGCGGACGAGCAGTCATCTGAGCTGAAGGCTTATACATAAGCTCAATCTTTGTAGAGCCAACTTTATTCCACTGCTCAAAAGGAAGATCTTCAAAGTTTAATTCAATCTGGGCTGAACCCATCTGCAGATGACTCATTTGCTTAGTAACAGCATCACAAAGTTTTGGAGCTGCAGCAACACGAACCTTTTTAAGTGCCTGAGCCCTTACGGTAAGAGTCTCTTTTGCCCTATCTACCCCTGCCTGTGCCTCACGGACAAGCTTTTCTGTGTCTCTTGTAACCTCAAGAAGATTTTGAGCTACCTGGTATTTTTTAAATACGTCTTTCATGCCAGGACCATACGTTCTCATAAGACCCTGAAGACGAGCCATACGACTTTGCATCTCTTCAAGTGCTTCTTCATCAAAATCGAGAGATCCAACATAGCTTCTGAGCTCTGAAGAAACATCCTCAATCTCTATAAGTGCACCTGAAAGAGACTCTGCATAATTACCTAGCGTAGCATCAAACGTTGAAGCACTCTGAAGCATCTGAACTGCATCAGAGAGAGAATCAATGATACCCTCATCACTTGAGAGCAACTCATGTGTTCCTCCTGCAGCTTGAAGGAGAGCCTCTGCGTGTTCAAACCGAGGAAGTTGCTCTTCTAGGTCTTCTAACTCCCCTTCTTTAGGAGAGACTTCATCAATTCTTTGGACAAGAAATGCCGCTTCATCAATCTTTGAATTGCTAGACTGGCTTACTTCAATAACTCGTTGAAGTTCAGCGACTGCAGCATGGTAAGCATGAAGAGCGTCTACATACTCTGTCTGGCAAGATTGAATATCTGATCCAATCCATGCGTCTAGCATGCTGACATGGTTCTTTACGTCAAGCAGCCTTTGATGTTCATGTTGACCACACAGATCAATTGATGTTCCAATGCCTCCAGCCAGCTCTTTAACTGATGCCATGTGGCCATTAATCTCTACCCTGCCTCTACCATCAGCAGAGACTTTTCTAGAGACAACAATGCCCTCTTGATCTTCTGGTGAGGTAAAAAAGCGTGCTTCAACCCTAAGGGCTTCGGTTCCTTCTCTGACTGCAGAAGCATCTGCACGCTCACCAACTAAGAGCTTAATAGAAGATAAAAGAGCAGTCTTACCGGCGCCCGTCTCTCCTGTTAAAACAGTTAAACCTGATGCGGGAGCAAGAGAAGCATCTTCAATAAGTGCAACATTTTGCACACGAAGTTCATCAAGCATATATAACCTGCTTACTGACCAGTTTTACCGTAAAACACGCGAGAAACTGAGCGATAGAAACTATCAGCGCTTCTATCAAGCAGAATGATATCTCCTGGTCCACGGCTAATACGGGCTTTGGTAGCCATACCCTCCTCTGGATGCTTGATGTTTTGTCCATCAGAGAAGAAGTGACATGGTGCAGGTCTATCTTTTGACATGGTGATTTCAACCACATCAGAAGGAGAGGTTAGAAATGCGCGAGCCAAAATAGTATGTGGTGCAATTGGCACACAAACCATTCCTGAGAACTCTGGTGTAACAATAGGGCCACCAGCAGCAAGAGCATAACCAGTAGATCCAGTTGCTGTACTAACGACAAAGCCATCGCCGCGAAGCTTATCAATATGGTTGCCCGATACAGAAACCGTAAACTCAACCATATCGCCTGCTCCACCTCTGGAAACAGCAAAATCATTGAGTGAGAAGGTCTTCTCGACGTGTGTTTCTCCAGAAGGAAGCTCATATTCTGTTTCTATTGCAAGCGTTGCTCTTCTAGAAACGTGAAGCTCTCCTGCAAGAGCATCAGCTACCATCTCAATCATTTGATTAGGAGTTGCACTGGTTAAAAAGCCAAGGTGACCGTATGAAATACCCAAGATAGGAATTTCTGAATACTCAACGATTTTGGCAGCTCTAAGAAGTGTTCCGTCCCCACCAAGAGAAATAACAAGCTGACAATCAGAGCAGTCTACAACTTTATCTGGGAACAGCTTTTTATCGTGTACCCACTGGACATCACATCCCTGCTCAAAAAGCCATTCTTCAAGTTCACGTGCACCAGAAACAGCAACTTCTCTTGAATAATTTGGAACAAGAAGCACCTTCACGCAAACCACTCTCCCGATTTTGCTTGACTGCACAACTGAAACAGTTAAACGTCTAATTCGATGTACCTAGTATACCTAAAAACCTACGAACAATACCACAAAATAGAACATTAGTTCTATTTCACCATTTCTACAGAATGATTTAAAACCACTGAAGCGAGATCTAAATCGTACGATCCTGCCCCGAGCTGCCCAAACAGCAAATATTCCACGTTACCCTTAGCACCATGAATAGGACTCTCACATGCGCCTAAAGGACCCATATGAGCTTCTTTGAACGAATCGGCAACCTTTTGCAACGTATGCAGACGCACGGACGAATCAGTCACAATGCCGCCCTCGCCCACTTCTTCTCTCTTAGCTTCAAACTGTGGTTTGACCAGCGTAACAAAAACTCCTTCAGGAGCTAGAACATCTAAGACAGAGGGAAGAATTGACAGGATTGAAGTAAACGACACGTCGCACACGGCTAGGTCAAAGACATGAGAATAGCCCAATTCTGGCAGCGAAGTAATATTTGTTCGCTCAAGCAGCTCAACCCTACTGTCATTTCTTAGCGACCAATCAAACTGAGCATAGCCAACATCAACTGAGGTAACCGAAGCAGCTCCATTTTGAAGCAGGCAATCGGTAAAACCACCAGTTGAACAGCCAATATCTAAGCATTTTTTATGTTGTGCCGTAAAATCAAAAACTTCAAAGGCTCGCTCGAGCTTAAGTCCGCCTCTACTTACGTACGGAATAGCGCCTTTTACGTGCAGAAATAATCCCTCAGGAACAAGCTCTCCTGCTGAGGTCAGCCTTCTGTCACTCGTAGAAACATCGCCCGCAAGAATCGCGCGCAGTGCAGCCTGAGTATCTTTGAAAAATCCTTGCCTAACCAGCTCTTTATCAAGCCTTTGGCGAGAAACACGTTGAGCCACTAGTGCTCATCGCTTTCTGAAACTGCGTCATCAGACGACGTTTCATCTGCGGCTGAAGCCTCAGCTTGCTCATCAGAAGTCTGCTCATCAGAAGCAGCTTCTTCGTTGGATGCATCTCCTGCAGCCTGAGCCTGAACCAGTCGCTCTTCCTCTTCTGGCGTAAACTCTGTGGTGTCAACCATGTTGACAGCCTTTGAGCCTAGAGCAATTGCCTCATCAAAGAGGTCAAGAGAATGCTCCAGCGAGACGTTTTTATCGCGAACTTGATCAACAATTGAATCGAGCCTTGCGGTGATCTGGTCAAAGCTCTGATATTCAGACGTATCGATTTTTGCCATGACTACTCTGCATCTTCCACAGAGCCCTCTGGCTCTTCTTCAGAAACGTCTTGCTCAACAGATTGCTTATGGCACAGAGAATAAATGTCTTCTCCAACCTCAATGTCATCAACAATACGACCAAGAACGCCGTTAATAAAGCGAGGAGAATCATCGCCACAGTAAGCGCGAGCAAGATCAACTACCTCGTTAATAGCAACAGCTACATCAACCTCAGGAACCTCAAGAATCTCGTAAAGAGAAATTCTTAGGAGATTGCGGTCTACGGAAGGCATGCGATCTATTGCCCAATCTTTTGAGTAAGCAGCAATGATGTCATCAAGATCATCTCTGATGCCATCTGCTCCTACTGCCAGTGACTGCGCATACTCGTCAAGAGGTCCCTCGGAGAGTGTGTAGTCTCCGTCGAGGACCTCAAGAACGCTGCGATTAGTGGCTTCAGCCTGGAACAAAAGCTGTAGTGCTTGGCTACGGGCGCGGGTACGTCCAAAAAACTTAACGCTCAAGCCTACTCCTTAGGAAAAACAAGGCTGTCAATGTAAACATCAACGGAAGCAATACTGACGCCAATCTGCTCATTTACGGCAGTTGCAACAGCAAGTCTTACCTCAGAAGCAAGCTTTGTGAAAGGATAGCCATAGAAAACGGTAAGGTGAACTCCAAGATGAAGCTGACCGTTCTCTACGCCTGCCTCAACAGCCTTCTCTGGTGCAAGACTTCTGCTGGTAAAAACGTTAATAAGGTTGGATGCCAGTGTATCGTTTCCGCCAACGGAGGCAACACCTTCAACACTTCCAGCTGCGCCGGAGACAACCGTTGAAATTACATCTTTTGAGATGCCGATGCCTGCTATACGAAGCTCTGTTTCAGCCATGTCTACCCCCTAAAAAAGACAAACTGTCTTTGAAATAATTACTCAATACCTGTTGGGCGCTTATGCACCCAAAGCATATGCGTTAAACGCGAGAAACAAACTTGCCGTCGCGGGTGTCAACCTTAATGCGCTCGCCCTGGTTCAGATACATTGGAACCTGAAGCGTTGCACCAGTCTCAATAGTTGCTGGCTTGGTACCGCCCTGGACGGTGTCTCCCTTGAAGCCTGGGTCAGTCTCAGTAATTTCTGCCTCAATAAACATTGGAGGCTCAACACCAAGAAGCTCAGTGTCTGCATAGAGAAGTTGTGCGTTATCGTTCTCCTTGAACCAGACGCTCTTCTCGCCGATGAAATCAGCAGGGACAGCTACCTGATCGTAAGTCTCGTTGTCCATGAAGTAGAAGGACTCACCGTCATTGTAGAGATACTGCATCTCTTTGGTGAGCAGAAGAACGTTCTCAAACTTGGTACCAGCGTTGCAGGTCTGATCAATAACGCGACCAGAACGAAGGTCGCGAATCTTATAGCGGACAAAAGCACCGCCCTTACCTGGCTTTACGTGCTGGAACTCAACGATGGTGTAGTACTTATCGTTAATTTTAAGGCCAAGGCCATTCTTGAAATCTGCGGTGCTGATAGTTGCCACGTCTAACTCTTTTCACTCGATAAAGTCGCGAGAAGAACGTGAATTTTCAAACTACCCGCGACGCGTATATGCATGTTGGATTTTATCAGTTTCACGCCTTCCGTGCTGGCGGCTCTTGTGAAAATGCAAAATTTGCTTACTTCTTTTTAATAAAACTCTCTTTAATAAGGCGAGGAAGCTGTGGAATTGCCATAAGTCCGTGCTTAAAGACAAACCAGAAGTTTGGAGAACGCACGAGTTTCTCCTCCCCTATATAGGCGCGAATTGCCCTCAGTGTTGCTTTATTGTCTCGCGTAGAAAACGAGTAGTTGCCATTGCTTTTAGTAAAAATAGCAAAGCGAGAAATGCTTTTGGTGCGTCCCATAACCGAAGCTGCCACATGATCTATCTGGTCCCAGGGAATCTGAATGTAATCTTCAGGATTTTTTTGGTTGTAGAACTCAAAGGCCTTATTGCCAATAAGGATATCGCCATATGTAGCAAGCCCATGAAATGACGTTGCCTTTGCGGTGAAATCGACCGTGCTGTTTTGAGACTGAGCCATACAATCCTTTCAAAAAATGGGTCGCACCCATTATAGAGCGCGACCCATTTTTGTGCGAAGTTGAGTACTAATACGTACTCCTACTCATTACATAAAGCCAAGAAGTCGACCAATAATACCAACGGCAAAGAGAGCCAAGATGATAGCAATTGGAGAAACCTTCTTCTTAAGCAGTGAGCAGCAAAGCAGTGTCAGACCAACAGCGGCAAGTCCAGGAATGAGCGAATCAAGGTTGGACTGAAGTGTAGTTACCTTGACTGGGTCAAGACCGTTTGGTCCAAGAGCAGCATAAAGCTTCAACGCTTGATAGATTCCATCTACTCCTGAAGGAAGAGTTGTCCAATCAATATACGCACCTGCCTGCTGTGGAATGGTTGAAACTACAGGAGTGAATGAAATAGAAACCCAACGCTGTACCAGGGCGCCAATAATAAACATACCAAGAATAGAAGCGCCCTCAGTAATCTTGCCTAGCATGCCGCCAGAAAGATCAGAAGAAATTGAAGCGCCTGCCTTGTAGCCAAATTCCTGGGTGTACCACAGGAAGATAAGACGGATGACGTTCCACAGAACAAAGAAGAGAATGGGGCCAAGTGCAGAGCCACCAAGAGCAATAGATGCACCAAGTGCTCCAAGGATTGGTCGAACAGTAAACCAGAAGACTGGGTCACCAACACCGGCCAGAGGGCCCATCATACCAACCTTAACGCCCTGAATTGCAACGTCATCAATAGGCTCACCATTGGCGCGTCCCTCCTCCAGCGCAAGGGTAACACCCATGACTGGTGCAGAAACGTAAGGGTGAGTATTGTAGAACTCAAGGTGACGCTTAAGAGCGGCTACCTGATCTTCTTTGTTTGGATAAAGCTTCTTGATGGCTGGAATCATTGAGAACGCCCAACCACCGTTCTGCATACGCTCGTAGTTCCAAGAACCCTGAAGGAACTGGTGACGAAGAGCAACAGACATACGGTCTTTCTTAGAAAGCTGAATCTTATTCTCCATTGTTATCACACTCCTTCAGAATTAGTAGTTATCAATGATGTCACCGAGTGGATCGCCTGATCCACCACCTGCACCGCCGCCTTGCTTAGCAAGGTCTTTAAGACCAATGTAGAGAATAGCAAGGCAGACACCGATGACGCCAAGAGCAATAAGGGTAAGCTGGTTAATAGCTGCAAAGACAAAGCCAAGTGCAAAGAATGGCCAAACCTCACGAGTAGCCATCATGTTGATAACCATTGCATAACCAACAGCAGCAACCATGCCGCCGCCAACTGCCATACCGCCAGTAAGCCACTTAGGCATTGCGTTTAGGGCGTCAGTAACAATAGCTGGGTCAATGAAGCAAAGAGCAGCTGCAGGAACAGCAATACGTGCGCCCTGCATAAAGATGGCTACAATGTGCCAGCGCTCGATTGCAGCAAAATCGCCTTTCTCGGCAGCTGCATCCATAGCATGGACAATACCAGTTGCGATGGTACGAGCAATCATGGTGAGGAACAGGCCTGCTACAGACAGAGGAATTGCAAGTGCAATAGAAGTGTTAATAGCAGCGGTAGTGTCAGTATCTCCACCATTCAGTGCCAAAACCATGATAATTGCAGATGCAACAGATGCCAAAGCTGCGTCTGGAGCAACTGCAGCTCCGATGTTTGCCCAGCCAAGAGCAATCATCTGAAGAGAACCGCCAAGGATAATTCCCTCGGCAGGATGACCAGTCACAAGGCCAATCAGTGAGCAAGCAACCAGGGGCTGGTGGAACTCCCACTGGTCAAGAATACCTTCCATGCCAGCGAGAAGAGCAACAATTACGACAAGCAGTATTGTGATAGGTGTCATTTCTACCTCCTTCTAGTTACTTACGATCAACAAGCTCGGACTTAGCTTTTTTAAGCATTGCATCAAAGTTTTCTGCGTTATCTGCAGGAACCTTACGGACATCAAACTTTGTACCGCACTCGCGGATGGCCTCAAGGGTCTTTACGTCGTCTTCATCCATAGCAACTGCGTTGGTAACAACAACTTTGCCAACTGAGTGAGCCATAGAACCAAGGTTAGCTTCCTTAATCTCTACGCCACCCTCAATAGCACGAAGCATATCTTGAGGAGTCTCAAACAGAAGCATTGCCTTGGTGTTACCAAAACGAGTGTCATGAGCTATCTCAATAATCTTCTTAATAGGAACAACGTGAACATGTACTCCTGGAGGGGCTGCCTGAACAATCATGGTCTTGCGGAGCTCATCTTGAGCAACGCCATCAGAGCAGACAATAATGCGGTCTGGCTTGGTCATCTTTGTCCAAGTAGTTGCAACCTGACCATGCAGAAGGCGGGTATCAATACGTGCAAGCACAATCTTGAGCTTGCCGTCACCAATAACGGTGCCTGCAGGAATTGCTCCCTGAGGTGCTGCAGGAGCGGCGGGAACATCTGTAGGTGTTGCCTCTTGTGGCTCAAGCTCTTCTGGCTTAATCTTCACGCCCATACGAGCTTCAGAGTAAATCTCTTTTGCTACCTCGGCGGCGATATCTACGCCAAGGCGAGAACCATATGCTGCAATAAGCATTGGGAGGTTAAGTCCAGTAACGGCAACCCAATCCTCTTTACCCTCTTCCTCAAGAACACGAGAAATCTGGTTAAAGGGGGTGCCACCCCATAGGTCAACCAAGAACAAAACGTGCTCTTGATCTTCAAGCGTGGCAATTGCGTCGAGAATCTTCTGATGCAGGTCATCTGGACCCATATCAGGAGTAAGCGTTACAGCTACAACGCCTTCCTGTGGTCCAAAAATCATGCTGCCAGAATCTTTAATACCCTCGGCAAATTTGCCATGGCTGGCTAGAACGATACTAACCACTTCTACCTCCTTCTTCTCCGCCTAATAAAACAAATGAAACTGTAAACATAACAATGAAAATAACATTTACTTTTCTGATTTTATTACATAAGTCTAAAACATACCTCTACTAACCTAACTCTTTTTAAATTTTTTAGGTTTTATAAGCTAATTTTTAGGCGAGAAGGTCTTCTCGCCCTAGGAGATACGGTAAAAAAACGGCCAGAAACCTAAAGTTTCTGGCCGTAAAAATTCTGTATATCGCGTCTAGTTAGCAGCCAACAGACACAAGGTCGTGTGTGGACTGAGTAAAGACATCGTAGCCGTCCTCAGTAACAACGCCAAAGTCCTCAAGGCGAATACCAAACTTACCAGGCAGGTAAATGCCAGGCTCATCGGTAACAACAGAACCTGCTGCAATAACCTTGTTCCAGCGAGGGTTGAAGAATGGACGCTCGTGAATCTCAACGCCAACACCGTGGCCAAGACCGTGGCCAAAGTACTCACCGTAGCCAGCCTCAGAGATAACCTTAACTGCAAGGTTATGAATATCAGAACCAGTTACACCTGCATGAATAGCTGCTGCGCAAGTTTCGTTTGCCTTGCGGACAACGTCAAAGACGTGCTGCTGCTCCTCGGAAGGTGCGCCAACAACAACAGTACGGGTCATATCTGAGTGGTAATCTAGGTAACCTGCGCCATAGTCCATAACAATCATGTCGCCTGTCTGAACTACGCGCTCACCTGGCTGTGCGTGAGGATTAGCTCCGTTAGGACCAGAAGCAATAATAGAGTCGAAGGACAGAGCATCGGCACCGTTAGAAAGCATATAGTTCTCAAGTTCTGCGCGGATCTGCTGCTCAGTGAGGCCTGGCTTAATGTACTCGCAGATGTGGAGGAACGCCTTGTCAGTAATTGACTGAGCGTGCTTCATAAGCTCAATCTCAGCTGGGTCTTTAACAATACGCAGCTCAGCAATATCACCATGCATGCGTGGAAGCAAAGCAGCAACAGAACGATCACGCAATGCCTGCTCAAGACCATCAAAGAACGCAAGATCAACGGTGTCCTCAATAGCAACTACGCGAGCACGAGCCTCAGCAATATGAGCGGCAACCCACTCGGTAGGAGTAGTGACTTCCTGGTCAAACTTCCATGGAGAATCAGCACCAAGGCGCTCCAGGAATGTGTTGTAGTAACGAGAGTCAGTGTGCATGAAGAGCTCATCCTGCGTAATAAATGCAGTATGTGCCTGCTCAAAATCAAAGGTACGCTCAGCGTCAGTCAACCAACGAAGGTCTGGGTTGTGACGTAGAACAACAGCGTCGTAACCCCTCTGAGCCATTACCTCGCGAAAGCGCGCAACGCGCTTTGCTGCTGCCTGTAAATCTGCCATTTCAAATCCCTTCTCGAGATGTTTACAACAAAGAGTTGCACCTTGTGGAGTCGTCTCAGCAAACAGGCTCCTTACTGCAAGATGCGGCACTTTAATGCGAAGAGTGAGCCTCACACCAAGCGCGGGCATGCTCGGCGAGAAGTTCCTCGTCGACCGAAGCTAATCTTACCCTTCCAATAGACATTGGAATCGGCAACATAAAACGATTAGTAGAACGGAAACATTCCTGTTTGAGCGCTTCGATAAGCTGCTCAGAAGTAATGTCGCAGGTAACAAAGCCAATATTCAATCGCTCAAGAATCTCGTCTTGGGCAAGCATATCGTCAAAAGAAAGCGACTCTTTAGCTACTGCAATTCTTGCCGAGAAACGCAGTGCGTCTGCATAAAGTGCAGAAAGAGGCTGATCAGCTGGGATGAGCGGACGAAGTGCCTCCACAAAAACCCAGCCGTAAGGAACAGACTGTTGAATAGCAATAGCGGAAGAATCAGAGAGACGGCCACGGGTCTTAGTAGACTCTGCCAGCTGCTCTGCAACTATATCGGCAACTCCAGAGGAGAGGTTATCTGCTCTATCCCAAATGCGTCCAAACTCAGCCTCATTATCAGACATAGCCGTTGCAACCATACATACCTGGGCAACCTTAGCGCTGTCATCGCAAAGATCCATAACCTCAAGATCTGCAAAGCAGAAACGAGCACAAGGCTTAGTGGTAACAAGACGCTGATGTTCAGTGTCAGTATCAAGCGCGCGAGGAGTAATAGACGAGACAATAACTGCTGCTAAATCAAGCGGAACAGTAGCAAGGGAGACTCCCCCACACCACTTGTTTGCCACGTGGTTAGCAAGAGAAATGACGCCCTCGTGGCCCACGGCAACTACTAAATCATCAGCTGTCAGGTGCATTTCTGCCAAAGCAGACAATATCTGTGCCTCAGTTGCCACGATAGTTGCTGCCTTGCCATCTTCTACATCTACACGTGTGACGAGAAAACCAATGGTGGTGAGGTCTCTACGCAGAAGCTCAGCAAGGTCTTCGTCTGCCTGATTGCTGACAAGAAAAGCACAGCGATGGGGTCTTCCCACTGCGGTTCTGAGCTCAGTACCAAAGTTTGAAAGAACGCCTGCACCAGAACGAAGTGCAATAGAGCCACCAGGAATAGAAACCCACTGTTTAATCTGAACAGGTGGCAATTCCTCTTCAAACTCAGCCTGGACATTGTCACTCATAGAAGACCTCTTTCCCAAAGCAGCTTGCCAGAATCAATGGCTACCTGCTCAAACGTTTTCTCACGAATATCAATAGTAATATCAGCAGCGGCCTCATAACGTGGACGCAGGCGTCTATAGAGCTGAGTAGCGTTTTCAAAGCTTCCCAGATCAGGACGCCTATCCGTGCGCTGAATTTGACGAAGCGAGTCAGAAAGATCGCCGTCGAGAAACACAATGACTCCCATCTCACGCATAAGCGCAAGATTGACGTCCTTCTCGACAATTCCACCGCCACAGCTTACGAGCAGTGACTTCTTAGACTTAAGCGTGTGCAAAACCTCAGTTTCTGCCTGCCTAAAAAGCTCTTCACCGTCATCTTCGTAGATTTCTGCCAGTGATTTACCTGCTATGCGTTCTGCCAAGCGATCGGTATCAACATAGCGGCGGTGAAACAGCTCGCCCAAATTACGTGCGAGTGTGGACTTTCCGGCACCCAGAAAGCCTACAAAAAAGATATGATCACAGCCCTCATGTACGACGTATCTTGAATCGCAAAGCTCCATACTCCTCCAGCCTTTCAAGATGATTCTATCATCGAGTTGGAGCAAGTAAACTAAAGCCGTCTTGTTATGACGTAAAAGTTACATTTTTTAAAATGCGGCGCTCTGCGTGACGAATGATATTGGTGTACCAAAGATCCTCAGTAGACTGCGGCTTTACCAAAATAGTTGAAACACCAGCCAAATTACCTGCAATTACATCAGTAAAAATCTGGTCTCCCACCATCACGGTTTGCTCTTTAGTTGCCGAGAAACGCTTCATAGCTGCAGTTAAAGCGCGAGGCAGTGGCTTGCAGGCAAAGCCTTCTCCCTCAATTCCCAGCTCATGAGCGCTGCGCTGAACCTCATCAAAATGAATGTTATTTGAGATAAGGCAAAGCATGAGACCAGCCGCATGAGCCTCCTCCAACCAAGCTGATACCGCTGGTGGCACAACTTTAGTGTCACGAGGCACACAGGTATTATCGCGATCTAAGAGCACAAGCTTAATCCCCTGCTGAACAAGATTCTCTATAGAGATATGTTCAACAGCAGAAACGTATTGTGTTGCTTTAATTAAGCTCATAGACACCAACTATTGCTTGCTTGCAGCTTCACGCTCGCGTGCGTTTTCAATAGCTTGCTGATGCTCGTCGTACGTCTCTGAGAAGACGTGCTCATCCGAGGTAATCCAGAAGTAGTAATAATTGGTTGCCGCAGGATCCATAGCTGCCTTAATAGAGGCATACCCTGGAGAGCAAATAGGCGTAGGAGTCAAACCCTTAAATGCATAGGTGTTGTATGGGTCACTTGTCATTGAACTGAGCTCTTCTGCAGTAGCTTCCCTACCCAGAGAATAGGCAAGAGTTGCGTCGCTCTGCAGGTACATATCGTCATACAGACGATTGTAGAAGACAGATGCAACCTTAGGACGATCCTCATCAGTCAGGGCTTCTCGCTCAATGATAGATGCCATGATAATGATTTGCTCGTTTGTAAGATTCAAGTTGTAACGCTTGTTGAGCGTAATACGAGCGGCATCCAAATTAAGGTCAGCCGTCTCTGTCTCAAACTGATCAAGCATGGCACGAATGACCGTATCGGCAGTTACGTTGCTTTCCGTAAAGGTATACGTCTTAGGGAACAGGTAGCCCTCAAGAGAATCGTTAGCATCTACCGCACCAGCAAGGAACGGATAGTCAGCAACATAATTGGATGCTTTTGCCTGATTTAAGAAATCATCGCGAGAAATGCCAAAGTAGTTCTGTACCAAATCCGCAACCTGAGAAACGGTATAGCCTTCTGGTACAACAAAGCCGCTACCAGGAGCATTAGGGCCAGAAACAAGCAGATTCACTATGTCTGATGGCTTGGCACCAGTGGTAATAACATAGATACCACTCTTGATTTTCTGCTCAGCATCCTGGCGCTTAACCTGGTTTAGAAACTCGCTCTTAGTAGCAATAATCTTGTTCTCAAAAAGAATCTTTGCAACTTCCTGTGCACCAGCGCCATCAGGAATAGTAACAGTGACTTGCTGACCTGCGGTAATTTCTTGCGTATCGGAATTGGCACGAGAAAGCTCTGGAAGCGCTACTTTCCATACAAAGATGCCAAGAGCTGCAACCATGATAAAAGCAATAAGCGTCGCAAAAATACGAGAGCGCTTTGAAGCCTTCTTGTCTCTATGCTTTACCTGCTTGTTTTTTGCCTTGTGTGTGACTTGAGCGCTTCTTGAAGAAAGCTTACCGCCAGTAAGAGCAGGCAGCGATCCTGTTGCCTCAACAGAAGGCTGCTGACTCTGTACCTGCTGAGTCTGCTCTTCCTGAGCCTGTCCCTCTGGTACAGGAGAAGAAAAATGTGCGCCTTGACGACGCGGAGAAGAACCATTGGATAGGGTGGGCATTTAGTCTCCCTTATGTATCTGTGCATCAAGCCACGATTGCAAAAAGAGTGAAGCAGCAACCATGTCAGCTTTTCCACGCATGGCTTTCTCAGATAAACCTTGCGCTCGAAGGATCTTCTTCGCTTCCGCAGAAGAAAGTCTTTCGTCAGTAAATTTTAATGGAAGTTGGCAGTTCTTCGCAATTTGCTCAGCTTGAGCGCTAATTTTTTGGGCCTGTGGTCCATCTTCGCCGGCGAGCGTTTTAGGACGACCGCACAAAAGTAGCTCTGGCTCCCAATCTTCAAGCACAGCTTTAAACGTACGCGCATGTGAGAGCACCTCTTGCGCAGGAAGCACACAAACAGGTGATGCAATAGCACCATCGGGGTCACTTACAGCA
>CALIAZ010000003.1 GCA_938045565.1 uncultured Atopobium sp.
GCCTACAAGAGCGGCAATAACCACGGCAGTAAGAGCTACAAAAAAGAGAGCGTTTCCAGAGCCCACAGAAAATGCCGCTCCAGTGTTGCTTACGTGGAAGAGCTCCATAACACCTGGGATAAAGGGCACTGCGGTTCCCTCTGGAATTGAGGTTCGCACCCAGAGCTTAGTTGCCTGGTCAAGCGCGCAGGCAACAGTGCCCGCCCCGCAGAGAACTGCAAGGCGGGTCACGAGTGTGTGAGTTGTATGTTGTTGCTGGTCGGTGTTCATTTACGCAACAACGTCGTGGCAGCGGTGGCAGAGGTGATCCTCGCCAAGCTCACGATAATTCCAGCAACGGTCGCAGCGCTCACCGTTTGCAGGATAGACGCTTACGCTCAGCTCAGAGCCCTCAGAAACGGTAACCTCAGAGCAGACAAATGCCTCAGCAAAGTCAAGACCAGCGTGAGAGATAGATGCGGCCTGCTCAGGAGTGAGCGTAACTTCTGCACGTGTAGCCTGCGTGGTTTTCTCGGTAACTACGCCCGCCTCAAGAGCTGTCTCGTATGCCTTGGTATAGGCAGCACGAGCATCAACCAGTACCTGATATGCAGGAAGCAGTACAGTGTACTCTTCGGTGCTCATAGGAGCCTTATACCAGTCGAGAAGAGCGGCGTACTTCTGGCCATCACGCATAGACTCTGGCAGGAACTGCATAGCCTCATCGGTGGTGTAAACCAGGATTGGCTGCAGGTCATGAACAAGCATGGAAAGAATCTCTGCCCAAACGGTCTGAGCGCTTCTGCGTGTTGCAGAATCTGCAGCATCGCAGTACATACGATCCTTAGTTGCGTTCAAGTAGCCGTTGGAAAGCTCAATGATGTAATCGTAGAGGGTACGGAAGACATTGTTGAAACGATATCCCTCGTAAGCCTCGGTGACTGCAGCATGAACCTCACACATACGAGCAAGAACAAGACGGTCGTACTCTTCAAGGTCTGCAACAGCAACTGCATCAGTAGCAGGATCAAACTGACCCTCAAGCTCGCCAAGAAGGAAGCGCAGGGTATTTCTGAACCTACGATATGCGTCACCTACCTGGGAAAGAATAGCATCATCGCAAGGAACGTCAGTTGAAGTATCAACGGAAGCAACCCAAAGACGCAGGACATCTGCACCGCGCTCAGCGCAAACGGCGTTTGGATCAATGACGTTACCCAGAGACTTACTCATCTTGCGTCCCTGGCCGTCAAGCGTAAAGCCCTGGGAAACAACAGACTTGTAAGGAGCAACACCGTAAGCACCAACAGAAGTCATAAGAGAACTCATGAACCAACCGCGGTGCTGGTCGGAGCCCTCAAGATACATATCAGCTGGGAACTTAAGGTTTGGACGGTGCTTACAAACAGCCGTGTGAGAAACACCAGAATCCCACCAAACGTCCAGAATGTCCTTGTTAGCCTTGAGGTTGTGGCCACCACACTTAGGGCAGACGCAAGCGTCACCTAAATAGGTCTTAGGATCGTCAGTGAACCAAGCATCAGAGCCCTTCTCGCGGAAAAGCGTGATAACAGTGTCAAGCGTCTGGTCATTAATGATGGTCTCGCCACAATCCTCGCAGGTGAAGGCTGGAATTGGAACGCCCCAGTTACGCTGCCTGGAAATACACCAGTCAGGACGGCTCTCAACCATGGAGCCAATACGCTTAACAGCATTTGCAGGATAGAACTTAACCTTTGTAAGCTCCTCTGCTGCCTGCTGACGAAGACCCGTCTTATCCATGGAGACAAACCACTGGCTTGTTGCACGGAAGATAACAGGCTCTTTACAACGCCAGCAGTGTGGGTAGCTGTGGGTAATCTCCTCTGCAAGAATGAGTGTGCCACGGTCCTTAAGCCACTGGACAATGACAGGATTAGCCTCATTGACCTCCATGCCAGAGAAGGGGCCGCCGGTACCTTGGCCGTCGCCCTTGAAGAAGTGGCCGTCATCATCAACAGGCATGGTCTGTGGAATATCAAAACGAACACCAGCGTTGTAGTCGTCTACACCGTGGCCAGGTGCGGAGTGAACAACACCGGTACCGTCGTCAAGGGTGACATACTCTGCGTAGATAAACTTACCAGTGTTACCAAGGTCGCCAAAAATTGGCTGCTTGTACTCATTGCCAGCAAGTTCAACACCAGTTCTCTTCCAGGTATTGCCCTCTGCGTCCTGAGCCAGCTTCCAATCGGTATAACCAAACTTGGTAGCAGCCTTCTCTGCAAGAGCCTCAGCAACAATCTCTACGTGTCCATCAGAAAGCTCAAGAGCAACGTAGTTAGCTTCTGGATGCAGAATAACTGCCTCGTCTGCTGGCATAGTCCAAGGAGTAGTAGTCCAAATGTCTACCCAGGTCTTACCTGCAAAAGCCTCAAGGCCATCAGGAACCGTGGTTAGCTCAAAGCGAACAAAGATAGCAGTTGAAGTGACATCGTGATACTCAATCTCTGCCTCAGAAAGAGCTGTGTGGTCATGAGTACACCAGTGAACAGGTTTGGTGCCTCTGTACACAGAACCCTTGTCATAGATGGCTTTGAAGATTTCAACGTCAGTAGCGTCGTAATCATTGACATAGGTGAGATAAGGATTGTCCCACTCGCCCAAAACGCCAAGGCGCTTAAAGCCCTGACGCTGGGTATCTACCTGCTCAACTGCCATCTTGCGGCAGAGCTCACGGATCTTCTCGGTAGATAACTGATTGAACTTTTCTGTACCAAGCATCTGCTCAACCTTGTGCTCGATTGGCTGACCATGGCAGTCCCAACCAGGAACATAAGGGGTCTGGAAGCCCTGCATAGCCTTATAGCGGTTGATGATGTCCTTGGAAATCTTATTCTGAGCGTGACCCAGGTGAATTGGACCATTTGCATAAGGAGGTCCGTCATGAAGGACAAACTTGTCATGTCCCTCATTCTTCTTCATCAGGAGTTCATAGACGTTGTTTTGGTCCCAATCAGCCAAACGCTGAGGCTCGTTCTGCGCAAGTGATGCGCGCATAGGAAAGCCTGTGTTTGGCAGGTTGGTGGTCTTTTTGTACTCGTTTGCCATCAAGCACAACCTTTCTGGGCACAAATAAAGCGCCCGTCCCTCACAGCTGGGACGAAGCGCCACAATACACTTCGTTGTAACCACCCAGCGACGGATATGTCCGTTTACTCGGCTGGCCTGTCACGGCGACCATTTCCGGCAGCATCTACTAATACAAAAACCTGTACGTTTGAACTGCAGCTCCGAGGTGATGTTCACACGGACGCAAATGCGGACTTCCACCAACTCCGCTCGCTTGAGATTTGCGCTACCCAGCTACTGTCCTCATCACAGCTTGTGCTAGTAATACTACCACGTCTTGTGCTTATTGAACTAAGTAATACGTACGCGTAAACCGTTTTTAACAAATTACACGGAATTCAAATTTTAATTTTTTATAGAAATAAAAAAAGAAGAGTGGGTACAACAAACCTAATATCTAAGTGAGCTCATATCACATTTGAGCCAAACAGGTAAAGGGACGTGTATGGCAGATAACAATAACAAGCACCGTAGATCTATGTCGATGCTACTCTATATTGCAGTAGCCATCTTTGTATATCTCCTGCTTAGCAACACATTACTACCAGGACTTTTGCGTCAACAGGTACAAACTGTTTCGTACAGTGAGTTCCTTAACAAGATTGACAACAATGAAGTTACCAAGGTAGACCTTAATACTGGTAACAGAAACATTAGGTTTACAACAGGCTCTGGAGATTCCGAGAAGGTCTTTGAGACTACGCAGTTCCCTAATGATTCAACGCTGGTTCAGACGCTTAGAGATCACAAAGTTGATTTCTCGGCTTCAATTCCTGACAACTCTACAAACATGCTGCTCTATGCCCTTATTCAGTATGGAATCCCTCTAGTTATCTTCTTGGGCATCGGCTACTTTATTAACCGCTCCCTTAAACGTGCCATGGGAGACGATGGTCCTTCCATGAACTTTGGTGGCGGCTTTGGTGGTCTAGGCGGCAATCTTGGTCGCTCAAGTGCTAAAGAAATTAAGGGAGAAGACACAGGCATAACGTTCAAAGACGTAGCTGGTCAAGAAGAGGCTAAAGAGTCTATGCAAGAGATTGTTAGCTTCCTTAAGACCCCTGATAAGTACAAAGAGATTGGTGCTCGATGCCCTCGTGGTGCCTTGCTTGTAGGACCTCCAGGTACTGGTAAGACCCTCATTGCTAAGGCAGTTGCTGGTGAGGCTGGCGTTCCTTTCTTCCAGATTGCCGGCTCTGAGTTTGTTGAAATGTTTGTTGGACGCGGTGCTGCAAAAGTCCGTGACCTCTTCAAGCAGGCAAATGAAAAGGCTCCTTGCATCATCTTTATTGACGAGATTGATGCGGTTGGTAAGCGCCGCGACGCTTCCCTTAACTCCAACGATGAGCGTGAGCAGACCTTAAACCAGCTGCTCTCTGAGATGGATGGTTTTGATAACCACAAGGGCATTGTTGTTCTTGCAGCAACTAACCGCCCTGAGACCTTGGACAAGGCACTTCTGCGTCCTGGCCGTTTTGACCGACGTATTCCTGTTGAGCTTCCAGACCTTAAGGGCCGCGAGGCTGTTCTTCAGATTCACGCCAATGATGTAAAGATGGAGCCAGGCGTTGACCTCTCTATCATTGCTAAGTCCACACCAGGTGCATCTGGTGCAGACCTAGCAAACATCATCAACGAGGCAGCTCTTCGTGCTGTTCGCTTTGGTCGCCGTCGTGTTACCACTGAAGACCTTGCTGAGTCCGTTGACGTTGTTATTGCTGGCGCAAAGAAGAAGAACACCGTTCTTTCTGAGCACGAGAAGGACGTTGTGGCTTATCACGAGACCGGCCATGCAATTGTTGGTGCCATCCAGAAAAACGATGCTCCCGTTACCAAGATCACCATTGTTCCTCGTACTGGCGGAGCTCTTGGCTTTACCATGCAGGTTGAGGATGATGAGCGTTATCTAATGAGCAAGAGCCAGGCAATGGATGAGATTGCTGTTCTCTGTGGTGGACGCGCTGCTGAGGAGCTTATCTTTGGCGAGATGACCAATGGCGCTTCCAACGATATTGAGCGTGCAACAGCCATTGCTCGCGCAATGGTTACGCAGTACGGCATGTCTGACAAACTTGGCATGGTTACCCTCAGTCAGCAGCAAAGCCGCTATCTTGGTGGTGGCTCTTCCCTCACCTGCTCTGAGGCAACTGCTGAAGAGATTGATGCTGAGGTCAGGCGCATTGTTGAAGAGGGTCACCAGCGCGCACTCCAGACACTTAAGGAGAACCGCTTCAAGCTGCATGAGATTGCTCACTACCTGCAGAAGAAGGAAACCATCACCGGCGAGGAGTTCATGAACATCCTTAAACGTGAGAATACCTTCGCACCAGTAGTTGAGAACAACAACGAAGAGGGTTCTGCTACTCCTTCAGCAGAGTAACTTTCTCTCATAAGTAAAGTTAAACGGCCGCCTACAGTTGTAGGTGGCCGTTTTTTTCGCCGCAAATTTTTATACCAAGATTAAAGGCATTCCGCCAAAGTTATCGAGCAAAGAGCTCCCAAAAAGCAACAGCAGATGACGCGGCAACGTTAAGAGAATCCACCTGATGTGACATAGGAATGATGGTGATAATGTCACAAGCCTTAATGGTTTTCTCGTCAAGACCATAGCCCTCACTACCAAAGAATAGTGCAGCTTTTTTGCCATCTACCAGCTCTTTATTTAAAGGTACTGCAGAATCTGTAAGTGCAAGAGCGCACGTAGTAAAAGAATGAGCTTTAAGCTTTTCTATAAGATCTAACGATGTTGTCTCTTCATCCAGGCGAGCCCAAGGCACATTAAGAACCGTTCCCATAGAAACGCGCAGAACTCGTCTTGAGAGGTTGTCGGCACACTTAGCAGTCAAGATAACAGCATCTACATTGAGGGCCGCAGCTGACCTAAAGACAGCGCCAACATTGTTGACGTCTACTAAATCTTCTAGAACGGCAATATGCTTTGACGTACTTAAGATCTCTTCTAGCGATGCGCCCTGAGGCCTCCTCATAGCGCAGAGCACTCCTCTATTCATCTTATAGCCAATAAGCTGTGTAAGCTGCTCATCTGGAAGAATGAAAATAGGAACGTCATCTGACAAAGGGTGGAACTTCTCGACAATTTGCAAAATAGTATCTGTATGAGAAGTATTTGCAAGAAATGAGAGTGGCCTGCAACCTGCAGATAGCGCAGTTTCAATCACAAAATGTGACTCACAAATCATGACGCCGCGGGACGGATCAAGGCGATTACGAAGCTGGTTGTCAGTCAGTCGAGCATACACATCAAGACGATGGTCGTCAGATGAATCTACATGAATAACCGGATATGTTGCCATAAATAACGTACCTCTCGCCTTTTGATAGACAGTATTCTCTCACTCTTGAGGCAAGAGCAGTACAAACGCATCAAAATTTTTTGCATAGTATTATTGACTCTAGTTGATGACGTAGGCTATCGCTCTCTCTGCAATTGAAAAAATTATTTCTCAATACCCTATGTATTACTCCAGTTTTGTTCTTCTCCTGTGGAAAACAATTCCTCGTAAGTTCCATAAAATATGTGGCGAATATGCACTACACTAAATAGATGTGTCTTTGACTCAATTACAGAAAGCTTGTTCGTCAAAACACACTGATTCTTGCTGTGTAACTTCGTATTTTATAAGGAGTGCTCCTTGGCTAAGCACTTTGCAAAAAGCTCTGCTTCTCACACCGCTAACCTACAGCCTCTTTCCTCAGAAGAAACTACAGAGAAGACGCCTTCCCTTAAAGATTCAGTTCCAAGTCTTGGCGATACTGATATGTACGTTGCTCTCAATGAAGAGCAGGTAAAAGCCAATCAGCTTAATGACTCTTCACAATCAGCAGAAGCGCCGGAAGAGCAGGCAGATGATTTAACTGTCATTGCTCCCCTTGATAACGCAGAGCTTGGAGAAAAAGAAGAGACTCCCGTTGTTCACAAAAAACATCAATGGTGGAAGATACCTGCTGTGCTCGTTGGTGTTCTCGCCCTTGTGTATGTGGGTGGAGCAATCTTCTTTAACTTCTTCTTTATGCCTCAAACCAGCATTTACGGTAAGGACTACTCCTTAAAACCAGCTTCAGATTTACAGGCTTCTAGAGCAAACGAGGCCTCAAACTATTCCGTACAAGTTTCTGGAAATGGCGTTGATTTAACCATCAAGGCCTCTGATATTGATTTGAAGTACGACGCAGCAGGATATGCTCGCGATGCTATTAGCCAGCAGAATCCTTGGATGTGGCCATTGGAGCTTAATCGCAGCAGGTCCTTGAGCCCACACGCTACCGCTTCGTACGATACAAGCAAGGCAGACGCACTTTTTAACCAAAGAATTGAACAAGCAAAAGAATCTGCTCATACTCTTGAAAATAATGGCATCACCTACGATAGCTCCGCTAAAAAGTTTATTTTTGCTGACAATGCTATTGCTACAAGGCTCTCGCTTGAGGGTATCCATAAAGACTTGCAAACCGCTTTTGATACTCTAAGCACTACCGTACAGCTTGGCCCAGAAAGCCTCATAAGTGCAGAAGACCTTGATGCTGCCTTGAAGACAGCTAATTCATACGTTGCTTCTGCAGTTGATTTGATGCTGGGTGATTCTGCTGCTTATCAGCTTGATCAAGACACCATTGCTAGCTGGATTAAGTTTGATGAGAATCTCTCTATTTCATTTGATACAGACGCCATTACCAAATGGGTCAACGAAACACTTGCTCCTGCGGTAGATACTCGCGGAACTTCAAGAACCTATAAGCGTTGGGATGGAAAAGAATTTACTACAAAGGCCGCTGGTGCTTACGGTTGGGTTATTGATAATGACGCTGCTGTAAAAGCTATCTCTGATGGCCTATCCGCTGGTCAGGCAACAAAGATTGAGCTGCCTACAAAACAGTCGGCCGATAAATTTACTAAGCAGGGCGAGCAGGACTGGGGCGGTCGTTATATTGACGTTGACCTTACCACTCAGCATGCTGTTCTTTATGGTGATGATGGAACAATTCTCTGGGAAGCCGATGTAGTAACAGGCATCCCCGATGGACATCACAATACTCCAGAAGGAGTCTGGTATATTACCAGCCACATTAGAGACGCTCGTCTCCTGGGACCAAACGACGAGTCAGGTCGTCCAGGATGGGATACAAAGGTTGATTTCTGGCTTGGCGTAAAGGGTCAAGAAGCTGGCTTCCACAACGCTCCATGGAGAAGTGCATTTGGTGGAAATATCTACAAAACTGGTGGTAGCCATGGCTGCATTAACCTAAGCTATGAAAACGCTCAGAAACTCTTTGATGTTGCCAAAGACGGAGATCCAGTTATCATTCACTACTAGGTTTTTCTTAGAGAATAAAATTATGCGCGCTTTAGAAAATAATTCTGAAGCGCGCATTTTTTATGTCTTACAGAAGATCTACAACACGCTCTTTGTTTGCCATAAAATCAAGATACTCTGAACCTAAGCGAGAAGTGATCAACGAACTGGCAGAAGGAAATTTGCTGGCTGCTTTAACAAAACCATATTCTCCTGTGCCGTAATTAAATGTCGCAAGTATATTATCAGACAGAAAGGTTCCTCCATCATCTGTATTGTATTCATAGTAGGAGACGGCAGGTAATTTGCGACTGCTTATAGCTTGTAGAATATAAGCAGTCCCATAAAGAATATATTGATCAAAATCTTGTGATGAGAGAGAAACTGAATATAAAGCGGCATCTTGCTCGATTGTTCCAATGATTTCTCCATTAACACTTACAACCCACGAAATGCCACCGTCTAATAATTCATTGTTTTTCTCTACAATTGATAAAATTGGACCAGATATATACACGTCGTTTAAATTGCAAGTATGGGTCCTATATTCTCCAGACTCAAACTTTTCATACGAGAAAAAATTACCAACTGATTGCTCCCTTATATATTCCGCAGCTTTATGTTTTAAAAAATCAAGATTTCGCTCTTTAACCGCTTCGGGTCTTAACCAACTACATATGAATACAACGGCAATGAGTATTACTCCAAGAATAGACAAAACTACTTTTCTTTTACGCTGCATCTTCAGTCACCTCATCATTACCGAATAATAATGAAACTAACTAGAAGCTATTGTAACAATTGTTTACTCTTTAATCGTTTTAACTTTAAAACCAAAATAGTAAATGTGACCTAACCAAACAACACTAAGGATAATACTTCCAACAATAACACCTTTCATAAGCATGACAATTAGACCTACAGCCATGACCAAGGTTACTGTGACAAGGATGCGTGTTTTAGTCTTAATAGTCATCCCTTTTCCAGCTTTAAAATCAGCAAGATTATTTTGGTAAAACTTTGTATTAATAAGCCAATTATTGAGTCGGTCGGATGATTTTGCAAAGCAAAATGCAGCAAGTGCCAAAAATGGAACAGTTGGCAAAATGGGAAGCACTACACCAAGCACAGCAAGTGCCAAGCTTATACAACCTAGTGCCATAAAGGCAACGCGTTTAATTGACATAAATACTCCCCACTGCTTTTTGAGAGAGTTTACCATGTTTAACAAAATGCAGTAGGGATATTACTCGACATGAGCAATTCTTATATAAATTTATTTACTGGCAACGCCTAGAAACGTGGCATTTGACCTCCGCCAAAGCCCATGTTCTTCATCATAGACTCCATAGCACGGCGACCCTTCTTTGCATTACCACCCTGAGTCATAGCCTTCATCTTGCCCATCATCTTATTCATTTCTCCCCACTGACGAATAAGCTGATTGACTTCCTGAACACTACGACCAGAACCCATGGAAATACGACGACGGCGCTGACCGTTAATAATCTTTGGACGTGCGCGCTCTTCTTTGGTCATCGAATGAATGATGGCTTCAATCTTTCCCATAGAGCTATCATCCACACCACCCTGCTGGGCCATCATGCGGTCACCACCAGGTAAAGCACCAATAAGCTTTGCAAGACCGCCCATCTTGCGGATTTGGTTCATCTGATTAAGCAGGTCATCCATAGTGAAACCCTCGCGCAACATGCGCTCGGCATCTTCAACCTGCTTCTCGTCTGCTGCCTGCTGGGCCTTCTCGACAATAGAAATAACGTCGCCCATGCCAAGAATACGCTTGGCCATACGATCTGGATGGAAAACCTCAAGTGAATCGGTTTTCTCGCCCATGGAAACAAACTTGATAGGCTTGCCCGTAACCTCACGTACGGAAAGTGCACCACCGCCACGAGCATCGCCATCAAGCTTGGACATAATAACGCCGTCAAAGTCTACGCGCTCGGCGAAGGTGCTAACAACATTGACAATATCCTGGCCGGTCATGGCGTCGACAACCATAAGAATCTGATCTGGCTTGACGGCGCGCTTGATAGCAACAGCCTCTTCCATCATTTCTTCGTCAATTTGAAGACGACCAGCGGTATCGACAATAACCAGGTCATTGAGGTGGTCAACAGCCTCCTGGATTGCCTGAGACGCAATAGCAACAGCGTCTTTGCCATCACCACGATAAACCGGCACGCCAATCTCTGAACCGAGTGTTTCAAGCTGATCTGCTGCTGCAGGGCGGTGAACGTCGCAGGCGGCAAGCAGAGGATTCTTTCCCTGGGACTTAAGCAGGTAGGCAAGCTTTGCAGCTGCGGTTGTCTTACCGGAGCCCTGAAGACCAACAAGCATGATGACGTTTGGGATGCGGTTCTGTGCCAGCGTAAGCTTGGACTCGGTTGAGCCAAGCAGCGCTGTGAGCTCGTCCAAAACAATGCGGACAACGTTTTGGACTGGGGACAAAGACTCCAGGACGTCAGCGGTCATGCATTGCTCTTTGCAGCGGCCGACAAACTCTTTAACTACCTTGTAGTTAACGTCAGCCTCGAGAAGAGCCATGCGAATTTCTCGCATTGCGGAATTGATATCGTCCTCAGTGAGACGGCCCTTTCCACGCAGAGCGGAAAATGTATTTTGCAGTCTATCTTGCAGGCTGTTAAACATTACTGAACTCCCTCACCAACAAGTGCTTCACAGAACGAACGAGCATCAAACGTCTGAAGATCATCAATTGACTCGCCCACACCAATACGATAAATAGGCAGGTTAAGCTGGTTAGAAATTGCCAGAGCAATTCCTCCCTTTGCGGTACCATCAAGCTTTGTAACAATAAGACCGTCCAAAGACAGTGCATCATTGAACTCTTTTGCCTGGTTAAGACCATTCTGACCGGTAGTTGCATCAATAACCAAGACAACACTAACAGGAATATCCTCTGCACGCTTTCTGGTAACCGAAACAACCTTAGCAAGCTCGCGCATCAGATCAGATGAGGTGTGAAGACGTCCAGCAGTATCAATAAGCACCAGTTCAGTGCCTTGTTTTTCTGCTGTTTCAACAACCTCAAAGCAAACACTTGCAGGGTCAG
Source organism: uncultured Atopobium sp. (assembly GCA_938045565.1). GTDB lineage: Bacteria > Actinomycetota > Coriobacteriia > Coriobacteriales > Atopobiaceae > Lancefieldella. The sequence continues at coordinate 11,500 of CALIAZ010000003.1, forward strand.
CACCACGCTCTCTGGTTACAACCTCAATGCCAGAGCGCTCTCCCCAAACCTGTAGCTGCTCAATTGCGGCTGCGCGGAAGGTATCAGCGCCGCCAATCAAAGTCTTAACGCCACTAGCATGTGCACGACCAGCAATCTTTCCAACAGTAGTAGTTTTACCAGCGCCATTAATGCCTACAAACAAGACAATAGAAGGCGTATCCGTAAAAGGATCTCTTTCTGCAACAGGAAACTCTGCTGTAAGGCGCTCTACAAGGGCACGGCGTAGCTGGTCGGAGCGCATAAGATTTTCTCGCGCTGCACGCTCACGCAGATCATCGGTGACGCGCATAGCCACCTCGGCGCCCATGTCTCCCATAACCAGCGTATCCTCGAGGTCATCCCAAAAGTCTTCGGTGACCTCTCCGCCCATGTAAAAGATTTCGCTTAAGGTCTCACGGGAACGCTCAAGACCGCGGCGAAGATTGTCCATAAAGCCCATTAGATATCAACTACCTTTCCGGTTGTCTTATCAAGCCTCTGAGAGACAACGTGGCTGACACCATCTGCCTGCATGGATACACCATACAGTACGTCTGCCTGCTCCATAGTGCGCCTCTGGTGAGAAATGACAATCAGCTGTGTTGTCTCTTTAAGCTGCTCAATGGCATCAAGCAGCTTGGAGAGGTTGGCGTCGTCGAGCGCAGCCTCTACCTCATCAAAGACATAGAACGGAACAGTACGCGTCCTATACACAGCAAAGAGCAATGCCAGGGCGGTGAGGCTCTTCTCGCCACCTGACATAAGCATCATCTTGGTAATGCGCTTACCGCGCGGCTGAGCCACAATCTCAATGCCTGTCTCGGAGAGATGGTCTGGGTCGGTAAGCTCAATGTGGGCATGGCCGCCAGGGAACAGCATGGAGAAGATCTCGGAGAAGTTCTGGTTTACGCGGTCAAAGACAACAAGGAAGCGGCTACGCATCTTGCGGTCAATGGCCGAGATAATCTTCTTCAGCGAGGTCCGAGCAGCCTCTAAGTCAGCTACCTGCTCGTTAATGTAGTCGGCACGCTCTTTGAGACGCTCGTACTCATCCATGGCAACAGCGTTGACAGGACCAAGTGCCTCAAGTTGGCTCTTGAGCGACGCCGCAAGGCGCTCTGCCTGCTCTCTATCTTCTGGCTCAGGAAGCGTCAAGGCCTCGTCCAGCGAGGCGCCCGTGGCAAGAATGGCCTCAATGGCGTTTTGAACCTGAACCTCAAGCTTACCAATCTCAACGCTAATCTGGTTAGCAGCGTCTTTTTCTTTTTCTACTGCAAGCGCAGCTTCAGAAGCAGCATCTTTAGCCTCAGAGATGGTTTCTCGAAGCGTCTCAGAGTCTGCCTCCGCAAGTGACGCGCGGTCCTTGAGCCTAGATGCCCACTCAAGCGCCTTCTGGTGCAGAGCATCGTAGCGCTTGTACAGCGGGTCTACGCGCAGCCTAATTACCTCAAGCGCGTGCGTTGCCTGTTTAGCGGCAGCAAGCTGCTCATCCAGCTGAGACAGACGCCTCTCAAGCTCCGTCTGGCGAGAAGCCATACTAGTTGCACGCTCTTTTGCAACAGTCAGATCCGTCTTTGCATCCGAAAGCTCTCGGTTGGCCCTACCCTGTGCGCGAATGGCATCCTCATGCTGGTCCTGCAGCTCTTTGAGCTCCGAGGCTAGCAGCTCCATGCGAGCCTTTGCCTCTTCTGCGGCACGCTTGTGCTCATCAATGTGCGCACGAGCCTCCTGAGCGCGCTCTTTTGCCTGCTCTCGAGAAGCGCTGACCTGCTTCAGCTCTGCCTGAGAAGATGCAGCCTGTCCCTCAAGACGGCCTCGCTCTGCAGCAATGGACGTAAGCTCACCGTTGAGGCGAGCAACCTCGCCCTTGGACTGCGCGCTTTTCTCGCGAACTGAAGTCAGCTCATTCTCGCAGTTGGTAACTGCGGAGCGAGCAGCCTCCAGATGGCGCTTGAGGGAAGAAAGAGCGCCCTCAAGCTCACGAATGCGGCGCTTACGCTCAAGAGAGCCGTCCTCAGCCTGAGATGCGTGTCCCAGAACCAGACGACCATCTGGGTGAAGCAGCGTGCCGTCAGGAAGCACATAAAGCCCGCGAGGCTCATCTTTGTGAGCAGCGTAGGCGTCATCTAGGCTCTGGGCAACAAAAACGTGACCAAAGAGTGCCTGTACAAGGGCTTCGGCGCCCTTCTGAGCAGAAACATGCTCAAACAAAGGCGTTGTATGGGATGGAGCAGCAAGAGCTGGAGTTGCGTCAGAAAGAGCAACTAGCGTGGCCTTACCGTCCTCAGAAAGCGCCTGAACACGCTCAAAGAGCGCATGAACGTTTTGCTGCTTGTCTACAACAAGCGCGGAAAGATCTTCTCCCAAAAGCTGCTCAACAAGAGCTTCAAACTCTGGCTGAACCTCAAGGTAATCAGCAAGCCTGCCAGAAACAAGAGAAGCAGTTGCTGTGTCAGAGACAAGCTTTTCCGTCAGAGGACTTCCCTTTTGGACTTCCACATCAAGCGCACGAAGCGCCTCGAGTGTAGCTTCACTGCTTGAAAGCTCCTGGCGAGCAGTACGCTCTGCCTCACGAGCTGCTTCAAGTGCAGAAGCGCGCTCAGAAATCTCAGCGACAAAGGCCTCGGACTCCTGACGAGCCGTCTCAAGAACTGCAGTAAGCTCTGCTTCTTTAGCGCCACTATCTTCCAGGGCAGCTTGAGCAATCTCAAGCGCCTCAGTAATCTGAGACAACCTAGACTCAAACATCTGGTCTTCTACCTGCGCATGAACAATCTGCTCTTCAAGCTTTACATACGCAAGCGTCTCTTTATCAGCGGTATTGCGCGCACTACGCTCAGACGCAGTGCAATCAGAAATCTTTACATCCAGAGCACGACGCTCGGCAATTGCCTGGTTAGCCGCCTCTTGCAGAACATTCACACTCTCTGTCAGATCCGCAACCTTTGCACGAATTGTTGCCAGCTGACCAGAAAGCTCTTCATTCTCTTTTGCCGCGTCTGCCTTCTGCTTATCCATCACAGAAAGCTGCATACGCGTATCAGAAAGGCGAGAAACCATGTTCTTGCCCTTCTCCTCCAAAAGACGCATGTCAGAGCCCATACGACCAAGAATCTCTTGCATGCGACGGCGCTGCTCGCCTAAGTCTCCAACAAAGAGACCCTTTTGCTCAAGAAGCGACTGGAGCTTTTCAAGCTCACGGTTTTTCTCGCCCGCGCGATACTGCGCAAGCTCAATAGCAGCCTCTGCCTCTTTAGCGCGAGCTTCTAGCTTGCCATGCGTAAACTGCAGCTGACGAAGGTCATCCACTGCAAGCTGTACGGTCAAATCCTTGAGCTGGGAGGACAGATCTTTTGCGCGAGATGCCTTATCTACCTGCCTCTCAAGCGGTTTAAGCTGGCGGGTAATCTCGCGAGAAACCACTTTGGCTCGCGTGAGATTCTCATCCATGGAAGAGATCTTGCGCTCCGCACGCTCTTTGCGGCGACGATGCTTAGAGATGTCTGCAGCCTCTTCGATGAGCTCACGACGCTGCTCAGGGCGGCTAGACAAGATGGAATCAAGCTTGCCCTGGGAAATGATGGAGTGTGTATCTTTGCCCAGGCCAGAATCATGCAAGATGTCCTGAATGTCCATGAGCCTTGAAGGAGCTCCGTTAATCAGGTACTCAGACTCTCCTGAGCGATACATGCGCCTGGTAATACCAATTTCAGAGAAATCAATAGGAATGGTGTGGTCAGAGTTATCCAAGACCAGTGTTACCTCAGCAACACCCACCGCTCCCCTTGCTGACGAGCCAGAGAAGATAACGTCTTCCATAGCCTGGCCACGGAGCATCTTTGCGCTCTGCTCGCCCAATACCCAAAGAATTGCGTCAGAGACATTGGACTTACCCGAGCCGTTAGGACCAACGACAACGGTAAGACCGGGGTCAAAAACCATCTGAGTTTTATCAGCGAATGACTTAAAACCCTTGAGTGTCAGCGATTTTAGATACACGGGTACAGGGTACCTTTCTACCTTAGGTGCATTTCTGCATCAGCATCAAGCGGAGCATCATCCACGCCAAGACGTACCAACGCGTCTTGAGCGGCTTCTGACTCTGCAGCTTTCTTTGATGGTCCCTGTCCACGACCCACCTTAAGGCCGTCGACAAATACCACAGCGGTAAACGTTGGCGTATGAGCAGGGCCGCTCTCACCAATAAGCTTGTACTCTGGGGTAGCCTTACCTTTAGCTTGTACCGCTTCCTGCAAACGAGATTTAGGACTTACCGAACGAACTGCCAGCGCTGGAGAAATATGAGGTCCAAGCGTACGAATAACAAACTCGTGTGTTGGATCAAAGCCCGCATCAAGGTAGAGCGCGCCAACAATGGACTCGTAAACATTCTCCAAAGCAGACTTCATGCCACGCTTTCCCGTGCCCTTCTCGGAAATTCCCATAACAATTAAGGGAGAAATTCCTAGAGCATCAGAGACAATAGAGAGCGTATGACCAGATACCAGGGAGATTTTTAGCCTGGTAAGCTGGCCCTCGTCCATATCTGGATAGCGCTCAAACAGCTCTGTTGCAATAATGGCACCAAGAATTGAGTCACCTAAAAACTCCAGGCGCTCATACGAAGCAGAAACAGGCTTGCCCTCCACCGCCGAAGGGTGTGTGAGGGCAGCCTCGATTAGTTCTTTATTGGTAAATGTGTGACCGCAAATAGCTTCTGCAGCAGCTACTCGTTCGTGCAATTTCACGTATAAAACCTACTTAAGCAGCAAGAATAGCGTCTACTGCGTCACCAACGGTAGCAATCTCATCGATGTTCTCTGCATCAAAAGTCATATCAAACTCTTGCTCAAGGTCTGTGACAAGCTGCAAAAGATCAAATGAGTCTGCACCAAGGTCCTTAAATGAGGTGCCCTCTGTAAGCTCAACGGAATCGTCAAGATCCAGAGTCTCTCTAACAACGTCAATTACCTTTTCAAGTGTTTCTGTGCGATCCATACATCCTCCTTGCACACAACAATGATGCTTATGATTTTACCCCGTGAAGGGCATCTGTATGATGACATTACTAAAGCTGAAACAAACAATCTTAAAAAAGTAAAGCCCACGGAATTATCCATGGGCTCCACCATACCTTATAAAAAGTTTTATGTTACAGGCGCTTTTACTACAGCTGAATTGAAGAAGAGATTTTCTCAATTAAGTTGGCACGCACTGCATTGGCTGCAGAGAGTGTTCCTGCACACACTGCAGAAGAGCTGGTAGCACCATGTCCTTTAAGTACAGGAGCCGAGACACCCAGCAAGAAAGCACCACCAACAGAATCTCCTGAAAGTTCTGCTGCCGTTGCCTTAAGAGCGTCTTTCAAAAGAAGTGCGCCAAACGCAGCCTTCTTGGAAGAATTAATTGCATCCTTGAGGCTAGACATAATAAATTTGCCCGTGCTCTCAATAGATTTCAAAGCTACATTTCCGGTAAAGCCGTCTGTCACAATGACGTCAAAACGGCTTCCTAAAATATCAGTTCCTTCAGCGTTTCCACCAAAATTAATAGGAGCCTCTGCAAGAGCTGCATGGTATGAGAGAGCAAGCTCGGAACCCTTGGTCTCTTCAGATCCATTGCAGAGCAGGCCCACGGTTGGATTTTCAATTCCAAGCGAAGCGTTGGCAAAGGCCTTGCCCATTTGTGCAAATTGCACCAAAACTTCTGGACGCACATCAGCGTTTGCGCCAGTGTCCAAAAAGACTGTTTTATGACCGCCAAGTCCAGGAAGAATCAAGGTGAGTGCTGGGCGCTTTACGCCTTTGATGCGACCAATTCCAAAGGTAGCTGCGGTAAGCACTGCTCCTGTGGAGCCTGCTGAGAAAAGACCGTCAGCCTCTCCTGCTTTGACTGCCTGAGCAGCTCTTACAATGCTGGCGTCTTTCTTCTGTCTAACCGCATTAGCAGGATGCTCACTCATTGCAATAACTTCAGTAGTTACCAAAGTCTTTGCACGATTGTGCTTGTTTGCAAAAGGAGTAACAAATTCATCAGCTCCGGCGAGAAGAACCTCTAGCTCTTGGTCCTTCTCAAGAGCCATACGAACTCCCTCAAGAACAACCTCAGGGCTTTGATCAGATCCCATAACGTCTACACAAATAACGGGCATGTTAACTCCTTAGTGCTATAAAAAAGAAGGCCGGCCCCTAAAGAACCGGCCTTCTTGGCCATACGATGTATGAGTGTTACTCAGTAACAACAACCTCACGGTCCTTGTAGAAGCCACAGTTAGGGCATACGTGGTGAGGAAGCTTTGGAGCGCCACACTGTGGGCATACAGAGCGAGCTGCTGCGTTAAGCTTGCTGTTTGCCGAACGACGGGTGTGGGTTGCGCCGCGGCCCTTCTTTTGTTTAGGTACTGCCATCTTAAACCTCTTTTGCTCTTGCTAGCGCCCCTAAAACACATGAGGGCGCGACCCATTCACATAATGCGTTGGATACTATACCACGTACTGACACATTTTGTACGTAGATACAGCATTTCTTCACCATTTAGGAGAAGAAATTTTATTTTACTCTTCCGAATCCGGCTCAATCACAAGATTTTTAAGAGCCGCAAACGGGTTTGAAGCAAGCTTTTCTTCTTCTCGCTTCTGCTCAATCTGAGTTGCGTGACCGCAATCTTCTTCGTTCAGATTGCAACCGCATACTGGGCAAAGTCCCTTGCAGTCGGACTTACACAGTACAACATAAGGCGTCTCCATAACAAGCGAAGGTAAAAGAGCCTCTGCAAGATCGATGGTTTTATCGGCATTTACTAAAACGTAATCTGCCTCATCTTCATCGTCTGCAGCAATCACAGGCTCTTCAAAGAGATAATACTCATCTACCTCTGCGTTTAAAGAGAGGTGTGCGTCTTCAAGACAACGGTCACACGTACCAACTGCGTCAGCACGAAGCATTCCGGTAACCAAAATGCCCTCACCCGCGTTGGTAAGCACTAAATCAAAATCAATTCCCATAGGAAGAGAAAATTCATGCTCCCCTAGCTCATACGAGTCTTCATTAAGATGACCCGCATAAGAAACGGTATCGCCTGCATTTGCAAGACGATCATCTAGTGCATAAAGAACTGGTTGCATTGGAACTACCAGGCAACGTTATTGCTGGTGTTACGAGGACCAGAGTTCTCATCAAGTGTCTGACGAACGCGAGAGACTGAATTTGTCAGGCTCTTGAGGTTCTCCTCAAGGTGAGCAAGAACGGTATCTGCGTACTCCTCAGCATTGTAGCGAGTATCACGCTCGTACTGCTCTGCCTGATCACGAATAGCGTCTGCCTGCTGCTGAGCAAGGCGGACAACCTCCTGGTCACCAGCAAGAATCATAGCCTGCTGCTGTGCGTCAGCAATGATGGACTCTGCCTGAGCACGTGCGCGCTCAAGGGTCTCATCCTCTTCCTTGATGATGCGACGAGCGGTTGCAAACTCTTCTGGGAAAACACGACGAATCTCGTCAAGCAGCTCGTAGAAGTCCTGGGCATCAATAATCTTCTTGTTACCGCCATCCATAAAAGGTGACTTAGCCTCAGTTACTATCTGCTCAATCTCAGATACAAGGCTCTCAATTTCCTCGCCTGGCTGCATCCAGGGCTCCTTTCAGTCCAATACATAAGCCGTGTTATATGCGCTTATAGCCCACATGAGCACGACGCATAAAACACCTTTTTAAGAATGTTAGCAGAATATACTGAAAATGCAGGGCAAATATACTTAATTACCGCAATTATGCAGAGCTTCAAGCTTTTTAATGACGTTCTTTGGTACCAAAAATGATACGTCTGCGCCCATGGCTGAGATTTCTCTGACAATTGAAGAAGAAATGTAGCCATACTCTGGACTGGACATAACAAAGATGCTCTCCAGATCAGGAGCCATATGTGAGTTAAGATCTGCCTGCTGAAGCTCATACTCAAAGTCTGTCATAGCCCTCAGGCCCTTGACCACACCGCCCGCTCCGCGAGCGTTGCAGAAATCAACGAGAAGACCTTCCATAGGCTCTACAGAAACGTCCACAAGACCTTCATCTACAAGAGCATCTTTAAGCATCTGTACGCGCTCTTCAAGAGAAAAGGTAGTTCCTGTGCCGTGCTTGCGCTTGGAAGCTGCAACGGCTACCGTGACACTTTCAAAAAGGCGAGAAGCTCGTCTAATTACATCAAGGTGTCCGTTTGTAACGGGATCAAAAGTACCTGGTACAACTACGTGAGTGATGCTGTTCAACGTATCTCCTATCCCTCACAACGAACAAGTAAATCAACTTGAGCAATACCATAGCGCTTACTCTTAGAAAGCTCAAAGTTGTCAAGAGAAACTGAATCAGATTTGTGGCTATGTTCGTACACTACCACAGCATCTTCTGTCAGACTTCCCTGCTGGATTAAATCTCTAAGCAGCTTGGATACTACTTCAGCCTCAACGGCATAAGGCGGGTCCAAAAATACCACGTCAAAAGGAGCTCCAAATAGTTGGGATGACTCAGCAAGACGCACAGTATCACCACAGATAACACTCATCTCAGAGGTGGCTACACCAAGTGACTTAGCCGTACGCTTAATGCGATCACACGTCTTTCTATCTTTATCAACAAAAGTAGCGTATAGCGCTCCTCTAGAAAGCAGCTCAAAGCCCATGGCACCCGAGCCTGCAAAAGCGTCAAACACTCTAGACTCACTGAGGTCAAGACCGCGAGAAGCCAAGATAGAGCTTGCAATGGCCTCGCGCGTACGATCAGTGGTTGGTCGCGTAGTCCCCTTGCCGTCAGGGGCCTCAATTGCACGACCTTTCCATTTTCCGCCAACGATCCTCATGGGTTTCTCGCCACCAAACCTATCTTGTACTGTAGTTTACCTGCAGGTTATTACTTATAGCCAAGCTCTTCAAAGTAGATGCCAAAGCGATCTTTTGCCTCAATTCCCAAGGTAGCATAGGCATCGCTCGTAAGATTTGGGTCTTGAGCAGTAATTGCCAGAGCGTCCATGTGGGCTGCCTCAATAAGATCTGCGTCTGCATAGAGGTCAGAAATCTTGAGCGTAGTGCCGCCTGACTGACGGTATCCCAAGGTCTCGCCCTCGTGCCTAAGTTCCAGGTCAAGCTCAGCCAAGCGCGCACCGTCAGAGGTTTGCTCAAGGGCGGCCAAGCGCTTTCTTGCGGTAGAGCCTCGCTTGGCGTTACTGGAAAGATAGACAGTTCCTGGGAAGTCTCCTCGACCAACACGGCCTCTGAGCTGGTGCAGCGTTGCCAAACCAAAACGGTCAGCATTAAAGACGACCATGACCGTAGCGTTAGGAACGTCAACACCAACCTCAATGACGGTTGTGGAGACCAGAATCTGCGTCTTATTTGCACGGAACTTTTCCATTACCTGATCTTTTTGTGTCTCAGGCAATCTACCCGTCAAAAGATTGCAGGTAAAGTCTTTGAAGACGGTCTTTGAGAGCTCCTCATATACACGAGTGGCGCTGTAGAGCTTGCCGTTTGTACGAGCGGCCTCAGGAACATCTTCAAGCTCTTCTTCAGAATCACTTGGGTCAATCAACGGACAAACCAAATACGCTTGATGTCCAGCCTGAACAGCTTCGGAAATGGCGGCGTATGCCTGGTCAAGATTTTCTGGCACACACAGCTTGGTAGTAACGCCTGCTCCCGCCTTTGGCCTCTTGGTAATACGAGACGTATCAACATCTCCATATAAAGAGAGCGCCAACGTGCGTGGGATAGGCGTTGCGCTCATGGCAAGAAGATCTACGCCCTGTCCCTTTTTGCGCAACGCTGTTCTTTGATCAACGCCAAAACGATGCTGCTCGTCAACAACAGCAAGTGTGATCTGCTTAAATACTACACGGTCAGAAAGAAGCGCAGTGGTGCCAAAGACAACGGACAAGGAGCCGTCAGCTAGGCAAAGTTCAATCTGCTGCCTCTCCTCTTCTGAGGTAGAGCCAGTAATAAGCGCCCAGGTAATTCCAGCGAGCGAAAGCAAAGGGCCAATCTTTTGAGCGTACTGCTGAGCAAGAACCGAGGTAGGAGCCATCACGGCAGCCTGAGTTGAAGAATCTGCTGCTGCAGCCAAAGCGACTGCGGCAACGGCCGTTTTACCAGTACCAACGTCGCCCAAAAGCAAACGATTCATAATGCATGGTGAAGCCATGTCAGAAAGAATCTCTTGAGCAGCGTGGTTCTGCTCGTCAGTTAGAGCAAAAGGCAAAGCCTCAATCAAAGCCTTAACTTTAGGCCCGTCAATGATGTGCTCAAAAGGCTTATGACCTGCAAGTTCAAGGTTTCTCCTGGCCAGAAGGGCAAGCTGTAAGCTAAGAAGCTCATCAAAAGCAAGACGACGACGCGCCTGCTCAGCTGCGTCCAGGCTTGTTGGAAAATGGACCTCACGAAGTGCCGATGAGAGTGACATAAGGCGGTGCTTGGAGACAAGCTCTGAGGGCAGACAATCACACACGCTTCCCGTGTCCGCCAGAGCCGCTGACATAATGCGACGCATCCATGCAGCGCTCACACCCTCTGTAGCTGGGTGAACAGGAAGAATTGCTGCCTTTGAAGGAGCCTCTTTGGAACGAGCCTCTTTAGAGCGAGCTTCGTCGCTTGAATCAGATTTTGCCGTGCTCAGGACTTCGTAGAACGGTGACTTCATCTGACGGTAACCGTAGGCAAAAAGCACTTTGCCACTCAGAGCCACCTCGTCATCAACGTGAATTTGCTCAGCTATCCAAGGCTGCCTAAAGAACGAGGCCGTGAGCACGCCTGTATCATCTACAACCTCAATCTCTACAATGACCATCTTGGGGCGTGGACGTTTTGTCTTTACCGAAGCAACGCGGCCAGTAATAGTAGCGTCCTCGCCTATCTGCGCAAAAGCAATCTGCACGCGATGGGAAAAATCGAGGTAGCGATGAGGCACGTTGAGCAAAAGGTCTCGAACACGCAGAATGCCGAGACGCTCAAGCGCCTCGGCACGATTTGCATTGACATACCTTAACCTGGTCACGCTATCAACAAGCGAGCAGGTATGAGCCACTCGTTCTGATGCGGGAGCGATGCTTACCTTGGAATCAGACATTTCCTACTCAATAGAGAAGATGACTGGATAGAGTGGCTGCTCGCCGCGCTGAGCGTCAACCTCAAGGTCTGGATAGGCGTCCTCAACTCTGCTGGCGAGAAGATCGAGTTGCTCGTCAGAGAAGTCCTCACCTGCAAGAATGGTGAGGTTGTCACCCTCTTCCTCCTCTTGCATCTTAGCAATAAGGTCAAGCGTGACCTTCATGACATCAGAGCCGACAACATCAATGGAGCCGCCCTGAATACCCATAACATCGCCATCGTGGATAGGAGTACCGTCAGCTGCGGAAGAATCGCGGACTGCGGTAGTTACCTCACCATAACGAACGCCAGAGATAGCGTCAGTCATCTCTTCTACCAGCTCTTCAAATGGAACGCCATCTGCAACAATAAACATTGCAGCAAATGCCTGAAGAACAGACTTAGTTGGAATAACAGCAACCTTAACATCCTCACATGCGCTTGCAGCAGCCTCTGCTGCCATACGAATGTTGGAGTTGTTTGGCATAACAATAACCTGGTCTGCATTGGCCTCTTCAATTGCAGCAAGAATGTCTGCAGTTGAAGGGTTCATGGTCTGGCCACCAGAAACAACAACGTCAACACCAAGAGACTTCAAGATTGATTCAGCGCCAGAACCAGCAGTTACTGCAACAAAGCCAAGCTCTTTTCTAGGTGCAGCTGCAGCCTTCTTATCTTCAGCGATCTTCTCGGTACGCTCCTTAGCCTCAAGGTCCATGTTGTGAATGAAGACCTCAAAAATCTGGCCGTACTGAAGCATGTACTCAAGAACCTTGTTAGGAGTATTTGAGTGAACGTGAATCTTATAATCTGGGTTTGCGCCAACAAGAAGCTCGCAATCACCCATAGTTGCCAGGAAGTTCAGAGCTGCTTCCTCGTCAAAGTCTGGGCTATCTGCCTTGAAGAGGAACTCGTTGCAGTAACGGTACTCAGAACCCTCCCAGTCATCGTTGAGCTCAATCTCAACCTTTGCGCTGGTAGCAGCCTTAGCGTCAGAAACAGAAACGGTAGTCTGGAAGTCAGTTGTTTCAGTCTTACCGGTAACAGCATTCACAAAGCCCTCAAGGAAGGTTGCAAAACCAAATGCACCGGAGTCGACAACACCGTTCTCTTTGAGGACAGGAAGAAGCTCAGGAGTGCGGGCAACAGACTCATATGCCTCAACAACCAGAGCGTCCAAAACCTCAACTGGGGTGAGCTGAGACTTCTCAAGGGAGTCTGCCTTAGCTGAGACGTCCTTCAAAACGGTAAGAATAGTGCCCTCAACTGGCTTTCTAACAGCCTTAAAAGCAACTTCTTTACCGCGACGGAATGCGTGCGCAATATTCTTTGGAGTTACAGCCTCAGGGTCTTTAACGTCACACAGACCCTCAGCAATACCGCGAAGAATCTGAGACGTAATAACACCAGAGTTACCACGAGCGCCCATCAGAGAACCGTGAGTAATTGCCTTTGCAATATCCTGCATGCTTGCATCTTGAGGAAGATCTTGAACCTCACGAACAACGGTGCCCAGGGTAAGAGACATGTTTGTGCCGGTGTCTCCATCTGGTACAGGAAAAACGTTGAGCTTGTTGATCTCTTCTGCTTTATCTGCAACAGCAAGAGCTGCTACAGGGAAGCATGTACGAATGACATTTGAAATCACGTTAGACCTCAGTTCCTACTCATTTGAAGCAAAAAGCTTAGCGAGAATTACGCATGGCCTCGATATGTACAGTTACATCAACACATGAAAGCTCTGCAATTTGCTTAAGCAAAAACTTTACTGAGCTCTCAAGATTGTCGACAACAGACGCCATGTTAACGCCCTGCTCAACAACAATGTGAAGGTCAACCTGAACTCCCTTAGGAGTTGGGGTCACATCAATACCCTTACGAAGTCGGTAGGTTGGAAGAAGACGAGCAACACCTGCTGCCTCATCAATCTCTGCCATGCCAACAACGCCATAACATTCCATAGCTGCATAGCCTGCAAGGTCAGCAAGGCAATCATTAGAAACTCTTAGTGTTCCAGGAACAGCGGTAGTCATTACATAACTCCTCTCGCAAGAACCAAGGTTAGTCATTGTTATTTAGTATACCGCAGAGCACATTTATTATTAAAGCGGCTTATATATACAAGTTGATAACCTTGCAATTGACAAATCTTTTTCTTGTTATTTAATCTTGGTGTAATAAATGAAACACATTCAAAAGCTGTCAAAAAGCTATCTAATTGTGAATGTTATATTCATGCTTTGACAACACAATATATTGTGCTATATTTATTCGGCTATTTGGAAATTTTAGGCGCAGAGGGCGCCTATCCTATGGAGGTCTTACTCATGTCGAAGGTCTGTGATTTCTGCGGTAAGCACGCCGTTGCCGGTCGCTCCATCTCCCACTCTCACCGTACTGTGGCCCGCACCTTTAAGCCAAACATCCAGCGTGTTACTGTCGTTGTCGATGGCCAGCGCAAGAAGATGAATGTTTGCTCCCGTTGCCTCAAGTCCGGCAAGATTGCTCGCAACTAAGCAACTCAAGCTCGTCTTACCTCAAATTTAAAAAGGTCGCTACGGCGGCCTTTTTTCTTATCTTGATTAACTGACGCAAGCGTCAAGCGTTGCTTTTTCAGACTTTATTAGAGGATTTGCTGGGGCTTTGTTATGGAAACGCGGCCCCAACACAATCCTCTAAGTATCCTAGTTCCAAAGCTGCACCAAGAGGCAGCCCTTATTACACGTCACACAAGCATCGTCGGCTTCAACGATATTTGAAATACCGTCATCTCCAAGCAGTGTGAATTTCTCGTGATTAAGATTCCACCTCATACCAGTCTCAGAAACCTCACATTCCTCTGACAGAGCAACAAGAGAAATCTTTTTACCCGCATCAGTTGCGCTCAGCTGCCACGAATCAACTTGGCCCGCAGCTAAAAAGCGCATCTCAAAGTCATTCTCAACAACTCGAACCGTTGCTTTGCCCGTCTTTGCCCACGTGGCGAGAAGACCGAGTATTACAAGCTGGTGATCCAAATGGCCACCGGACGTTGAGACAACCGTAAGCGAGAGCTTGCTGTCTCTACGGATTGCCTCGTATTCGGCGGACTTTAGAGCAAGAGCAAGGTCCGTATCATACTTATCCGCATTAAACTTCATGCAGGGCACCTGCTGCTCTTTGAGCCAAGCCACGGTTTCTGGTGTGGCCGAGTCAAAGTCTCCAAGCGCAAGCTGTGCGATTACTCCAGCGGCAAAGCACGCATCTGCGCCGTGGTCAACTGCTATCAGGTAGTCAGCGCTTTGGGCGCAGGTAGAAAGCGTCGTTTGCGAGACAGCCTCTGGGGATCCGCCCACAATAAGGACCTCAAGGGGTTTCTCGCCAGAAGGAGCAGCAGCTAGAGGGCGCTCGTAGTCACGAAGACGCAGAAGCGACATCTCGCCATAGGTGTGGGCAAAGATGTTAGAGTGGTCTCGCATAAAGACGGGGTCTCGGCCGTCGTGGTCGTTGTAGAGCGCTACTACAGGAAAGCCCGCATTTTGTGCTGTCTGTGCCCCAAACGGAGCGTCCTCAAAGACCCAGGTAGTTGCTTTATCGGTGCCAAGGCGACGGAGTGCCTCAAGGTACACATCAGGCTTAACCTTGTCTACTCCCCCCACATCTTCTGTAGAAACCACCGTTTTAAAGAGATGCCCAATACCTTGAGCTGCCAGAGCTGCACGAACCTCTCGCACGGGAGTTGACGATGCAACAGCCATAGGAATACCTGCGTCGTAAAGCTCCTGTAAAAACTCCTTTGCACCAGGAATACTTGAGACGTGATGCTGATATTGCTCTGTTACATATGCGCAGAACTCTTCATACAAAGCTTCTGCGGTGATAGGCAGTCCCAAATGGTCCACACATAATTTGCAGCCATCCATAAGCGAAACAGCCTCAACTTGTTCAAAAAAATCTGAGTCAACGGTCTTGCCGTATTTAGGAAGAACAGCACCAAACACATTGCGCCAAACACACATTGAATCAACGAGGGTTCCATCGCAATCAAATATTGCACCGGTCACCTGCATAATGCCTCCATAAACAAACTTATTAGTTGCAATCGTGAAATATCTACTCTAAGTAGGGTAAAGTATCTCACGTTTAGAAACGGTTTTCATGGAGGAAGCATGGCACGTTATAGCTATCATTGCACACACTGCGACAATACCTTTGAAATTGAACGCCCAATGAACCTGAAGATTGAAGCTCCTCAGTGCCCAAAATGCGGTCATGAGACTGAGCGCGTGTACAACACCTCAACCATTGTCTTTAAGGGCAGCGGTTTTTACAACACTGATAGCAAAGGCAAGTAATTCCGCGTTCGCCTGAAGGTGCTCCCCAAACGTCACTTATGAAGCTCTTGTTGGAGAACACAACAAGAGCTATTTATTTGCGTTTGAGCACCGCCATAAAGTGGGCGTCGCAATCAGCGGATGCAAAAGCCGTCTGTAAAAATCCCTCTGGCGTAATGCATGTATCGAGAAACTCTTGCGCTTCTGGCGTTAAACGTGCACGCGCGGGACACTCAAAAAGGCTTTGCACCTCAAACTGAGAGCCTTCCGGACTTGCAAGAAAATCATCTACAACCTGCTGATTCTCTGAATTTGAGAGTGAGCACGTTGCATAGACTAAAAAGCCACCCACCTCTACACGACTGCTACAACTTTGCAAGAGTTTGGTCTGTAAGACGGTAAGCTCTCCTCCATCGTACAGGCTTTCTGAAGACAGGTTCCATGCAATCTCTGGGTGACGACGAAGCGTACCCAAACCAGAGCATGGAGCATCAATAAATACCACGTCAAAGCTCTGATTGAGCTCCTCTGGAACCTCTGGTGATACAAACTGTGTGGCATCAAACGTGAGTGATGTAACCTGATCTGAAAGTCCGGCGGTCTTCAATCTTCTTTTTGAAACGTGAGACTTTCCTTTTACAAGCTCAACAGCGGTGATGTGAGCGTTCTCCTTATTGAGCACCTCAAATGCGTGAGAGAGCAATAAAGATTTGGTTCCTCTACCCTGTCCAACCTCAAGCATATTTTGGTCTACATAAGATGCCGCGAGAAGCGCCACAAGCTGAGAAGCTAAATCTGCAGGAACGAGCTGAACTTTCTTAACATACGCATCAACAGTAAGCTGAGCAGGATTTTTTACCCCATATACATCTGAAAGAACTGTTTGCTGTAGCTCTAAAGAGCTGCTCTGCAATTGTTGTTCTGATACGTTTCTCTGTAAAACATACACAGGAGCAGGGTTCTTTAAATTAAGAATAAGCTTTTGAGCAGCAGATTCTCCAAGCGATTCAATAATCTCCAAGCAAATCCACTCAGGAATGCCTGACGCCCAAGAAAGCTCTGCAGGTGTTTTTGGGTTCTTTGCACGCGTCAGCTGAGCTTCATCTTCAGAAATTTTTCTGAGCACAGCATTTGCAAGGCCGGAAGATCGTTTTGAGATAAACTTTACCAGCTCAACACCTTGGCTGATGGCGGCGTCTCGTCTAGTCTCTAAATATAAACCCTCAAATACAGCAATACGAAGAGCATCCTGTACCTTCGGCTCTAGATGAATGCCTGATTTAAGATGATTCTTTAGAGCCTCATCAAGCTTACCTTTGGTAAGCGTTGTTCCCAGTGCCAGACGAGTAGCAAAAGCTTTATCTTGAACAGAAAGCTCCGAGAAGTCTTTTGACTCCCTTAAGTAATCACGAATACGTAGATTGTTGCGTCTGCACTCAAAAAATGCCTGATAAGCCACTCTTCGAGCTGGAGTAAGCGTAGCCATTATTGCAGCTTCTGCCAGGTCATCTGAGACTTCTGAAGTCCTGCCGCAAATGATTTAGCATCCATAGAGCGCTTACCATCTG
This sequence comes from uncultured Atopobium sp., assembly GCA_938045565.1. Taxonomy (GTDB): domain Bacteria; phylum Actinomycetota; class Coriobacteriia; order Coriobacteriales; family Atopobiaceae; genus Lancefieldella. Next base: position 28,530 of record CALIAZ010000003.1, read on the forward strand.
GGCGCACCTCAAGAAGCTCAAGGACACCTTCAGCACAGCCAAGGAACAACCTATGATCTTGAACTGCAACCTGACCTTGAGAAACAGAAACTTCGCTTGGTGCCAGTTGAGCGGACAAAGTGCGAAGAGACCTGCCTCCAACAGAAACACGAGCTGGAGCGGTATCAGAAGAAGCCTGCACTCTCAGGGCGTTTACCTGAGCGGAATCTTCTGGAGCAAGCTTCATTTCTTGCTTGGTAACTTTAGGAGCAAACGTTACTTCTCGCTCATCTTGTACCTGCCACTCAAGAGAACCTTCCTTGAGCTCCAAAAGAGCCTCGGACAGAACATCAGCACCTAGCTGTGCTAGAGCGTTAGTAAGCTGCTCAGTATTTTTGGAACCAACCTCACACGATGCTTGCTTGCACCAATCTCCTGCGTCAAGTTCATGAGCAATTTTCATGATAGAAACGCCAGCAACTGCATCACCTGCAAGAATAGCGCGCTGAATTGGAGCAGCTCCTCGCCAGCGAGGCAGCAGTGATGCGTGAACGTTCAGAGCACCGTAAGGCGCAAGTGAGATAACCTCATCTGGCAAAATACAGCCAAAAGCAACTACGCAGAGCGCTTCTGGTTGTGCCTCACGCATTGCAGAAATTACTTCTGGAGTCATGCGATTTGCCTCAAGGACGGGCAGGCCAAGCTCTTGTGCGCATTCTTTTACGGGAGACGGCTCAAGCGCCTTACCACGACCACGAACGGCATCTGGCCTTGTAATAACCAGAACTACCTGGTGGTCATGAGCAAGTTTTTTGAGCGACGGAACAGCAAAGTCTGGAGTTCCCATAAAGACTACGCGCATGTCAACTCCTAATAGTCTGTCTGACCAGGACGAGCGCCAGAAGCCAATGCCTCTTTGTACTCCTGCAATGTCTCCATACGAGCACCTGGTCCCAGGTGGTCAGGCATGGTTACGCCATTAATGTGGTCAATCTCATGCTGCAAACAGACGGCAAGAAGGTCTCCTTCTGCTTCGTAGCGCATAAGATCGCCATCAAGGTTATATGCATGAACGACAACGTGACTTGGGCGCGTAACAGGAACAGTAATGCCTGGGAACGAAAGACAACCCTCTTCATATACACGAGGCTCACCATCTGCGACTTTAATCTCTGGATTAATGAGCACAAAAGGGTTCTCTTCGCCGTTAGGGTAATCAACATCGATGACTACCATGCGCTTCATGTAACCAACCTGAGGACCAGCAAGACCAACGCCATCGGTGGCATACATAACCTTGAGCATATGCTCGGCCATCTTGCGAACATCGTCGTTAATATCGTCAATTTCTTCGCACTTTTGGCTCAGACGAGGGTCTGGCCAAAGGACTATTTCATCAACTTCGGAACTCATAACAATCCTTACATCATGTCATAAGCATCAACATCTAACGTCATGTTGATACCCACTCTTTTATCAAGTGAAGCAGCACACTCAGAAAGAATTTCTCCCACCTGAGCGTCTACGGGAGATTTTACTAAAATGTGTCTACGGTACTTATCTTTTACCTTAGCCTTTACACAATCAGCAGGCCCCAAAATCTCCCATCCAGATTGCGTATCTAACTTTGCGTGAAGAGCATCTGCCATCTGATCTGCTACGCGGCGAACTTCTTTTTCTGAAGCACCCCAGAAAAGCACATTAGACAAGCGCGAGAAGGGCGGGTAAGCCCCTTCTCTTCTTTCTTTAAGCTCTGCATCAAGAAACGGACGCCTGTCATGGGTCACCACAGAAGCAATAGCGGGATGTGTTGACCAGTATGATTGAATGATGACCTTACCAGGCTTTTCTCCCCTACCTGCACGACCAGCAACCTGTTCAAGCAAGTCAAAGGTTCTCTCAGCTGCTCTAAAATCTGGCAGCTTAAGCATGGTGTCAGCGTTAATAACACCAACCAAGGTAACGTCAGGGAAATCCAAGCCTTTTGCAATCATCTGCGTACCAATGAGCACCGCTCCAGGGGTTGCATCAAAAAGCTCAAGAAGTCGCTGATGTTCGCCCTTTTTGGCCGTGGTATCAGCGTCCATACGAATAATTGGTGCATCGCCACCAAGCAGAAGCTTTAACTCATCTTCTACACGCTGCGTTCCCACGCCATATGCGCCCATATAACGGCTGCCGCAGTTTGGACATTTGCTGGAAGGATTAGGATACGCATGCTGAGACCATTGCCTACCGCAGCTGTGACAGACCAGAGAATGCGTGCGCTCATGGTACGTGAGAGACGTCGAGCAATGCGGACACTCGGGCACACAACCACACTCGCGACACATCAAAAAGTTTGCAAATCCGCGACGATTAAGGAGTAAAACGCTTTTCTCGCCACGCTCTGTTGTTTCTTGAAGCGCAAGAGCAAGAGCTGCCGAGAAGACCGATCTACCTCCGTTTTTGAACTGGGAAGCCATATCAACTACCTGGACCTGCGGGAGCACCGCCACGCCAGGTCTCTGAGTCATGACAACGCGCGTCCAGTTAGTGTCTCGCCAGCTTCCTTGAGCTGTTCGGTAGAGGCTCTCGAGCGATGGTGTTGCAGAGCCAAGTACCAGCGCGGTTCCGCGCAAGCGAGCCATCTGAGCAGCAACTTCTCTTGCGTGATAGCGTGGAAGCGAATCCTGCTTGTACGAAGCCTCGTGCTCCTCGTCAATGATGTAAAGCCCTGGGTTTTTGATGGGTGCAAACAAGGCAGAACGTGCGCCTACTGCCACGCGAGCCCTACCCTGCCTAATCAAATCCCACTGGTCATATCGCTCACCAAGTGAAAGCTTTGAGTGAAGAACGGCCACCTGCTCGCCAAAACGCGAGCGGAATCGGCCGACTGTTTGTGCCGTAAGAGAAATTTCTGGAACAAGTACTACAGCACCCTTACCCTCCGCTAAGGTCTTCTCAATTGCAGAGAGATATACCTCAGTTTTACCTGAGCCCGTTACGCCATCAATAAGCACAACATCGCCCTGAGCAGCAGCTTGTGCAGCCTCGATTGCTTCAAGAGCGGATACCTGGCCCTCAGTAAGCTGTTGAGGACGAGGTGCTACGCCACTTGAAAGCGTGGTCCCCAGACCCTTCTGACTTCCACGAATTTGTCGCTGAGTGCGGACCTCAACAATGCCTTTTTTCTGCAGCGCAGTAACCGCACTACGAGCGCCTGGAATTGTGGCCGAGAGCTCGGATAACCTCATGGCGCCTTGCGAGAGAGCCTCAAGCACCGAACGTTGCTTGCTTGCATTCGCTGCAGGCGTAAAATCTACCGCCTTTTCTGTCAGCTCAACCCAGCGCTCATCAACAGGACCGGACTTCTCGCAAACAAGCTGCCAGGGAGAATCCGCGTCTTTTCTGATGACTTTAACCTTTTGACCAGGAGCTAAGAATGGATGTAAGGCGTCTGCATAACTGCAAGCGTATTCTTTGCTCATCCATTCTGCTACCTGCGCAGACTGCTCATCAAACGCTGAATCCGCTAGAACTTGTGTTATTGGAAGAACGCGTGAAACATCCAAACCTGAAGACACATGGTCTGAGACACCCACAACGTAGCCCACAACCTGCCTGTGAGAAAACGGCACTAAGACCGTTGTTCCTACAACCGCAGTCTCTTCCAAAGAACTTGGAATGGCGTAGTCAAACGTGCCAGAAAGAGCACGAGTTGGTATGTCTAAAACAACATGTGCAAAAGGCACGTTCTTGCCTCCTTAAAGCCGTGGTTGATGGTTTACGTCAAATATGTAACGAGCAACGTGTGGCTGACCAGCTTCTTCAACCTCAACACAGACAAATGCACACTCAACCTTGGTAAATCCACGTTGCATCAAGACGTAGGCATAGAAATTTGCCTGCATTTGATGATGCTCGTAAATCTGAGCGGCACTAAGGCCCTTATCGCCCGTTTTATAGTCAACTACCAGCGTATCTTTACTTCCCTTATTATATGCGAGAAGATCGATAGCTCCTTCTACATAGTTCCCATATTCAGAATTAATTTGCAGGGTAAAAGGAGACTCCGCAATAACCACATCATGAGCAAGGGCCTCCTGCCTTATCTCAGAGCTGTCCCATAACTCAAGTGCTTGTTTAACTCGAGATACAACGCGCTGAGGAACGCTATTCTTCAAGCACAATCTATCAATCGTGCTGTCATCAACCTTAGATTGAGTCTCAACCATAATCTGAGCCAGCTCGTGGAAAGCTGAGCCCAAACTGGTTGGATCAACTCCATCATCAGCTAATGTATCAGCTAAAATTGCGGAAGTCTCAGTCGATGGTTGAGGGTTATTTGCATCATATTCCAGGCTTTGCGCCTGATACTCTTCCTCAAGCGCCTTGTTATTCTCGCCCTTAAAGTTCTCTGCCATTTGTTGGTGAGCGAAAGAATAACTAAAGAAACCTTCTCGCTGGTCATACGTAGCTTCTGGTGCAACGCTCAGCTGAACCTTCTCATAGAGGTTAAACGTTTCTTCAGCTTGAGGATTCTTCACTTCACTTGGGTTGCTATCAGAAGGTTCAGGCTTACCACCAAAAGGTTCAACCAACTCTAAACCTTCAACCTGAATTGGCTCATCCTTCTTGCCAGAGCCCTGAACCACGCGCATGCAACCAGCGAGATTACCGCCATATTCAAACTGATGCTCTCCAGCAGAAAGTGGTGTCTCTTCAAACAAGGCATTTGTAATCTTGCGCGTATAACGAGGGCTAATTCCCTCTTTAGTGAGGTCGATGGTTGAAGTCAGAATGACTGCTTCGCGAGCTCGCGTCAAAGCAACATACAGACGGCGGTTCTGCTCCTGTTCCTCAGCTTCATTCCCTTGAGTCTCTAGGTACATTCTCAGTTCAAGAAGGTTCTTACACTCATCAAGGCTTGTAGGAACATCATGACAGCCGTCATACAATTCATGAAGTTTTTTAGAACTGCTTGAGAATGCAATCTGATACGAATCGTCTTTTCTAACATGCAAAAATGGTTCACTACCAGCGCCTGCCTTAGGACCAGAAACAGCTCCCACAACAGCAACAACAGGAAATTCCAATCCCTTAGAAGCATGAATGGTCATAAAGGTGACCGCATTTTGAGCGCTGCAATGAAGCACTTTTGGAGATTCCTTAGCAGTGCTACACCACTGACTAAATGCTCTTGCAACAGAAGCAACGCCAACGCTTAGGTCTGTTTGCAAACTATCAATCTGCTCGAGAGCCGCAAAGATATTTGCAATCTTTGACTGACCCTCATTGCCCATATTCTGAAGGCGAGAAATCCATCCGGCATCAAGAACTACTTTTTTAATAACGTCTGAAACTTTCTTGTTTGAAAGAGAGCTACGAGCATTACTCAATACCTCTAAAGCATTTTTGAGCTTTGGACTTACCTCAAAAGGTGGATTAAAAGCGTCATTTACCACTGACTCTGCAATATCTCTATTAGTAATCTTCTGACCATTTTCTCCAAAATTAGTACCCAAGAGAAGCAGGTCAGACGCATCAAGACTAAAAATCTCGCTCGAGAGTACAGGAAACAGTCCCTCGTACGAGTCATACATATTTGCAAGTGTTTGTAAAAGACTACCAATCAATTGGACCTCAGGCTGCTCACCAAACGTTGAAGCTCCAGAAACCACGCTTTCAATTCCAAAGGTACGAAGTGCCTCAATATAGGGCTGTGCTTCTTTAACTGATTTCATCAAAATTGCGACATCTTTTGCCTGGATATTCTCGTCTTGCATAAGCGTGTTGATTCTGTCTGCAAGCTGATGAGCAACAAGCTGTTTTCTGGAAACATCATCACCAGGCTTAGAGCTTCCTGATTTTACAAATTTTGTGACTTCAAAATACACGCGTGGCGAATGACCAATGAACGGAGTTGTAGGTTCTTCTCGCCCAGCGGACAGATCCATAAAGTCAGCAATCATGCCATCAGCGCTGCAGACCTTTGCAACAAATCGCAAAATCTCATTGTGACTGCGGAAATTATCTACAAGACGGGGTTGCAAATCTTCTGAAACCTCTGCTTGACGTCTGAAGAACACGTCAACATCAGCGCCGCGGAAACGATAAATTGACTGCTGCGCGTCACCAACTGTTGTGAGATATTGAGCATCTTTACCAGAGAGACTCTTAATCATCTGTACCTGTTGCTGATCCGTATCTTGGAACTCATCAACCATTACAAGCTTGAATTTATTTGTGTAAACAGCCGCAATCTCGGGATGCTCTTCAAACACCTTTGCCGTTAGATGCAAAAGGTCATCGTTATCAAGACCGCCAATAGCAAGTTTCTTCTGTTTAAAGAGCTCGTAGACCTGCTCTGTAACATCTTTTAGACACTGACCTTCAGACATGTCCTGAATAAGTCCAAATAAAGAGCTACAAACTTTAAGCTGATACACAACTTCATCTCTTACAATTTTTATTTCTTTTGAGGAGCGAACGGCCTTGACAGCTTTTCCCAAAGTCTCCCAAAACGCCTGGTCAAAATCAGTTAGCGAGAGGACCAAGTGTTGCTGCAATTTACTTGAAAGCTCAGATTGAACACTCTGTAGCTGCTCTGCTTCATCTGGTTTCTTTTCAGCAATTGCGGCCCTTAGCGCTTCAAGTGCACCACATAGACTCTCAAGCTCTGCTTTTAGAACTTCCAGATCAGAGCTGTCCCCTACAAACGAAATAGCATCCATTCCTAGAGGAGATGACTGAGCATACGAGATCAGCGTTTCAATACGGGACTTCAGCGCATCTCTATTCCCTGCGTAAGTTGATAGGAATTCAGCATATCTTTCATCTTGAGAAAGCTCCCTGAGTACTTCTTCAATTGATATGTTGACCAGCTGATTTCTGGTCATGTCGTCAATGATTTCAAACTCAGGATCAAGATCCAAATCAAGTGTATGAATCTTTAAGATTCTGCTGCACATACCGTGGATAGTACTAATCCATGCATCATCGACCTGCAACGCAGCGCTATGAAGACCTTCTTTTTCTAAAGCTTCCCTAACGCGTTCCTTAATTTCTGTAGCTGCGGCATTGGTAAACGTAATAATCAATGCCTGGTCAAGACTACTCAGGTACGGCTTTCCGTCAGCTCCCGAGCCTTCTTTTAAAGCCCACACAATTCTCTGTGTAAGCGTAAAAGTTTTTCCTGAACCAGCACCTGCTGCAACAAAAAGAGGCTTATCAAGCGTCTTGATGGTCTTCTCTTGACCGGGCGTATAACGTGTATCAGCCATAGTAGCTTACCTCCTCTTGTCGCACAGTTTTACTGGACAATACTTACATGCATCCTTATCGCAAGGATTAGCTCGGACATCTCCAGAAAGCATAGCTTGAACCTTCTGAGCAATTAAATTCTCCCAAGCGTCCAAGTAGTCTGCAAACTCTACAGAATTTTGAGACACAACCATAACTGCCTGGTCCCTGAGTTTTTTATCTTCTGGATGTATATTCCAGATATGTTCTGTTGCCGCTTCTGTTGCCATGCCCGCAAGAGCAAATGAAGGCTTATCCTTTTGCTCTTTGGTGCCCAGATAAATTGCAGCAACTGGATCAAGCTCATACTTGGTGAGCTGTTTTCTCATAATCTGAGCATATATTGCAGACTGTACATGCCTTGGCAGAATCTCTTTTGAGAGCTCACTGTCCAGACTTAACTTTGCTGAATAAGCCTTCAAATCTTTTGTGTTCTTGTGCTTATAGTCAATAATAAGTGCCTGACCATGAGCATTTACATCTACACGGTCAATCGAACCAATGAACTGAGCGCCTGCATACTCCACAACGTTTTCTTCTCTACCAAAACGAAGCTCAAAGAATCTGGGTTGATAGCCAATAAAGTGCGAAACTTCAAACTCGAGAAGATTCTTAAGATTCTCTCGAATATTCTCAACCTGTTTTCTTTCTTGAATGCTATGCGGAATAAGCTCATTTGAAGATGCCCGGTTGATATTGTTGAACTGTTCATCCCATACCTGGGCAAAACAGGTATCTAACACCTGCTTTGCATGGTCTAAGTTATCAGAAGTAATTCTAGAGCCAGCAATGTCTTGCAAAAGTACGGGTTCAACCGCTAAATCAACCTCAGCAACATCGCAACCAAGTGCTTCTGCTAAAAGTGTTGCGTGTGTTAGCTCTAGCACACGATGGATAAAGGTACCCATCTGCATTGGAGCAAACTCAGTGTCTACCTGCGAAATTTTGATACGACGTTGTGTGAACCATTTGTAGGGACACTCAAGATACGTCTCAATCTGAGAAGCAGAAAGAAGTGGAAGTCCTTCTCGCGAGACCTCAATAAGACCCTGTAATTCCTGCTCGAGAGTCTCCCTCGTCAAATGACGTGGGAGTACCACGATATTTTTGAGTTTAGGGTCAATCTCACCAGATTCGATTGTTGGAAGTTCTGCAACACGTTCTAGATTTGAAGCTTGAGGTAACAGATTTACTAGCACCTCTTCTTCTCCGCACACAACCCCCCTCTTCTTTGCATAGTCTTTGGGATAGCATGCTTTGACCTCACTGAGAGCCACTGCATTAAAGACATCTTTTTGCTCTACTTTTTCAAATGCAACGCTGGTAGAAGCGGTTGTAAGTGCCATATAAAAATCTCTTTGATATCGTGCAAATTCTGAGACCTTAGGCGTTTTACTAGCATGGCGAACAAACTCTTGCAGTGCACCATCGGACGCTTTAACACCAAAATTCAGCGTATCCATACCCTGGAAAATGACGGTATCAAACATATGTGGCTCAAAAGAATGAGCTTGGCTTACAGGAGCAATCAGCACCTGAATATCAGACTCAATACCATTAGAAACAAGCATCATGACTGCCTGATCTTTGCAGAGCTCAATAAATGATTTGAGTGTCTGAGGAGTGAGCTTTAATCCTGCCTCATGAAGCTCCTGCGCAGAAGAAACAATCTTGCTCATTACCTTAAGCGACTCTTGGTTATGAAGAAGCGCCTCCTCAGATTGAGCGGTCTCTGACTGCTCATCGGATGCTTCTGCAGAAAGATATTCAATAATGCGCTGAGCTGCAGAACCAATCCTGCCCAGCTCAAGACTCTTGATGGTCTCTGCACACAGGCGCGAGCTCATAGCTGCCTTAGAAAGCGTCTCAAGAACTCTGGTGGCATACAGTGTTCTGTTACCGCGCCAACTTTTATCCAGCATCCACGCGCGCTCAACACATATGCCTGAAATAGGAGAAATCAAATAGTCCGTAAGGGTACGAGGAGGCCACCACGACATATCCCCCATCTGGTGATCAGATGCCTGGTAGTCAATGTTTTTCTCGAGCTCTGCGCGTTCACTGAGCGTGGCATACGCATCAATCAAGCTAGCAAACGCACGTCCTGCAAGCGAATCTTGAATGCGCACCGATCGCTTATAGTGAGCAGCAATTCCCTTAGCCGCAAGCTTCTGCGAAAGCGCGTCCCAAACCTTTTGCGGTTTTGAGGTGTATACCACAAAACTCTTGCTGCCAGAATCTACGCGCTGAGAGATATACCTGCTGATAGACTCGGCCTCGGCAAGCTGACCCAGCGGCGACAAAAACGTTACTGCACCGCTTGGCGTGACCTCATTGCCCTCCGTGGCCCTAAACACCCTGGCGAGAAGATCGTTGAGCTCCTGACTTTTTGCGGCTGACGCCAACTCCGCATCCACACGACAATCGCATCCCGTGCCGCTGACCAACTCCAGCTGCTGCTCTGCCGCATAACCTGCAGGTCCTTCGGGCACGTAGAGAGAAAACGTCACGTCCCGCTTCTGCGAAAGCTTACGCACAAACTTAAGACACGCCTCCGAAAGATCTTCAACTCGCGAGAAAACCAGTGCAGCTCCTTGCGCTGGAATGGACTGCAGCAGGTAATCCAGACACTGACACACCTCAACGTACGACTTTTCTTCAAGTAATGCCTTGTAGCGCTCTAGCACCGTACAAGCACTCATCTGACCAGCAGAAAGCTGGCCAGAGGTCATAATCTGATCAAGCTCTGTAAGATACTCTGGAGCTAGCTTAGACAGAAGCTCCACCGTACCCTTGCCAGCATTCAAAGAACCCAGCTCATCGGTAGACATTCCATCTAAAACCTGCTGGAAAAACACTTTGCGAAGCGTAGTTGAAAGCAGACGATCAGAGCTTCCGTACAACTTCCATTGATAGCGCATCCACTCATCAAAAGTTGAAACATTTACACCAATAGAGAGCTCTTGGATGGCACCAAGCTGCCTCTTAACCAACAGCACGGCATCGGAAGAAGGCGCAATAAGCTGAGCAGAGCCCCACCTCTCAAGCGAAGCCTCTAGCTGCTCTTTAACAGAGTTTGATAAGAAAGCACCTGTTTGTTGTTTGTACAGAAGCAAGCTCATACGTCACCTCTCCGATTTTTCTTACTTCTTAAGTTACCACGCACACCGGACATAAATTAGAATCAAACTAAACAACAACTAAAAATCCCGCATCAAAAGGATTTTCATGATTATTTTGCTTCCGCCATCATCAGGAAAAACCGCTCCAGTCTCAGGGCCTGCTCTTGATCTCTCATCGCTTTTGTTTGGCTCCGAGCTAAGCAGCTGTCGAGAAGAACTTATAAAAGATCTACACCAAGTCTGTTCCCATGCAGACGCAGCTCAGGTGCTTAAAATTGGTCCGAACACCGTCGGCGACATAGCCGACAACCTGGACATCTATGAAGCTCCAACTACAACCGCGCTCAACCTCTATACCGGTGTGCTTTTCGAGGCTGCAAAATTCAAACAGACACTTGAAAACGTCACGTTAGAAAACACGCAGAAAACGGTCACATTACCAGCAGATATCCTCAACTCAGAAATCATGATTTTCTCTGGTCTCTGGGGCGTTGTGAGGCCACACGATCTTCTCCCCAACTATAGGCTTTCTGCATCAATCAAGCTGCCCACCGTTGGCACCGTTGCAACTTACTGGAAAAAGCAGCTCAATCCCCTGTTAAACGCCACTCTCAAAGATCAGATAGTTGTGGATTGCCGCTCAGGAGAATACAGAAAGATGTGGACGCCTTCGGCAAAGCACCCTTGTGAGCTGCTGCAAGTTGTTGTACAACGAGAAGATCCTGGTACAGGAAAGCGCAGTGTTGTATCGCATAATGCAAAACATATGCGTGGCGTACTGGCAGGCGCCCTCTTTGAGCAACGAGCAAGCGGGAAACTTTCCGAAGAAGTCAGCGTGTCTCAAATCGTAGAAATTGCAAGCAATCTACCAGGTGTCATTGATGTTGGCGTAAGTACAGCAAAAGCTTCTGGAGAAGCGATGCTTACGCTGGTCACTGGTCACTAGTCACTGGTCGCTAGTCAAAACTAAGCCAAAACCTTCAAAATAGACCTGCATATTTTTATGCAGGTCTATTTATTAACGAATCACAATTTCTCTGATGAAACAGAACGCCTATTTAGCAGAAAATTTTTGTTTGACCTTCCTCACCAGCCACTGGAACGCCATAACTACAACAATTGTGACTACAAAGACAAAGATGCCTCGTACAAAAGCGTTTCCAAGCAGGCTGTACGGGAATCGACCAAGTCTTAGTCCCAAGAAATTAATGACAGGAATCTGGAACAGATAGACTCCTAAAACACCAGCAGATACCGTGCTGATGCGCTTCTTGGCAGCATCAGAAAACTCCTGCAACTTTGGCTCAAGGTTCAGCACAAACAGGAACAAAGACACCGCCTGTGCTAAACAGAGGAAATTTCTGATGGTAATTGGATAGCTCTGATACGTCATTTCTGGCGTCAGTGGGGTTCCAAAGTTATTAGCAATAAGTCCCCAACCAAACATGGCCGCAGATGAAAGCAAGAAAATCACAGCAAGCACAAGATTGTTTTTAGTAAATTTTGGAAGCTCGTCGTAATACGTCTTAACGTAATAACCAAGCAAATAATAGAAAAGACCATCGCTGTTAAAGGCAGCCCATCTAAATAGCTGATCAAAGTAGACGCCACGAATGCCAATGAACTCAAGAAGCGGCAGGCCAAAGCTCACAAAGAGCGTAAGCGCCATGATATAGAGCAAGGTTTCTTTTTTCTGAACAACCAAAGAAAGCACAGGTGTCAAAAGGTATAGATACAAAATGGTATAGATAAACCAAAGCGTGCTGTTAACGTTATTGGTTAAAAAGCGCTTTACAAAATCAGCAACGCCAGCGCTTGCAGCAAATTCTTCAGCACCCCAAAACTTTGTCGGGAAAAGCACGTACATCAGATACACCGCTACGCTACCAAAAATAAGCGCCATCAATGTCTTTCTTGCACGCTTCATAAAGAATGTCTTTGTGGAATATTTGCTTCTATACCCAAGCAGATTCATGCCACTCAGCATAAAAAAGATAGGTACTGCGTAAATAAACGCAGCTTGCAGAGCTAAAGAGAAAGCCCATGTTTTAGTGTGTGCAAGAGAAAAAACGTTAAGCGAGGTATGCAGCATAACAACAGCTATACCTGCCAGAATGGTAAGAACATCAGCAAAAACAAAGCGCTTCTTTGCTGCGGTTGCTTTTGAAGAAACTGTAGCTTTTTCCACGGGCTTCTCCCCAATTTAATCCAACTTCCACTATGCTTAGTATACGAAATGTACCAGCAGGAAAGAGGCATCATGGCAAATGTCGTTGACTATCTACACTGGCGCGGCGATCTGACGTTTGACACAGACCCCTTTAACAACGTCGATAACCTGATTCTCTCAATCCTTTCCTATCTGGGATTTGGTGGCGTTGTGCCTTCTGAACGTAGCGAGAAACGCGTTCTGCTTGGTGATGCTTGCGGCAAAATGCTGGAGAAACTCAAAGACGATCCGTCTCTTATCACAGGATTTTCTCGCGTTGATGGAACCTTCCTTGAGGCGCTGGTCGATGCCCCTCGCTTTGCCAACATTGAGCTTGGCCGCTATGTAGACCGCATTAATGTCGAGAAAAGCCTGCAGTTTGCAGCATTTACCGCCTATCTTCCTACGGGACAGATGTTTGTTTCTTTTAGAGGAACTGACGGCACCCTGGTTGGCTGGCGAGAAAACCTCAACCTTAGCTTCCAGGTTACGTCCGCTGATAAGTCAGCAGCGCTATACCTTGAGAAGCGTATTCGTGAGCACCTTGCAGCAGGCAATAACACTACCTGCGCAAATGTTATGGTTGGTGGCCACTCGAAGGGCGGCAACCTTGCAGCATACGCAGCAACAGTCTGCCCTGAAGAACTGCTCGGCGCAATTGAACGCGTCTGGAGTAACGACGGTCCTAATATGTGTCCAGAAATTCTTCCCGCCACAGCCCATAAGGTACTTGGAGATAAATACATCAGAATTTTGCCTGAGTTTAGTGTAGTAGGTATGATTTTTGATGATCCTGCTGTTCCAAAACTCATCGTAAAAAGCTCCGAGACAGGCATGATGGCACATGATGGTGTCTCATGGCAGGTCATGCGCAATATCTTCGAGTTTGCTGACGATTTCCAGCTGGAATGTAAAAAGATTAACGAGGCATTTAGCAACTGGTATACAGAGCTCCCGCTCTCTGATCGTGAGCACTTTACCAATGAGCTTTTTGACGCCCTCTCGGCAGGCGGAGCAGTCTATTTCAGCGACATAATCAGCTCGCCCGCAAACTTACAGCCTGTTGTAGCAGCTCTCACTAAAACAGAAAAGCAAACCAAAGAGGTCTTTTTTGATCTCCTTAGTTCGCTTGTCAATGCATCCGCAACATCTTTGATTGAAAACATCACTGAGTCTTCTCAGATTTCTCAGCTAACTTCTGCTATCTCAGAAAGCTTTGCCAAACTGGATAAAGCCCAGAAGGCACTTACGAAAGGTTCTCCTTCTTCAGACCAGTAAGGCTAATCACAATTGAAGAGACAATTGAAATAACTATTGATCCCAGGATAGCGGTACCTAAAGAATCAATAGCAACGCCTGCATGCAGCAAATTCCTAGAAATAAAACTTGAAAGCTCAAGCATAAAAGCATTAATAAAGAGCGAGAAAATACCTAGGGTCAGCACATTAATAGGCAATGAGAGTAGCTTAACAACAGGCTTAATGCCCGTATTAACTGCTGCGAGTACTAACGAAAACAGAATAGGACCTGCCCACGAGCCGCCCACAATAGTCAGGCCTGGAATTAAGGTGCAGGCCACCAATGTAGCAACAGTAGTTACAAGCCATGTTGCAACAAATGTCATACTAACCTCTCTTTGAAAAAAGCCCGGCAAAAAGCCGGGCTTAACATGCACATTATGTAAGCCGTTAGCTTACTCGCCAAAACCGCTGTCAACGAGAGCGATAAGAGCGTCAAGAGCTGCCTGCTCGTCAGCGCCGTCGCATGCAATCTCAATCTTGGTGCCAGTACCAAGGCCAGCAGCAAGAATCATCATGATGGACTTAGCGTTAACTGGTGCGGAGTCCTTGTCAACATTCTTAATGGTGACATTGCTCTCAAACTTCTTTGCCTCAGAAACAAAGACGGATGCAGGACGAGCGTGAAGACCAGTTGCATTGATGATTGTAGTCTGCTTTGAAACCATAAGTGGACTCCCCTTCCGGAAACCAAAAATCTACTCGAGAGTTATTCTCGATTAATCGTTACTATCGTAACAAAACATAACGTATTATATCCAATCTTATTTCCAGAAAGAACCAAATTAGACTATGAATTCCCCAAAAACAGGGTAAAAATAAAAAGTCGGAACTCATGTAGGAGGTTCACCATGGCTGAAAACGATATCCAAAACTCAAAACCTGAGGAATTGGACACGATAGATACTCAAGTAACCACTTCTGATGAACAGAATGAGTCTGAGAACACACCTGAAGTCAGCAAGTCCCAGGACATTCAAAAGATTGCCAAAGACACTACTCAGGTTGTGGCAAAAGGCGTGAGCAGCGCTTTTGAAAGTGCTACAACTGCCGTTGCAGAAGGTTTCCAGGCTACAAAAGAAGTCCACAACGCCGCTAAAGAGACAAACTCTGCAAAGCATGAGCTCAAGCAGATGCAAGAACATCTTGCTAAAGACCAGCAAGATCTAGAACACAGAGACTATGTACAGAGCTCGTTTGACCAGATTATTGCTGAGCAAGAGAAAATTCTTGCAGAGACCGCACAGGTCATGAGTGATCAGTCTACACAAGTGGATCTTCTCACAGTTAAGAAAAACCAGCTTATCCAGAAGCTTGAGCAGCAAAAAGTTGACGACGAAGCAAAGATTAAGCCGTACAAAGAGGTTGCAGCCACAGCAAAAGGCAGGCTTGACGATATCTCAAAGACTATCTCTGAGGCGCAGCGTGGTGTTAAAAATGCTGAGGCTCAACTCAAAGAAGTTACCGAGAAACGCGATGCAGCTATAGCATCTGCAAATAAGGCACTGGAAAACTCCCAGGCAAGACAACTTTCTCTCAGAGAAGAGCTTGCTGGTCTTAAGACAGACCCCGCTGCTAATCACGATGCAATTGTTCGCATTGAGGAAGATCTTAAGTCAGAACTTACTCGTGCAGAACAGGCTAAAAAGCAAGTTGATGAGCTGCAAAACTCTTTCCAGTCTTCTCTTGAGATGGCGCAGACGCATTACTGGACACAGGGCAAATCGTTAGAGTCCTCAGAGTCTTCTATTGATGCAGCTCGCAAAGATTATGAGCAGAAACAGCAAGAATATGACGCCGTAGTAGCTGAAGCTAATGCTCGTCAGAGAATTCTGAGTAAAGACATAGAGAACCTAGAAGAGAAAATTAAGACAGCCAAGGAGCTCTTTAACGAAGCTGCAGATAAACACGATGAAGCACAGTCAGTTATTGATGACGCTAAAGAGATCCACGCAACACCAGAAATTACTGAGCAGCTTAGAAAGTCTGTTGACGAGCAGGTAATTAACGTCAATGCCAAGCAACTCACACTTAAAGAGCTTATTAATGGCGAGAAAATCCTTCGAGAGACAACTCGTGGTCAGCGCATTGGCTTTATTGCCGTAGTCATTGGCATGGTAGTGATTCTCGCACTCTTTGTGTGGCTCATATTCAATAGACCATAAGCAAGTTTTTCATGTGTATGTAAAAAGACGCCTCTCAGGGCGTCTTTTTTGTAATACAACTTGAGCTTAATCCATAAATCAATAGAAACGGCTTAAATAATGATCATGGCATCACCAAATGACAAGAAGCGGTACTTCTCGTCAATGGCACTTTGATAGGCGTCCATAATCTGCTCACGCGTTGCAAAAGCGGAAACAAGCATCATCAAAGTAGAACGTGGGACATGGAAGTTTGTCACCATGGTGTCTACCACGTGGAATGTAGAGCCCGGCATCAGATACAGGTTGGTAGTTGCGTTTTCTCGGGCAACCATATCGCCTTTGTGGGTCACTGCAGCAGAGTCATCCACCTCTTCAAAGCGACGTGCAACAACAGGAGGCTCATCTGCAGGAATCTGGCTATCCCAGGCGCTCTCAAGCGAGCGAACACTGGTAGTACCAATGGCAATAACCTTATGACCAGCAGCTTTGGTAGCCTTTACTGCTTCTACTACTTCTGGAGCTACGTGGTAGCGCTCGGTATGAATGACGTGCTTGGTAGGATCATCCTCTGTTACCAGCCTGAAGGTATCAATACCAACCTCAAGCTCAACTGATGCCCACTGAACTCCCTTTGCTTTGATAGTTTCAATGAGTTCAGAAGTAAAGTGAAGGCCAGCAGTAGGGGCTGCAGCAGAATGCTCGTCCTGCATAGCGTAGACCGTCTGATACTTCTCTGGGTCTCCCTCGTACTGCGTAATATACGGAGGCAGTGGAACGTGACCTGCCTCATGAATAGCATCGTCAAGAGTACGGTCTCCCTGGGCTTCAAAGCGCACCAGGCGACCTCCCCTGTTGTCGTCAACAAAGTCCACAATAGTGCCTGTGAGCACAACAGGAGCTGAGTCAGGAGCATGCAAGCCACCAGCACGATACTCAATTACTGTACCAGGTTTAAGGCGTTTGCCAGGGTTTACCAAACACTCCCATACACCGCCCAAGGCATCAATGTCTTCTCGGCGTTTTAAAAGCAGTGTTTCTGACACGCCGCCCGTATTTTGCTTTTTGCCTACAAGACGTGCTGGCATAACGCGCGTCTGGTTAACTACAACCAAATCACCTGGCTCAAGATACTCCACAATATCGGTGAAGCGCTTATGCTCTAAGCGGCCATCTTCTCTATGTAGCACCAACAGCCTGCAAGAGTCTCGTGGCTCAGCAGGTGCTTGTGCAATACGCTCTTCTGGAAGGTTATAATCAAAATCGTCAGTTCGCATGACGTGTTGCCTTTCTTGCGTCACGAGCTTCATGACGCTCTATCTGAGCCTCAGCCGCAGAATACCTACAGCCGCAATAATTTTGTCGGTACATACCAAGCTCACGAGACTCTTTTGTAGCCTCGGGATAATACGGACGGAAATCTCTCCACACAGGCGTCAGCCCATGAGCATGTGCAATTGACACCAGCTCATCCTCGCAGGCATCAAAGAGCTGATAGGGCGAGACAGCCAGTGTAGTAGAAACGTATTCAAACCCACGCTCAGCCGCCACACGACAACTCTCTGCCAGGCGGATTGCGTAACAAGCACGGCAGCGGCGGTCTCGCTCAAATCCCTGAGGGGCCACAGCGCGCTCCCACTGCTCTCGCGGATCTGCTGCCACAATCACCTTAACATGAGCTTCTTTTTGAGCCCATTTCAACAAGGTTTGGAGGCGCCTGTCATGCTCTTCAATAGGTTGAATATTAGGGTTAGTCCAACAGATAGTTGGCTCAAAGCCCTCTTCTCTCAGATGCTTTAAAGGTTCAAGCGAGCATGGTCCGCAGCATGCATGAAGCAGCAGCGGTGTTCCCGGCTCTACTGAAAGAGCCTCAATTGACTGAAGCATGTTTGAAGCCATTAGTTTTTCTCGCCTTGTGCCTTATAACATTTCCAACCTACTATAGCGCAGGCAGTAAGACATACAAAAATGGTAACAACGCTTGCTTCAATACCGTAGGCGCCACCCGAAATAAACTCAGACGCTGCAGAATACGCCGTTAAAAGCGTGGTGGGAAGAAGTGTGGTAGTAACCGAGATACCCAGAATAGGGCCAGTCACAAAGTTCCAGATAAAGTGCATAGCAATGGTCATAAGCAGGTTATCGGTAAGCCAAAAAACCAGGCCATACAGGATGCCCATCAAAAAGACTGAGATTACTGCGGCAACAGAGATATTAGGCGTTAGTCCATACGTTGCAGTAAAGAGCACTGCTTGAAGTACCAGGGCTACAGGGAAAGAACTCTTAGCTGCAACGCCAGTTTGTAGGTAACCTCTAAACAAGATTTCTTCTGCTGCGGACTCAATAAGTGTTGCCACAAGCAGAAAGAGAGCGGCAAAAATGTTATAGGAAGCGTTGAAGTTAAAATCAAAGCCTTCAATAAGCATGATAGAGCCAAAGGTAAACAGCACCATCAAAAAGCCAAAGGTAACTCCACGCATAAACCCTGGCCAGGAGCTTATTCGAAGACCCAAAGACCTAAAATCACGCTTATTGATGCGGGTAATCCACACAAGGATTAAGCCGCCTGCAAGTACGCTTCCTAGAAGCCCTAGTACGGCTGGAAGAATATCGTTTGGCGGAAGCTCTCCCATAACCATCAGCGGAATATGACACACAAACATAAGCAAAAGTGCAAGGTCAGCCACAAGGAAGGGCGTCACCACAGACTTTGGTGGATCCTTTAGGACAAACTCAAGGCTTGTCTTTGGCTTTTTTCTTCCCACAAACTCTCCTTACATAATTTCTACTCACTATAGTATCGACTTCTGAATCTATTCGTGTAGTGAATCAAAAAAGATTAGAATAAGAAGATAATTTGCGTAATCTACTAATTCCAACTGCGAGGTATCCATGGCCGAAAGCTACGACATGAACATGCGCCCTCATTTTCCTAAACGCGCTGTCATTACCGGTGGTATGCCCTACGGTAATAAAAATCTCCACTTTGGACATATTGCGGGCGTCTTTGTCCCAGCAGATTTCTTTGCTCGTTTCTTAAGAGATCGCATTGGCCAGAAAAACGTCCTGTTTATCTCGGGAACTGACTGCTATGGCTCTCCTATTGCAGAGGGTTATCGCAAAAAGGTTGAAGAAGAAGGTTACGAGGGCACCATCCTCGATTACGTCAATCAAAACCACAACCTGCAGAAAAGCGCTCTTAACGCCTATAACATCTCTCTTGATTTCTACGGTGGTTCCGCGCTAGAGCCAGCTGCAAAGATTCACGAAGAGATGGCAGACAGCATCATGCACCGTCTCTATGAGCGCGGTAAGCTCTCCAAGCTCTCAACCAAGCAGTTTTACGATACCGAGGCTCAAACGTTCCTTAACGGCCGTCAGGTCAATGGGCGCTGTCCTATCAAAGGTTGTAAGTCAGAGAAAGCTTATGCAGAAGAATGCGACCTGGGCCATCAGTTCAACCCAGAAGAGCTCATTGCTCCTGTTTCACAGCTCACCGGCACCACACCAGAGCTTCGCCCTGCACCAAGCTGGTACTTTGACCTGCCACAATATAAAGAGTTCCTAAACAATCTTGTAGAAAAGTGGAAAAATAACCCACAGATTCGCTCAGTTGTTACTTCTACCGTTCAAGAGACTCTGACCGAGCCTATTATCTACATTCAAAATTCCTACCGCCAAGACTTTGACGGTGTTGCCTCTTCCCTCCCAGTTCATAGCGTTATTGAGCCAGAAGGCAATGCCTCTTCTTTCTCAGTTGTCTTTGAGAACTGGCAAGACAGAGACGAGGCTCGCGAGAAACTCAAAGAGGCTGGAGTCCGCTTTAGAACAAGCAAGACGCTTCTGCCTTACCGTATGACGGGCAACATTTCTTGGGGCCTTAAGTCTCCAGACATTGAGGATCTCAAAGACCTTACCATCTGGGTTTGGACTGAGTCCCTCTGGGCTCCTATCACCTTCACACGTGCTGCTCTTTCTGAAGACGCCAGCAATGGTGGCTCTCGCTACTCTTCTGACGAGTGGCGCGATTGGTGGTGCAGCGATGATGCGGCCGTCTACCAGTTCATTGGTCAGGACAACATCTTCTTCTACTGCATTGTTCAGAACCCACTGTGGGATGCGCTTGATTGGGGTCTTATTACCGATACTCCAGTTGCCAACTACCACATCCTCTTTATGAATAAGAAGGCTTCCAGCTCTGGTGCTATCAAGCCCCCGATGGCCGAGGAGCTCCTTGAGCACTACACTCCAGAGCAGCTCCGCGCTCACTGGCTCTCGCTTGGTCTTGATCAGCGCGCCGTGTCCTTCTCGCCAAAGGCTTTTGATACTTCTGTATCCAGGAAGGGTAAAGATGGTCAGCCAGATCTTCTGGTAAAAGATGACCCTCGCGTTGTTGATCCAGCGCTCAAGGAGTCCGCATTCCTCACTAACATCTTTAACCGCATGGCTCGTAGCTGCCTGTATGGTGTAGCCAATGCTTGTGGCGGTCACCTTCCTGTCAGCGAGCCTCACCAGGAAGTCATTGACGCTGCTCAAGAGGTACTGCTTAAGTACGAACAGCTTGCATACGGCTTTGATGCACACTCCGCACTTGCTGCTGTTGACGAGTACGCTCGCGCAGAAAACAAGCGTTGGGGCGAGGCTTCCAAGGCTGCTCAGGGCAGTGACGAGGCTTACGACCAGGCACTTGCAGATGCATTCTATGCGCTCAAGACCATCACGCTGCTCATGCATCCAGCTGTTCCAGAAGGTTGCGAGCGCATTGCAGATGCCCTCAACTTCCCACATGAGGAGTTCTTCTCCTGGGAAAACGCCTTTATGGGTCCAAAGGAGCTTGCAACAAAGCTTGGTCAGAGCGCGGAAGAGCACCAGCTTGAAGAGCTTCCTCCTCGTTTTGACTTCTTTAAAGCACATCCAAGCCAGAAGAATTAAAACACGCAATTAGGAGCACACGTGGTCGAGTTTCCACCCGTCTATCGTCCAAAACCCTATAACAAGCCAACAGCACACCTGAAGAGCCATCTTCAGGTGTTGCTTAATGACGGCGCGGAGATTGCAACGTTTGTCTACGTTCCCCACACCTCTGCTGGCGAGAAACCCTGTGAAGACCTTGCTTCAACTGCGGCTTATTTAGTATCTGTTTCCGACGACACCTTTGCCACTCCTATTGTTTTTCTCCATGGAAACGGTGAAGAACATGGCATCTTTGGCACCATCATTGATGAAGTATGCAACCGCGGCTACACCGCAATTGGCATTGACTCAAGAAATCAAGGTTTGAGTACCCGAGGGACAGCTGCCTTTACCTACGAGCAGATGGCAGAAGATGCATACGTTGTCCTCAAGCAGCTTGGTGTTACCTCAGCTCATATCGTGGGCTTTTCTGATGGCGCCATCCTAGGACTTCTTTTAGCGCGCGATTATTCAGATATTGTTGCTTCTCTCGTGTCTATTGGAGCAAATCTTGAACCTGACACGTTAGGTGATATGACTTGGCTCTATGAGAGCATTCAGGGCAATAAACGTTGGGCAGCTGAAGGCTGGGAAGGCGCCGTTCTAGAAGACGGCTACCCTGTTCCCTCGCCTGCAGAAGCCGCTCGCATTGCAGAGCATCTTGAACTCATGGTAGACAACCCACATATTGATCCTGCAACCCTTGAACATATCTCTGTTCCTGTTGTTGTCATGGCTGGTGAGTACGACGAGATTTATCCAGAGGAAACCCGTCGTATCGCTGAGGCAATTCCAACCGCACGGCTTCTCTTTATTCCAGGTTGCCCTCACAATGTTCCAAAAGTGTCTCCTGGTGCAGTAGTGCGAAGAATTTTTGCAAATTTTGCCTACCTTTAAAAACAGCGCTGGAACTTTAAGTAATTTACCTGCTTTTATTTCAAGAAAATAAAACTTCGGTACTTAATTGTTAAGTACCTTGCTATCTCAAAAATTTTGAATATAATACCTAACAAGAATTATTTCTGTTATGGGAGGTACTCATGCATCAAGCACCTACCTCACCTACTCAAGAGATGCGCATTATTCGCAATCTTGGCCACTTGGGCCATTATCTTTACATCACACGCGGATGCCGTGGCGGTCAACAATTTATTTTGACTGCACTGTATCGTGATGGAAATATGACACAAAAAGATCTTCTCGCCAAGACAAAGAATACGTCTGCATCACTTTCAGAAATGGTGAGTAAACTTGAAACAAAAGGTCTTGTTGAACGCACTCGTGTAGATAAAGATCGCAGGCAAACGCTTCTTTCATTAACAAAAAAGGGGCGTCAGAAAGCAGAAGAAGCTCAAGAATCTATTAAGTCATTTGAGTCGCAAGCGCTGTCTGTTCTTTCTGATGAAGAAAAAGTTACATTTTGCGCATATTTAGATCGTTTAGTTGAACATTGGAACACAATTAGTAGAGAAGAGAAGGGAGAAACAACATGCCAGAAGAAGTAACCTCAACTGAAACACTTGAAGATATGGCTGAATCTACCAAAGTAGATACTATTTTGGCCCCATCATCGTTGACTGGCATTGTTGATGTAAATAATCTTTCTTTTAGAGAGATTGCCAAGGTCCTTTCAAAGAGTATTGGTGAGTTTAAGAGAGATACTATTCTCACACCTGTCTTTGTTATGGCAGAAACCATCTTAGAGATTCTCATTCCCTTTAGAACAGCAGCTCTAATTGACACCCTTCGAGCTGGTGCTGATCTCAACGCCATTCTTCAGTCGGGACTCATTCTTGCTGCCATGGCAATGTTATCTCTGCTGTTCGGAACTCTTTCTGGCATTTCTGTTGCTAAGGCATCTACTGGATTTGCCCGCAATCTTCGTCGTGATATGTTCCGAAATATTCAAAAATTCTCGTTTACCACTATTGATGCTTTCTCTTCATCTTCACTGGTAACGCGTTTGACCACTGATATTTCAAACGTTCAGATGGCATTCATGATGCTTATTCGCATGGCAGTTCGCGCACCATTCATGTTTATTGCTGCATTTATTGCAGGTTTTATCATGGGTGGCTGGCTTGCAATTATTTTTGTTGCAATCATGCCGCTTCTGGGTTTTGGTCTCTACCTTATTATTTCTAGAGTTATCCCCATCTTTAAAAAGATCTTTAAGAAGTACGACGCACTTAATGAGTCTGCAGAAGAAAATCTTGCTGGTATTCGCGTTGTTAAGTCATTTGTCAATGAAGACTTTGAGCGCCAGAAGTTTGATAATGCCTCAGAAGAGTTGCGAAAAGACTTCACTTCAGCCGAGAGGCTCATCGCCCTGAACTCGCCATTCATGAACTTTACTATTTACGTGTTGTTTGTTTTGATTCTTTACTTTGGCTCATACCTTATTGTTTCTTCTCAAGGAACCGCCTTTGGTGTTGGTCAACTCTCTTCCCTTATCACCTATGGCTTTATGATGCTTATGGCTCTTATGATGCTCTCCTTTGTCTTTGCCATGATCATCATTGCAGAAGAAGGCGCTCGCCGTATCTGCGAAGTACTACTTGCAACCTCCACCATTAACAACCCAGAAAATCCTCTGACTGAAGTTACTGACGGCTCCATTGATTTCGAAAACGTTGGATTCTCCTACTCTGGACCAGAGGGTCGAGAAGCCCTATCTGACGTAAACCTTCATATCAAATCTGGAGAGGTCATTGGCATTATCGGCGGTACCGGCTCTGCTAAGTCCACTCTGGTACAGCTTATTCCTCGTCTTTATGACGTAACCGCTGGTAGTGTTTCTGTTGGCGGTCATGATGTCAGAGACTATGACATCGATACCCTTCGTGGCGCTGTTACTATGGTTCTTCAGAAGAACGTGCTCTTTAGCGGCACTATTAAAGAGAACCTTCTCTGGGGCAATCCTGATGCTACTGATGAAGAGATTCTTGAGGCAGCACGCCTTGCGCAGGCAGACAGCTTTGTTCAAACCTTCCCTGATAAATATGAAACTCATATTGAGCAGGGCGGTAATAACGTTTCTGGTGGCCAGAAACAGCGCCTCTGTATTGCCCGCGCACTTCTCAAACGTCCAAAAGTGCTTATTCTTGACGACTCTACCAGCGCTGTTGATACAAAGACTGATTCTTTGATTCGTGCAGGCCTCAAAGATTATCTGCCCGATACCACCAAGATCATCATTGCTCAACGTACATCAAGTATTGAAGAGTCTGACAAGATTATTGTTCTGGATAACGGCCGGATTAACGCCATTGGTACACATGAAGAGCTCCTGAAAGATAATCCAATCTACCGCGAGGTGTACTTCTCGCAGAACAAACAAAGTGTTGATGAAAATCAGTCCCAGGAAGGTGAGGTGACTTCTCATGAGTAAGGCTGCAGAAACAAAAGGTACACGACCAAAACTTCCCGTGGGAAAAATTCTTTCCCGTATCATTAAAATGCTCTGGGAGTTCTACCCTATCCTTCTCCCTGTAGCGCTCCTTGGTGCTGTTATTCAGGCAATTATGCAGTCGCTTCCAAGTGTCTTCTTAGAGCGAATCCTCTCCATCATCTCTAACTATATTGATTCTGGTGACTGGAGTTCTGCAGAAGGTCTTGTCTTCCAGAACGTGACTCTTCTCGCCACTTTCTATGTCATTGGACTTCTTGCAAATATCATCTCTACCCAGGGTATGGCTATTGTCACCCAGGGCGCACTGCAAAAATGGCGCTCAAGAATGTTCTCGCACATGCAGGACTTGCCTATTAGGTACTTTGATACACACCTTAATGGCGACATTATGAGTTATTACACCAACGATATCGATGCCATGCGCCAGATGATTGGCACCAGTCTTCCTAACCTACTCTTTACCTTTGTGGTAATTATCGCAGTAGTGTTTATCATGTTCTACTACAGCGCGCTTATGGCTTTAGTTGTTCTGTTTGGTGTCTCTTTAATGGCCCTTGCTACCAAAAACCTTGGTGGTAAATCTGCAAAGAACTTTGTTAAGACTCAGAAGACCACAGCAGATGTTGAGGGTCATATTCAAGAAATGATGAATGGCGAGAAGGTCGTTAAGGTCTTTAGTCACGAAGCAGAAACTATTGAATCCTTTGACAAGATCAACGATGACCTGATGGTTGTTGCAAAGAATGCAAATCTCTATGCAAACACGCTTATGCCAATTCTGAACAACATGGGTAACATCATGTACGTTATTGTTGCAATTGTCT
Source organism: uncultured Atopobium sp. (assembly GCA_938045565.1). Classification (GTDB taxonomy): domain Bacteria; phylum Actinomycetota; class Coriobacteriia; order Coriobacteriales; family Atopobiaceae; genus Lancefieldella. The sequence goes on from CALIAZ010000003.1 coordinate 53,755, forward strand.
CCAGCGTGTTTATTGCACTGAACATTCAGAACATTTCTATTTCTGGACTGCCCTTTACCATCGCAGTAGCTGTTCCCTTCCTCAACATGACACGTCAGTTCTCTGCACAGATTAACCAGATTTCTGGCCAGATTAACTCCGTTGTTATGGGTGTTGCTGGAGCTAATCGTGTCTTTGAGCTCTTGGATGAACCAGCAGAAACTGATGAAGGCTACGTTACCCTAGTCAACGCAGAAACCATTGACGGTAATGTTCAGGAAGCTGAGTATCGCACTGGTTACTGGGCTTGGAAGTATCCACACAGTGACGGCACGGTTACGTATACCCCTGTTAAAGGTGACGTTCGTCTCTTTGATGTTGACTTTGGATACGAGCCTGGTCATACCGTGCTGCATGATATTTCTCTTTATGCAAAACCTGGTCAGAAGATTGCTTTTGTTGGCGCAACAGGCGCTGGTAAAACAACCATTACTAACTTGCTCAACCGCTTCTATGACATTGAAGACGGCAAGATTCGCTACGACGGCATCAACATCAACAAGATTAAGAAGAGTTCCCTCCGTCGTGCTCTTGGCATTGTTCTGCAAGACGTCAACCTCTTTACGGGTACCGTCTTAGATAACATCCGCTACGGCCGTCTTGATGCTACTGATGAGGACTGCGTAAAGGCTGCAAAGCTTGCTGGTGCTGATGACTTCATCAAACGTCTTCCTAACGGCTACCACACCATGCTCAAGGACAATGGCAGTGCGCTCTCCCAGGGACAGCGTCAGCTCATTTCCATTGCTCGTGCTGCAGTTGCAGATCCACCAGTCATGATTCTGGACGAGGCTACCTCCAGCATTGATACGCGTACTGAGGCAATTGTCCAGCGTGGCATGGACGCTCTTATGTACGATCGCACCACCTTTGTTATTGCTCACCGTCTCTCTACGGTTAGAAATGCAGATGTTATTGTCGTTCTCGACCACGGTCGGATTATTGAGCGCGGTACGCACGACGAACTTCTCGCCAAGCGAGGAACGTACTACCAGCTCTACACCGGAGCCTTTGAGCTTGAGTAACAGCTGGCCTCTGTAATACAAAACGCCTTGTCATCTTAGTGGCAAGGCGTTTTTTATGCGTATGTAACAGTTTCTTAGGCGAGAAGAACGTGGTGTAGATCTTCTACGGTATCTACAATTGCAACTGCGCCTGCATCAATAAGCTCCTGTTTATTTGTGGTTTTGCCATACAGAACGCCAATACACGGAATCTGATTTGGGAATGCCGCTTCCATATCAAAACGGCGGTCTCCTACCATGACGCTTTCAGAAGCATCAAAGCCAAGCTGGCGCATAACGTGAGCAATGGCGGTAATTTTATCAGTTGCCGCCTCATCTATTCTTCCTGCATAGGCATCTAGAACACCAATAAGATTGTTGTCCCTAAGCCCCATCTCAAGCATAGGCTGATTTTTTGAGCTTGCTACGGCAACCTTTTTACCGGCCGCGTGAAGGTCATTAATGAGGTCTCTCATACCCTCAAAGAGCGGCCATTTTCCTGTAGTTACATAAAGCTCGCGGTAACGCTTAGTAACCGCAACAGCGTCCTGGTGGCTTAAGCCAAAGACCAGCTCAAACGCATAAGGAAACGGTGGTCCTACAAGCTTTTTAAGGTCTGCTTCTATAAAGTCTGTATGACCACAATCTGTCATTACCATCTTTGCTGTAGAAACAATGGTGGGCAATGTGTCTGCCATAGTTCCATCAAAATCAAAAATAATAAGCGAGCGATTCTGCAGATCTGAAACTACCTCAGAAGTTACCAGCACTTTATTTGTATCAGTTACGTTTTGCATTATTGCCATGTCAATCCAATCATCTACGTATGTGAGTATACCGTTCATGACGCAAAACTAACCAGTCAATGGCATTTTCTTCTCGCCTGTCGAATTAACTATTGACAGCTGAAATGTCGCACACCAGCTAAGGTATATAGTTAACTATAGATGAATCACTATGCCTAACTTGGGAGGTGTATGATGACTCGTCAGGAAAATAATCCAGAAGCTAAGCAACCTGGAAGAAACAGGCTTGGAAAACTCTATCCGTCTCTCGTCAACAAAGACGTTCTGCCTGATGAGTCTCTAGACGCTGTTCAAATTAATCAGCAAGTTGGTTCTATTGATCAGACCGGTTGGCATACAAAGCTCAATATTGAAGCACTTTCTCTTACGCTTACGGAGTCCACTACCCCCCTTGAAGTGCTTAAACATTTTGTAAATACGGCGTTTTTGCGTGAAAAAGATTCTCACCGAAAAGGTGGTTCTGTTGCCATCCCGCCTAGTGACTTTGAACTACATCTGGCTCAAAGACTAAAAGATGCCGGCGTTCTTGACGTGCAAGATAATGCCATCCCCTGCCGTGTGGTACGCCTGCGCACCAATGGCCTCTTTTATCTGCGCGCTAATCAAAAAACGCTTTCCTATGAGCAGAAGATTCAGCTCCTTACTATTGAAAGTGCTCTAAACACAGCCCTCTTTGCAGAGCGATATTTTCTTGATGCAAATATGGCATCTGAGCATGACTTACTTGCCTTTGAGCAAAAGATTGTTTCAACTATGATGAAGCAGTCGCGACCCCGCTGCGCTACAACTCAAAGTACCCAGGAAGATGGCGAGTGGGTTGTCCGCAAAGCCATTTCCCTACACATTGAAAGTTTGCGCCTTTCTCAGCGTCTTGTCACTGAGTTTAGAACCAACGTACACAAGGGCATTGCTGCCTTTAGAGTGCATCTGGCCCTTCCTGAGCAATTCCCAAGAAGCTTTCTTAGCGCAGATGGAAGTATCAAAGAGGCAACCTTTGAAGACCTCTGTCGTGCTGCAACCGCTTACAACTTGCATCTTGGTATGCTCATTTCCGCAAGTGCCTTTAGAAGCTCGCAGAAGATTAGCGAAGTCTGGCTGTCCGGCATTTGCAATACAAACAAACTGCACGCATGTCACTACTCGTTCCACATTACCCGCAAGCAGTTTGAAGATACGCACATAACAGAAGAGACAAATCCGATTTCTGTCTATAAGCTCTGGAATGCACAAATTGACGAGGTAGACGGAATTCTTCATACGGTGCAACCGCTCTTTACCCTAGACAATGAGATTTTCTGTCCACCAAGTAGATACGATTTTGTTGAGTCTTCTCAAAAACGTCTTGATAGCGTTGCAGCTCACGCACTAGGCACCGATGAGGTTTCAGGACTTTCTATTGATGAAGGTCAGGCGCGAGAAGAGATTATCACCAAAATTTTGCGCAACCTCTCATCTTCGACAGAAGAAAACGTCCGCACTATCTTGTCGTATACCGCAAAGTCCACCGACCCTACGGTGCGAGCGGCAGGAGAACGCGTGGTTTCTCGCTTTATTAAAGGCACGCTTGCAGAAGACGATTTTGAGGCTATTTCCGAAGAGTTTGTTGATGGCGGCCTTCTTTCCTTAGCAGTTACCAAAGCTCAGCGTCTTATTGGCGAGAAAAACTATCGAGATGCGGAGCTGCTCCTTCTTGAAGCACTTGACTCCGTTGACGAGAATAATACTTACACGGACACAAACACTACCCAGTGGCGTGTGTTTATGAACTACGTTGATCGCGTACTGTACAACAGAATTCTGTCAAACCCAGAGAAAAATACTCGTCTGGCGCCTATGTCCTACTTTGAAGCACACCTTTTGATTTCTATTGCACAAACACTCCAAGGACAAACTCAAAGTGCTCTTCAGCACGCGAGAAGGGCTGTTGAGATTGCTCCCCTTAGTATGAGCGCCAGGCTACACCTCTCCCACTGTCTTGAAGAGTCGCTGGACATTCCTGCTGCTGCAGAAGAACTCAAGAAGCTCCTGCTACTTGCACACGACCCCGAGAGCATTGGTTTTGGATACTATCGCATGGCGTTCTTCCAATGGAGACTTAGACATCTGAAAGCTGCTCAAGCTTGCTATCAGTTTGCTCTGAAGTTCTTACCAGGAGCTACGTTTATTATTGACACTGAGACGACTATTCTCGCGCAAAGTGAGCCTGAGTTTAGCCGCGATGATATGAGCGATGACGATATCTATTCCGCGCTGATACAAGAGCAAATTCCTATCGCACCTACCAACGAAGTCTCCACTATTTTCTTGGATGGTACCCGCGCTTCACTTGATGCAGAACTCTTTAGTGTGGCCAAGAACTTTATGATGAACCTGGGCATTATGACTAAAGATGACGTCTACTTTGACATGCTCAACTCCATTGAAGGAGAGCCTGATAGATAGGGCGGCGCGGTCAGTAAAGGCGAAGGGTCTGAAAGGCTACATGAACTGTACGAACCTCACAAATCTTACGAACCTTACGTACCCTATGCAACCCAACTTGCCAGAAAAAAGGAGCCCCGATTTCTCGGAGCTCCTTTTTCGAAGACATTGTTGCAAGTAGTCTGGCTTATAGCTCGTTCATTACACGAACAAGCTTAACAGCGTAGTTCTTATCCATTGCCCACGTACCAGCAAGCTTACGGATAATGTTAGCCTTCTTAGCAAGAATCCATGCGCCATAGCGAGGGTCAACGTCTCTAGCCTTACTTGAATCAACTGTCAGTGGCTCATAACCTGCGTATGCACGAAGATGTAGTGCCTGTGCACGAAGTCCCTTAAGAACGGTATCGAACGAGAGTCCGCGCTCACCGTTTCCGGTTGCACCAAGACCACCAAAGTTGCACTGTTCAGGAAGGACATCGCCTCCAAAGCGGAGGTTACCCGTCTCAATCATGACCTGTGCATAAAGAAGCTCTGGGCGAACTCCCTCGTCAATTGCAGCCTGCCACAGCTGGTTGACAAAATCGATTCCTGTTGCAGCGCCCTTCTCGGCATAAACAGCTGGATAAGCAGAACCGACGCGCTTGTCGAAATCTCTTTGGAGGTCCTCTTTAGAGACAAGAGGAGCTCCAAGAACGCTGGTACGATCAGAGAAATTACCGCGAGTTGGCTCAATTGGAGAATCATTGTCAGCCAGTATGTTGTTGCTGGAGTCTCTGTTCTCTCCGCCATTATTACCGTCAACGTTTCCGCCTCTACCAGAATTGATGTCAGTAGGCTTGATGTTGAGAACACCACTTGCATCTGCATGAACGGTTCGACCGTCTGAAAGCGTGATGTCTTGGTTGCGTAGCAAACCATAGCCCAAGTCAAAGTAATAGTATGAGCCGTTAATTGCCTGCAGGCCAATAAGCGCAGCGTGCTGATTGGTGGTTGGATCAAAGTACCAAGTCTTGCCATTTGGAGTATTAAACCAACCAGATGCCAAAGCACCGCTTGATTGAGCCCAAGCCCAGCCGTTATTTGGCAACTGAACCCAATCGTTAGAAGTCATTCCCTTATTGACATCAACGTAATATGAACCACTGGAAATAGTGAAGACGCCAGTCTTTAGCAGAGGATATTCTGCATTCTCATCAAAGTAGAACCACTTACCGTTAGGCATATGCTTCCAGCCAGCGTGAAGCGAACCATCTGTATTAGCCCAAGCCCAATTACCGTCAGCAAGGCTAATCCAGCCGCCATAAAGCAGGCCACGATCACGATCAACGTAGTACTTCTGATCTCCGTCAGACATAAGGCCGAAGCTTGCGTGATATTTATTGTTGACGTCAAAGTAGAACCATTTACCGTTTGGAAGAAGCTTCCAACCAGCGTAGAGTGATCCATCTGGATTGGCCCATGCCCAATTCCCGTCACCGTAATTTACCCAGCCGTCTTTAATGACTCCGGTGTTGGTATCGGCGTAATAATCTCTATTCTGTACTGTAAATTGACCAAGCTTTACAGCGTTATGAGTGGATAATGGATCTGCATAGAACGTCTTACCATCTGCAGTAGTAATCCAGCCAGAAGCTGCAATTCCTTGAGCGCCAAAGTAGTGCCAGCCGTCTGCATCATTGAGCCAACGATTCGTATACCTGAAGCCATTGTCGTCGGTATACATCCATCCATTAGCAACTTGCTTCCAACCAGTAACTGCACCTTCAGTTGCTTCAAAGTTCATCTGGCGTGTAATTTCCTGTCCATCAGATGAAATGGCCTTGAGGTACAGAACGTAATTACCAGTCATAGGAGGAACAAAGGAAATAGAGGTATCGGTGGTCTTATATGCAACAGTTGTCCAAGAACCATCTGGAGCCGTATAACCAAAGGTAAATGTTGCCCCCGTGACAACACCAGTCAAGACAGGCTTAACCGTTACTTTGTTACCTTGCTGAACAGCGGAAATACTCCTCATACTCCACCAAGTATCGGAGTGGTACATCTCCCAGATTGCCCGAGCGTCAGCCCAGCCAATGTAGTCAACCTTTGAGTTGTCACCAAGATCTTTAAACTCAGCTGCATGAGCTGGATTAGAAATAAACTGGTGCTCAATGATTACGCCAAGGATACCTTTTTGACGAGCATAACGAACAATACCGTAATAATCGGACTCATCGCCATTCTCGTAATAGTCTGTTCCGTCTTTATCGTTATAGCCACGCTCTGTAGCACCATCGCCTCGAGTAACAATACCTGCTTTTTCTCTCAAGTAATAGTTAACCTTGCCAGCAAGAGCCTGACCAGCAACGTAAAGATCGTGGTTGTAACTCACATCATGAGGGACTAAGACCTCAGAGCCTGTTGCTGATGCGGGACCTGCGTTGTAGTGCAGAGAAATGACGGCACAGGCATTTGCGTCAACAGCGCGCTGTACGCGTGTTTTGAGCGAAGGGTCTTCATGCTCACCACGAACCACTACAACGGGGACTCCCCACTGCTCAAGATATTTCTTAACGTACATAGCTGTAGCCCAGGCAATGTCGCCTTCTTTTAAACCGTAGTACATTGCGCCTGGGTCTCGACCGTCGGTACCATCACTGTGGCCAGGATCCAGCGCAATTGGCCTTCCAGTTGCTCGAGAAAGCGCAACAGCATCACTCAGAGACTGGCTCTGAATTATGTTGCCTTGGGCATCCATAGTTGTGTAGGTAGTTGCATATGCGTTTTGAACTGTTGTTACGAGCAATGCCGTGACAACAAAAAACAAAACAGCAAGCAATTTACCGCGAGTATTAAATAAGCTACGTTTCATGCGGTCCTCCGAAAAGTATGGGTTTACTCCTCTTCATACTTGCTATAAGTTTACACTAGACTGGCACGTCAACAATAAAAAACACAAGCTCACCGCAACTTGATTGGAACTCTGTGATTTTCTCGACACTTGAAGATATTCTTGCAGTAGATTTTGAAGCAGCAAGCTTTGATTTTGATGGCACTATTGCTCATACACATCATATTTGGAAGCTTGTTGACCAGGAGTTTTTTGAGTCGCGAGGAATCCCTTACACTCCAGAAATTGGCAAGATTCTCTCCCCTCTTGGATTTGAAAAGGGAGCAGACTGGGCAATTGCCACCTATGGGCTAAAGGAAGATCCTGCAGAAATCGTTGCGGAATGGAAAGAGCTAAGCAAAAGTTTCTTTGTAAACTCCGTGCAGCTTCGACCTGGTGTTGTTGATTTTATTAGCAAGCTAAAAGAAAAGGGCATTCCCACTGCATTAGCAACTGTCAACGAGCCAAAGCTCCTTGCTCTCCTTGAGCCTCGCTTACATCTATCCGCTCTATTTGATACTCAGGTATTTGCGGCAGACGTTGGGTCAGCAAAAGACGAACCATATCTCTATTTAGAGGCTCTTGCACGCCTTAAAGCTCAAGCCGAGAAGACAATTCTATTTGAGGACATTCCGCTAGCTATTCAAACAGGAAATTCTATTGGGCTTATTACCTGCGCCGTTAATTGTGACGATGAACATCAAGATATCGAGAAACTCTCTGAACTTGCTGACTTCACCATCAAGCACTGGTATTAAAGTTCTTGGGCAATGCAACTATAAAAATGGCGGTGTAACAAAAAAGGAGACCCGAAGGTCTCCTTTTGATGGTAGTGTTCGCAAGTACTAGATCTTGTGGACGCTAGAAGCCTGGAGCTTACCGTTCTGTCCGGTGGTAATCTCAAACTCGACAGGCTGACCCTCATCGAGAGTCTTGAAACCGTCCATCTGAATCTCGGAGAAGTGAACGAACAAATCGTCGCCATCCTCACGAGAGATGAAGCCGTAACCCTTGTCTGGATTAAACCACTTTACAGTACCCTGAGCCATTTCGTGCCTTTCTTTCTTAGCCCCGCAGGGCAAAACTGCGCCTGTGGAGCGCGATACCGTGACGTTTAGCCACATGAAATATAATAACCTTAATCAACAACTTATGTGGCGAGAAACCACTCATGGAGATTTTCACACCATCTACCGGTAGAGCCACAGGTAATCAAGCTGTTTTCCAGCATTTATTTAAGGATATATCTGCTATTAAACGATTTTTATCTCATTAGTTGAGCATTTTTTCATAGAAGATAGAGAATTTGTATAGGATTAATTTACGAGAACAATAACAGACATATCAAACTATTATTTATATAGAAAGTTATCCCCCTAAAAAGGATATCCCATGAAAAAGAAGACACAATCTCCCTACAAGCCATCTGCACAAAAGCTTATTGCGGCTGCTTCGTTGAGTGCAGCCCTGCTTTGCGGACTCCACGCTGCTCCTGCTCTTGCAGAGACCGCTGATAATTCAGCAGTAAGTGCTCCAGTTGTAACAACTGAAACTACTGCAACAGCTGAAAATACTTCTCCTACAGCAACTGAAAGCTCTCAGCCTGCTTCACCTGCAGCACCAACGACAACTACTCCAACAACAAACCCGACACCTGCTGCTCCAACAGAGAATACAACGCCTACTCCTCAATCTTCTGGGTGGAGACAAGAAAACGGTCAATTCCACTATTACAAAGAAGATGGAACACTTGTCACAAGCCAGTGGATTAAAGATGATTCTGGTTGGCACTATGTAGATGCTGCTGGTAATGCAGCCAAGGGTTGGTATACAACACCTAATGGGAAAACTTGGTATTTTGATCCTTCTCAGGATGCTTATCCAGCATTTGTAGGTGCACATCTCATTGATGGAAAGGCTTACTTTTTTGATGAAGGCTATGGTCTTGTCACCAAAGGATGGGTACATCATCAAGATGGCACCTGGTCCTATATTGGCTCAGATGGTTCTTTCCACTCCGATTGGAAGCAGTTGCCAAACGGTAAGTGGTTCTACTTTGATACTGAAGACCCCTTCCATCGTATGAAGGTTGGAGTTGTTCAGCTTTCTAGTGGAACTTTCTATGTAGATGAGAGCGCTGGAATGACTTCTAATAGCTGGGTGCACCTGCCAAACGGAGGCTGGGCCTGGGCTCAGTCAAGCGGAGCTTTTGCATCTGGTTGGTTTAATACTCCAAATGGTAAGACCTGGTATTTTGACCCTTCAGATTCACAACATCCAGCTGCAATTGGTGAGACTCAAATTAACAACAAGTATTATTACTTTGATGAAGGATATGGTCTTCGCAGAAATGGTTGGGTCCATCGTACAGACAATTCCTGGTCATGGGCTGATACCGATGGCACATTCCACTCTGAATGGAAACAGCTTCCAAACGGTAAATGGTTCTACTTTGATCCAGAAGATCCACACCATCGTCTGTCTGTAGGCGTAATTAAGATTTCTAGCGGTACGTACAACATTGATGTAAATGCTGGTATGACTTCAAACGATTGGGTTCAGTTGCCTACCCGCGAATGGGCATGGGCTCAGTCAAGCGGCGCTTTTGCATCTGGCTGGTTTAATACCCCAAATGGCAAGACCTGGTATTTTGACTCTACAAAGCTAGGTAATCCCGCCTACATTGGTGAGCATTCCATTAACGGCAAAGACTATTACTTTGATGAGGGTTATGGTCTTATCCGTAACTCCTGGGTAACCCTTACCAATGGCGTAAAACGCTGGGCTGGTCCAGATGGAGTACTGACTGGACGTCTTTCTCCTGATGGAATCTTTACTGCTGATAACGGCACTCAACCTACAGGTACCGTAAAGCTTCCTGGACTTACTCTTCACATTGGCTCAGACCACAAGGTAAAAACCGGCTGGGTAAAAGAAAACGGCAAGGACTATTACTATCTCAATGATGGCTCAGCCGCCTCTGATTGGGTCAATATCCAGGGAACGTACTATTACTTCAACACAAACGGTGAGAAACAAACCGGCTGGGTTCACCTCAAAAGTGGCTGGTATTACCTGGACGCTGACGGCAAAATGAGAACCGGTTGGATTAAAGATAATGGTAAAGACTATTATCTTGATTCCAACGGAACTATGGTAACTGGATACACCACCTGGGGCGGCAAACTCTATTGGGCTGGCGCAGACGGCGCCATGGAGGAGCAGCCTTGCTACTACCCCGATATGTATCGCTACGCTCAGAACTACTACAGTGCCACTAACTGGCTCATTCAAATTGATACTACCGGCAATCGTTTTGCAGTATACAGAGGTTCACACGGCAACTGGGTTGTTTGGTACGAATGGCAGTGCACCACAGGAGCGCCAGGCATGTGGACTCCACATGGTCAATTTACCGTAGGTAACAAGGGACTCTACTTTGGTTCTGGTTATAGATGCTGGTACTACACAACCATCTCTGGTGAGTATCTCATCCACTCCATCCTCTATCATGCAGACGGTTACACCGTTCGTGACGGTAGACTTGGCTATAACGGCTCCCATGGCTGTGTCCGTCTTGCAACAGAGAATGCTAAGTGGGTATACGACAACATTCCTTATGGAACCAAGATTGTTATTTGGTAACCTAAATAAACATGAAGCTCTATAGCAATAAACCCCAACTCACTTTGAGCTGGGGTTTATTTGTTTTCTTTTAGTGCATGCTTACGCAAAATACTTTGCTTCAAAATCCTTAAATTGCTCTGGTGTGGCACTTAAATCTACCGAGAAGGACTGTGCTACAGCTACTGCCTGTTGCCTCCTGAGACCAGCCTTATCCTCATCCCCTAGTTGCTCATAAGCATGAGAGAGTCTATCAAGCGCATATACCACGTATTCTGCAACAGAATCAGCTACACCTGAAAGCAACATCATGGTTACAAGAGAGTCTGGAGAAAGCGCAAGAGCAGTCTCTGGGCTCAGATCAATGAGTTCTGCAACAGCTGCTTCTACCCCATCAAGAGACTCTTCAGTTTGAGTCTCTAAAGCATTTCCCAAACCTGCTGTGACCGTCGAAGTAAAGTCATCGATTACTTCCAAAATGTAATCTCGTTGAAGCATTTTGTTCCAATCTGCTATTTTGTAGGAACAGGAATACGTAAGTGATCAAATGCAGCATGCGTTGCCTGTCTACCTTGAGGAGTTCTAATGATAAGCCCTTGTTGCAAAAGATATGGCTCATAAACATCTTCAAGTGTAGATGGGTCCTCTGAGACTGCGCTTGCGATGGTTGTGAGACCAACTGGACGACCTCTAAACGTTTCACAAAGCGCACGTAAAACACGCACGTCCATTACATCTAGACCAAGCTCATCAATCTCAAAGAATGAGAGCGCCTCTGAGGCTACCTGCCAGGTGATAGTGCCTTCAGCTTTAACTTGTGCGTAATCTCGTACGCGTTTTAGCAGACGGTTTGCCAGGCGCGGCGTACCTCTTGATCGAGAAGCAATTTCAGCAGCTCCCTGCTCATCAACTTCTACATCAAGAATGTTTGCTGAACGCATGACAATAGTCTGAAGCTCAGGGATAGTGTAGTAATCCAGACGATAAGAAATGCCAAAACGATCACGCAAAGGACCAGTTAAAAGTCCTGTTCTTGTTGTTGCTGCTACAAGAGTAAAGCGTGGAATATCAAGCCTGATTGACCTGGCTGCAGGACCTTTACCAATAACAATATCCAAGAAGAAATCTTCCATTGCTGGATACAGAATTTCTTCAACCTGGTGATTAAGCCTATGAATCTCATCTACAAAGAGGATATCTCCCTCTTCTAGATTGGTGAGAATTGCTGCTAAATCTCCTGCTCGCTCAATTGCGGGACCAGAGGTTGTATGAAACTTTGAGCCCATTTCTCCTGCTAAAACACCTGCAAGGGTTGTTTTACCAAGGCCTGGAGGACCAGAAAAAATAACATGATCAAGCGGCTCATTACGACTTTTTGCTGCCTCAATAAGAACGCGAAGATTTGATTTAACACGCTCCTGGCCAAGATACTCATCAAGTGTTTTTGGTCGCAGGTTTCTATCTTGCTCCAAGTCTTCTGCCTGAAGTCCACTAGAAACTACACGCTGAGAAGTGTGTCCTGGAAACGGAGCTGGAGTAGACGACGACTCAAATAAGTTATCTGCATCTGCTTCCCACATTAATTACCACTTCCCAAACGCCTTAGTGCATATCCAATAGCAGCTTCAATTGTAATAGCACCAGCCTCTTCATACCCCTCAAGAGCAAGCGTTGCTTCCTGAGAAGTAAAGCCCATTCCAAGAAGAGCCTCAATAGCCTCTGATTCTACCGAGGTAACACCAGGTTTTGGAATAGCAGCAAAGTCTGCAGGAGACGTAAGACCAACAATCTGCTTAAGCTCTGCATCTTTTGCAAACACATCGGAAAGTTCAATTACTAAGCGCTCTGCCTTCTTCTTACCAAGACCAGAGACACTCTTAAGACGATTGCCATCGTTAGTGGCCACAATCACAGCAAGTTGCTGTGGGGTAAACGTAGAAAGCACAGAAAGAGCCAGTTTAGGACCTACTCCAGAAATTGCACGCAAGCGATCAAAGAGCGCACGTTCTTCTCGCGAAGCAAATCCAAAGAGTTCCATTGAATCTTCTCTGACTACCATACGAGTTAAAACGGTAACGCCCGCCTCGCCTGCTTGTGGAAGCGCGGCAGCTGTTGAAGCTGAGATACCCAGCTCATACCCAACGCCATTGACGTCGAGAACAGCAACTGAAGGTGTAACGGATACAAGTGTGCCCGTAAGCTGGACAATCATAGTTGTATTCTTCCCTTTCCAAGCGAGGTAGTTCTTACAAGATTAGCGTGACAAACCGCAGCAGCTAAAGCATCAGCTGCGTGGTCTGGGTGAGGCTGATGATCCAAGCATAAAATATTTTGAACCATATACATAACCTGCTGTTTATCTGCAGCTCCTGTACCAACAACAGCCTGTTTGATCTGCATTGGAGTATATTCTCCAACCGTGAGACCTGCTTTAGAACAAGCGACAATAGCAGCTCCGCGAGCATGTGCAGTAGGAATAGCTGATTTAACGTTTTGTCCAAAGTAAATACTCTCGATAGAAAGAGCTTCTGGAGAGAACTTATCTATAACCTCAACAATCTGGTTATAGATTCTTCCCAAACGCATATCTATTGGCTCATCAGCAGTTGTAGTAATGCATCCATAGGCACGTGCACGGCATTCAGAGCCCCTTGTCTCTACAATTCCCCATCCAGTGTGAGCAAGACCAGGGTCTATTCCAAGAATTACCATTGCACCTCCTAATATAGAACGTTAGTTCTATATTATCACAGAGTCTGCGCAAACGATGCAACTAATTTTCTGAGAAGGGACCTCTCCACATTTTGGGGTCAACCATGCCAATTTGCGTGTCAGTTTCTTGAGCAAGCTCCTTTAAAAGCTCCAGCATATCCTTAAAGCCTTCCTGAGCCTCTGTTGGGTCAACTGACAACTCAGGCAGATGCATAGAAGTCCCCTGAATTTCTCGCAAAGAATTGCGCAATGATTCTATCAGCTCAGATTCTGAAGCCTTTGTATCTCTAATTCTGTCTTGCCAGACTGACGCGTGTGGAATTTGAGCATTTGTGAGGCTCTTTGAAGACATCTCCAGAACCTCAGTGGTGTTTCTACGGTCTTTTTGGCGAGCGTGGAGCGTAGAAATAATTGCCTTAACCTCGTCAGCCTTTCCCATTTCTTCCACAATGGCAGAAATACTCTTATTCCATTCAAGGTAGCTGGTGAGCACGTAATCAACAAACTCAATGCGTTCTTGAGGAGTTGGCGCAACATTTTCCAGACCATCAGTTACAACCTCAGAGATATTCTCTAGAACGGCATGGTCAATAGCTGGCGAGAAGGTATTTCTTACTCTTGCAAGGTCAACAATATCTGCGTGATACATATCACCCAGCGGCCACAGAGAGTGAGCGCTAGAGATCTCTGTTCCCTTGAGCGCAAGAATAGTTTTATCGGCAGTCTCGAGCGTTAGATAATTGTGCTGGTCAGCATATGCATAGCCATATGCACTTATCAGCTTTGCGTCGGTCAATGTCGAGAAAACCGTGTTGTCCACGGCAACCTTATTAACACGAAGTCTTGCGGTAAGAAGCTCTGCAGCACTTGCTGCTCGAGAATCTTTGTTTGGAAGCAGCAGTACGTGCACGCGCATAGGACCTAAAGCATCTGAAGCAAGAGCCATGGTAACAAGAGAATTGAGCGAGCCATCAACTGCAATAAACACGCCGTCAAAGCCAGATTTTACTGTGTAATCACGCACGCCTATAGCCAATACGCCCCAGGTGGTAAGCGCGCTGTTATAGACACCCGCCGTGTCTTCTCTATCAAAGTTTTCGATGGTGTCTTGGTCAACATCACAGACAACCATATCTTCTGAGAATGATGCTGCTTGTTTGACCAAATCTCCTGAAGGTGACAAGAAGAAACTTGAACCACAAAACACCTGATTGCCGTAAGCGCCAACAGCGTTTGCCGCAATAAGCCAGCTATCAAATTCTTCAACATCTCCCAGATAGCGGCTTTCTGCCACCGCCATACCCATAGCAGATGAAGAATCATCAACAGCAAAGCCAAAATACGGCAGGTAAATAACGGCATCTAACGAGTCGTCGACATCTTGCCATGCGTCAAGATCGTCATAGGTAAAAGCAACGCCAAACGTAAGGCCACCTGCTTCAAACTTTGCAAGCTCAACGGTATTCTCGCCAGATGCTTGTGCGGAGCTGGCAGAGCGAGCAAGAGCACTCATGTGCGCTATCTGGGCAGTCAATTTAAGCGGGGTTACGGCTCCGTTTCTGACGAGAAGAGCCTCGCTCGCTGCGCTTCCATCAAACTCTGTTACAACAGGAATAAGAGCCGCAATAGGAAGTTTTTCTGAAAGTGAGTTGATAATCTCAGAGAGGTCTGCAAAAAGACCTTCTGTATCAGCTTCTGGCACACTGAGCAGTCCTGTAAGGGTTGGCGCAGGATAAATTACTAGCTCAGCGCCTTGTTGTTGGGCTCTCTGAGCATATTCCAGCATAGTCTGAGCGGTAAACTCAAAATCACCAGCCTGAGTATTCATTTGTGCAACTGCTATGCGCATACCATTCCTATCATGAAGTACTTAGTTTGTTTTTACCCAAAAACAAACAGATGTAGTAATAAGAAACGGAGCCGCAGGTAGCAGCTCCGTTCAAATTCACAGATAAGCTTAGTTTGTTGAATACGCAGCTAGTCTTAGAGGGAAGCCTTCCAAAGACCGTGAAGGTTGCAGTACTCATAAGCCTCAGCCTCAACGCCCTCCTCAAGGGTGAAGGTAGCAACTGGCTCCTGGCCAGGCTTAAGCTGTGCGAACTGAGCGCCGTTCTCAGAAACAAGAGCAATGAACTCAATGTAGTGCTCTTCAAGCATTGGGTGAGCAACCTCGCCAACGCGGACGGTAACGGTGTTGCCCTCACGAGTAACAAATGGAACGTGCTTCTCAGCTGCGCCATCAGTAACGCCAGCCTGGAGAAGCTCAAGGTCTGCTGCCTCTACGTTGCCTGCGACACCGTAAACAACAGCGCCTGTCTCCTTGTTACGATAAAACTTTGCGTCGATCATTTTTTCTCCTCTCACGACATCCGAAGATGTCAGAATTTCTTAGCAAGTGCTACTTAAATAGTAACAGTTATTATTTAAGAGTAACGTGCAAATTTAGATTCGACAAAATCTAAACAATCTGTGCAAATCCGCTTTGTCCAATAAAATCTTTGAGCTCAGTCAAAAGAACCATACTTCGTCCATCAATTCTGGTAGGAATTTCCATGCGCATGACATCGCCCATATCTGTTTCTACCCTAATCTCAATACAGTCCATGCCGGGATAGCGCGAGAAAATCTGTCCAAGTGCCTCGATAGCCTGTCTTTGAAGTTGAGAAGCAGGCATATGAATAACGAGTGTCTTTGGCGTGTTGTTAGCACTGTTAAGCTCAATAGGATTAACTTCTTGAGCAATAACCTGATCTCCTCTATCAGAGCGCTCAAGCTTTCCAAGAACAGAAATGAAGATGTCGCTCTGGCTCTCGCCAGTCTCTGGGTCAACATCGCCAGCAAGAAGTCTTGCAGCCTTCTTGTAGAGCTTAGGGAACATGACAATGGTGACGCTTCCCTCCATGTCTTCTAGCGTAACAATTGCCATTGGATCGCCGTTTTTAGTGGTGCGCTTCATAACGTTGGTAACCATGCCAGCAAAGCGAATAGGTTTACCTTCTGGCACCTTAAACTGCTGAGACATAGCACCATTAGGAAGCTGAACCTCTACGTTCTCTTCAATCTCTGCAAGAGCATAATCTCTACTTTTAGCAAGGGCGTACTCATACGGACGAAGTGGATGGTCAGAGACATAGATACCTAGGACTTCGTACTCTTTAGTAAGCTTGAATCGCCTATCCCACTCAACGCCGTCTGGCTCTGGGACAATATCGCTAAAACCAGAGCCCTCCACCTCTGCGAACATATCAAACATTGAGAACTGACCAACGGCTTTATCTTTTTGACGCTTAGTAGCAGCATCGATAATGTTTTGTGGATTGTTCTTATCCACAAAACTCATCATCTGCATACGGGTATAGCCTGTTGAGTCAAAAGCTCCTGCCTTGATAAGAGCTTCAACAACATTGCGCTTTGCCTGGCTTGCATCAACACGATCAACAAAATCATGAATGTTGGCAAAAGGACCGCCTTTTTGGCGCTCAAGCATGATTGCTTCGCCAACACCAGCGCCTACACCACGGATACCTGCAAAGCCAAAACGAATACCCTCTTTAGTAGCCGTAAAGTCTTTACCAGACTCATTAATATCTGGTGGAAGAATCTTAATTCCCTCATGGCGACAAGCGCTTACGTAGTGGACAATCTTATCTGTCTTGCCCATATACGAGGTAAGAACTGCTGCCATAAACTCGTGTGGATAATGTGCCTTAATCCACGCAGTCTGCATAACAAGAATTGCATAACCAGCAGAGTGGGACTTGTTAAATGCATAAGAAGCAAATTCAAGAACATCATCCCAGATGTTTTCTGCAACTGAACGATCAAATCCATTACGAACTGCACCGTTTTTCCAGTGAGCTTCCATGGTCTCATCAGTTCCGTCATCCCAGTGCTGGACAACCTCCTGCATGAGTTTGATCTTCTTTTTTGCTACTGCTTTTCTTACCTTGTCAGACTCACCTGCGGTAAAACCAGACATCTTCATAGAAATCTGCATAACCTGCTCTTGATAGACCATGGTTCCGTAGGTCTCTTCCAAGATGTCATGAAGACGTGGATCGTAATCTTTGACTTCTTCTCTACCGTTCATACGGTTGATATAACTGGTAACCATACCTGCGTTAAGAGGACCAGGACGATACAGAGCGATAAGTGCGACGATGTGCTTATACTCTGTTGGTCTCATGCCCTTAATGGTTGCAGTCATGCCTGCAGACTCAACCTGGAAAACGCCAGCGGTTCGTCCTTCTCTCAGAAGTCTATAAATCTCTGGGTCTGTAAACGGAATGTTATCTACATCGATATCAATACCGTAGTTATCCTTCACGTTTTTGATTGCACGAGAAATAACCGTTAGAGTTCTTAGTCCCAAGAAGTCCATCTTAAGAAGGCCCATGTCTGCGACAGAATGTCCCTCGTACTGCGTAATTTCTACACCACCCTTGGTATCTACCTTGGTAGGAACGTGGTCATTAACAGGCGTAGGAGCAATCAAAACTGCACAAGCATGCACACCCTCACCACGATGCAAGCCCTCAATAGATAGAGCAGCATCAATGATTCTTCTAGCATCAGGATCATTCTCGTACGCATCTTCAAAATCAGCAGAATACTGATCGGCACCCTTTTGGCCTTCTTGAGCTTTATGAAGAACAAATTTTAGATGCGCGTTAGGATCACCAGGGATCATCTTAGAAAGACGCTGTCCCATATAAACGGGATATCCTAGAACACGACAAGCATCGTTAATTGCCTGTTTAGCCTTGATGGTTGAGTACGTAATAACGTGAGAAACTCGCTCAGATCCATAAATCTGACGGACATGCTCAACAACCTCAAGACGACGCTCATCATCGAAGTCCATATCAATATCTGGCATCTCTGAACGTTGAGGAGACAAGAATCTCTCAAACATGAGGCCATTCTCAAGAGGATCAAACGAGGTAATATCCATGGCATATGCAACAATAGCGCCCGCTGCAGATCCACGACCAGGACCTACACCAATGCCATTCTCTTTTGCCCAACGAACATATTCCTGAACAATTAAGAAGTAATCAGCAAAGCCCTTTTTGCAGATAATGTCGTACTCATACTCAAAACGATCTTTAACGTTAATCTCGTTGATGACAACATTTTGCCAATCATCTCCATAACGTTTTGCAAGGCCAAGCTCGCACTCTTTTCTAAAGCGCTCCTCTGAGGTCTCTCCTTCTGCCAAATCTGGAAACTTTGGCAGGTACATATGAGTCCAGTCCAGCTCATAGTTGCATTTATTTGCAACTTCAATGGTGTTCTCGATAGCTTCAGGGCACCACGAGAAAAGCTGACGCATTTCTTGCTCACTCTTGAGATAGAACTCACTGCCTGTCATGCGTTTGCGGTTCTCATCATCTACACGGGCGCCAGAGCCAATGCATGAAGCAATGTCTTGCACACTTGCGTCTTCTTTAGTGAGATAGTGGTTATCGTTGGTAGCAACTACCTTAATACCAAGGTCATGACCCATCTTTACAATGCGCTCAGCAAGGGTTCTATCGGTATATCCGCCCCAGCTTGGATCAGACAAGCCGTGATCTTGAATCTCTAGGTAGAAATCATCTCCAAAAATATCTCGATAGATTTTTGCCCAACGCTCTGCTTCTTCTGAACGACCTTCAAACAACATACGAGGAATGATGCCAGAAACACAAGCTGAAGTGCAGATAATTCCCTCGTGATAACGCTTGAGCATCTCAAGCGTAGTGCGTGGCTTGTAATAGAACATATCTTTTGAGCCAGCTTCTGACATCATCTTCATTAGGTTGACATAGCCGGTCTCATTTTTAGCAAGCAGGATAAGGTGATAACGTACCTGCTTAGTGCCCTTCTCAATACAATCATCAAGAATGAAATAAGCTTCACAGCCAAAAATTGGCTTAATAAGTGGAGAAGGTTTATTGGCTTTTACTGCCTCAATGTCATGTGTTTGATTCCAAATTTGAACATCAGAAGCCCACTGAGCATGAATTTTATCATGTTCACCAGCATTTGGATCATCTGCAAGAGGCTCTTCTAGATCCCAACCCTTTTCAAAACATTCCACATCATGGCACCACTGGTCAAAGTCTTTAAGCGCCTCATTGTACTTACGGCATGCAAGGTCAAAATCTGGAATTCCAAAGAGATACCCATGATCAGTAAGAGCAAGTGCTGGCATACCAAACTCTACAGCTTTACTAACCATGTCTGGGACACGACTAGCTCCATCAAGAATGGAAAAATCTGAGTGGTTGTGGAGGTGAACAAATGCCATCTTTTTCTACGCTCTTCTCTTTATGCTTCAAAATTTGTTCTTTTACCAAGGGCTCTTAATTTCTTTGTATAGTGTAGCCGATTCGCCGGACAATAACTACTAATACAAACATATGTTCTATGTGCTAATACTTCTATTGCCGCTGGTAAATTGGATAAAAATATTTTCTCGCCAATTTAATGACGCCACAAAATCTCTCTGAATTTACAAAACCGTTTGATCAAAAAACTTCTCAAAAATAAAAGTTTCAAACTGGTAACTCTTAGACTAGGGACCCCTTAATTGGGAATATAGTTTTTGTGTTACCTATTCCGGTTAAGGAGATCACATGGATCAGATGAAAAGCATTTCCTTCGACGACATTGCAGCGGCTCAGAAGAACTTTGAGTCCGACCGCGCTCATACTGTAGCTAAAAATGCTGCTACAAGCGCTGGTGTTAGAAAAGCAGCTCGTGTACCAGAAGGTGTTGCCCTTAATCCTCTTACCTTTGATGTTGAGGTAAAGCAGGGCGACCGTACCAACCAGCAGCGTTCTGGTCGTTGCTGGATGTTTGCTTCACTCAATACGTTTAGATATCGCATCATCAAGAAATACAACCTTTCCACTTTTGAGCTTTCTCAGGCATACCCACTGTTCTGGGACAAAATGGAGAAGTCCAACTGGTTCCTTGAGAACATTCTAGATACCCTTGATGAGCCTCTGAATGGTCGTCTTGTATCCTTCCTGCTTACCGACCCAATTGGTGATGGCGGTCAGTGGGATATGTTCAAGAGCCTTGTTAAGAAGTACGGCGTTGTGCCAAAGAGCGCTATGCCAGAAACTGCTAACTCTTGCAACACCCACGAGATGGACGCATACCTCACCCGCTATCTTCGTAGCGCCGCAAAGCGTCTTCGTGAGACCGCAACAGCTGGTGAGCCCCTTGAGTCTCTGCGTGAGATGAAGAAAGAGATGATGGAGGACGTCTATACCCTGCTAGTAACCTGCCTGGGTCAGCCTCCTGTATCTTTTGAGGCCCGTCTGCGCGATAAGGACGATAACCTCGCTCTTTCCGGCACTTTTACTCCTCAGGAGTTCTTCGCTGAGACTGTTGACATGAACCTTGATGATTACATCTCAATCATCTCTGCGCCAACCGCAGATAAGCCTTTCAACCACACCTACACCGTTTCCCGCTTGGGCAACGTTGTTGAGGGTGGTGGCGTACGTTACCTCAACCTTGAGATTCCTGAGCTTAAGCGCCTCGCTGTAGCTCAGCTTAAGGACAACCTTCCTGTCTGGTTTGGTTGCGATGTTGCTCAGTCTTACCTTCGTGAAGAGGGCATCATGGATACCCGTGCGCTCGACGTTGATGGTCTCTTTGGCTTCCCTGTTGAGGGTGCTCTTAACCGTGCTGAGCGCCTTGACTACGGCGAGTCTCTCATGACACACGCTATGGTTCTTGAGGGTGTTAACTTTGACGCCGAGGGCAACACCACCCTCTGGAAGGTTGAGAACAGCTGGGGTAAAGACCACGGCCGCGATGGCTTTGACACCATCTCCGACCCATGGTTTGACGAGTACGTCTACCAGATTGTTGTTGACAAGAAGTACCTCACTCCTGAGCAGCTCAAGACCTTTGAGACCGAGAAGGCAACTGTCCTCGAGCCATGGGATCCAATGGGCTCTCTTGCAGCACTTCGCTAAGGTACAAACCACCTGGCGAGAAGATCGATCTTCTCGCCAGGTTTTTCTAAACGCTACTAACAAAAGGAGCCGTAATGGCTGATCAGACCGTAAATCCACAGTGGGCAAACGAGGAAACTACTGCTTTTAGCGCAGACCGCGCTAACCGCGTTGCTCGCAACTCCGTAACCTCTATGGGCGTTTCCGCAGCTGCTCGCGACATCACTACCATGCGCACCTACGCTGACACCTACGGTGTTGCTGTTGCAAAGACCGGCGACGTCACCAACCAGCGCCAGAGTGGTCGCTGCTGGATGTTCTCTTCTTTCAACGTGCTTCGCCAGGAGGCAATCAAGAAGCTTGACGTTGATACCTTTGAGTTCAGCCAGGCATATGGCATGTTCTACGACAAGCTTGAGAAGGCTAACTCCGCGCTTGAGTACATCATTCAGACCGCTGACCAGCCAACCGATTCTCGTGTTGTCCACACACTTCTGACCGAGGGCATTGGCGACGGCGGCTACTACTCATTTGCTATGAGCTTGGTTGAGAAGTACGGCCTGGTTCCTAAGGATGCCATGCCAGAGACTGCTTGCTCCAAGAACTCCACCCAGATGGACGAGCGCATTGACCGCCTGTTCAGGAAGAGCGCTGGCGAACTCCGCGCAGCATACGCAGCTGGCAAGTCTCAAGACGAGCTTCGTGCGCTTAAGCAGGAGCAGCTTAAGGGCTTCCACCAGATCCTATCCGTCTGCCTTGGCGAGCCACCTCTAACCTTTGACTTTGAGTGCAAGGTTGGCAAAAACGCACAGGTAGATAAGGCAAAGCTCTCCCCTGTTGAGCCAAGTAAGGCTTCTGACAACAAAGACAAGAAGGACGGCGAGAAAGACGAGGAAGGCACTCAGATTCTTCGCGACTTTGGCATCACTCCTCTTGAGTTTGCAGAGCGCTATTGTGGCGTTGATCCTCGTGGCTTTGTCCAGCTCATCTCTGTTCCAAGCAAGAAATATCCTTACGGAAAGGTGTATCACCCAACCTTCATCGATACCGTTTTGGGCGGCATTAAGACTCGCTTCTTGAACGTTGAGCCAGAGGTTCTTGAGGCAGCTACCATTGCTTCTTTGAAGGACGGCAACCCTGTCTGCATGGCCTGCGACGTTATGCAGGAGTTCCCTCGCCACAACGAGGACTTCAACTACGTTCTCTCAACCGACACCATGGATTACAACGGCCTCTTTGGTCTTGACTTTGACATGGATCGCGAGGCAATGATTGAAAACTATGAGACTTCTCTTACCCACGCAATGACTTTCCAGGGCGTTGAGCTTGATAAGGACGGTAAGGCTAAGCAGTGGCGTATTGAGAACAGCTGGGGTAAGGACTCCGGTAAAGATGGCTACCTCATCATGAGCGCAGACTGGTTCCGCCTCTACGGTGGCGAGGCTGATGTTCGTCGTCAGTACGTTCCAGAGGACCTGCTCAAGGTTTGGGACGAGGGCGAAGATGTCCAGATTGATTTCTGGGAGAACCTTGGTTACTCCCTTGGTGGTCGTAATCGCAAGTAAGAACTACGCACAACCGAGCTCCGCCAAACTCGGGTTTAAAAATACAACAAGACCGGTACAGAATTTCTGTGCCGGTCTTTTCACTAGAACAGATCAAAACGCGCCGCGGAGACCTCGGCTGTAATCTTTCCAGCACTGAGCTCTGTCAGCGCATCCGTAAACGCCGCTTCTTCTCCGCACCTAAAGTCTATGGCGAGAAAAACGTCCGCTCCAAACTCTGCCGTTATAACCTTGCCGCCGGTATCTGAGACCAGGCGTTGAATCTGCTCATACAGGTTATACGGGGCCGAAAACTCCACCCTCACAACCTGCAGCATTTCCTGAACAGCAGACGCTTCCTCAGCAGCAGCCAAAGCCTCTTGAGTTGCTGCCGTATACGCACGAACAAGTCCTCCAGGACCCAAAAGCGTTCCGCCAAAGTAGCGCGTGACAACGCAGCAGACGTTCTTAAGCCCCGCGCCGCGCAATACCTCCAGCACCGGCATTCCCGCCGTTCTAGAAGGCTCTCCGTCGTCGGAGGCACGCTCTGTCCCGTCCTCCAAGATCCATGCAGGCACGTTATGGCGAGCGTTATAGTGCTTTGCCCTTACCCTGGCGAGAAACTCTTGTGCTTCTGACTCTGTTTCTACATGACAAAGCTGGGCAATGAAGCGGCTCTTTCTGTCTTCAAAGAAACCTTCCGCAACAAAGTCCAGCTTGATTGTCTTGTAAGATGTGTCAGACATGGAGCAACTGCAGTGCCGCAGTTATGCGAGCACACAGACCTTCTCGCCAGCAGAAACCAGCTGGTCTGCTGAAGCAAGAACCCTTACGTTGCTGTACTCGCTAGAGTTAGTGATAGCAAGAATGACTACCTCAGGATGACCCGCGTCCTTAACCTTATCCAGGTCAAACGTCATCAGAGGCTGACCAACCTCAACGTGCTGATCCTGCTCAACAAGGGCGGTAAAGCCGTCGCCCTTCATCTCAACGGTATCAACACCCACGTGAATTAAAACCTCTTCACCAGAATCGGCCGTAATTCCAAACGCATGAACAGTTGGAGTGGTTGCGGTAATAGTGCCCGAAACTGGCGCGTACACAACACCCTCAGAGGGCCAAATACCCAGGCCCTGTCCAAGCATGCCACCTGCAAAAACAGGATCAGGAACATTCTCTAGCGCAACAACTTTTCCGCTTGCTGGTGCATAAATTGTTTTTTCAGCGTAATCAGAAACAACAAGAGCCTCTGGCGCAGCAGCCTTGGAAGATTTCTTGAAAAGATCAAAGAGTCCCATGGTAGTCCTTTCGTGTTTAAGCCTCTTTATCATAGCAGCGTTCAAAGTGACCACCGTTGCTTTTCATGAACACAGCGTGCCAAATTACGCTCTTCTCCGCCTCCTCCGCCTTGCTTCACTGAACATACAACGAGAAACCCGCGTCCTCGCACATCTCATTTACTTGGAGATTATTTGACTTCGGAGCTTCTGGCCTTATGAACGTGATACAATCGCCCATGCAAAGTGGACCAGACAACCGCGGAGTGCCCGTCCAGCTAAGTGGAAGGGTGCTATGAGGAAAGTCCGGGCTCCACAGGGCAGGATGCTGGCTAACGGCCAGGCGGGGTGACCCGACGGAAAGTGCCGCAGAAAAGAAGACTCTCACCTGCGCATTCGCGTAAAGAGAAAAGCTGAAACGGTAGTGTAAGAGACTACCAGCATGTTGGCAACAGCGTGGCTTGGTAAACCCCATCCGGAGCAAACGCAAATAGGAGCGCTATGGTGTGGCCCGCACTGCGCTCGGGTTGCGCGCTAGAGACCAGTAGCAATGCTGGTAGTAGATAAATGGTTGTCCGCGACAGAACCCGGCTTATACGTCCACTTTGCCTACTGAATGCAAATCCCTCGTGCAGAAAGTGCGCGGGGGATTATGATTCTGTAGCGTGTTAGCGTCGGCTTTTAGGCCTGGCCCACAAAATAGCGCAGCTTTGTGAGGTTCTGCCGAAGAATCGACATGTTCTTAATCAAGATAGCCAGGCAGCTAGGCGCTCACACTACCTGATATGCATATCTATGCATAAACTTCACCTAATATGCTTAAACATGAATAGACAAATATAAGGAATTTAACTATCAATAAATTCTGTATCTACGGAACACACCTAAGTCGGATATTCTGCTCAGATGCGGGCATTTTACACACCTAATGACGATAATCTGCATGATTGAGGTAATTTCCGCGTAATGTATACGTCTTTTTGACAGATTATCCGACTTAGGTGTGTTTTGAACTGCCTCCTATTTCTCGTGTCCAAGAAATGGGAGGCAGTTCAATTTCTGTGCGGGGGATTATCTTGTACGAGGTCATTTTTAGCAAGATATTGTCTGGACAGTTACACGCGTTGCAAAATCACATAGCGATTAAGATTATTATCTTTACCATCCGCACTAAACTGTGCACAAACGTGCACGTCAGAGCCAAGACTTGCAAGAAGCTCATCAAGCTCTTCTTGCGAGAAATGATGACAATAGCGCCAGGTATTCTCCTTATCTTGCCAGCCAATCAGATAGTCATGCTCCTCAAGCTCTGATGCATCTAAATGTAATGCTTGCAGCCCTTGAGCAGTGGTTTCTTGAGCTTTAACAGCAAGTTTTTGGCTGTTCATAAACTGCCAGAAAGAAACACAGACATAGCCGCCAGGTTTTGTTTTCTCTAACAACGTACGTAGAAGCTGAAGCCTCTTCTCTGTCCCTGGTACGTGATGCAAAAATCCAAACGCAACCACTAAATTACAGGCCGAAACAGTCAGTTCAGAAGAAAGCGTGTTATCAAGCAGGCTCTTTATCACATCTAGCTCAATAAACTCCAGCTCAGAGACGTGAGTGCCTGCATCTCCACTCTCCACCAGTGGTCTGCAATTATCTACAGCAAAATACTTTGCCAGAACAATCCCCGCTTCATCGCAAAGAAAGCGAGCAAAGCGCAGGTTACCGCAACCAATATCAAGTACAGAGGGTTTCTCGCCAGCTGAAAGCTGAGGCATGGCATCTAGGCACCGTTGCCATCCCTGCCAAGGCGTCTGACGCGTTGCCGAGAAACTCTGTGCCTGCTGAGCATAAAACTCAGAGGTCACGAGGCTCAGCCGCTCAGCCGTAGATGCGCTGATAGATTGAGTGTGCGTTATGTGAGAAGAAGTATCCATACAGAGATTTTACGTCACCGTCTTACTCCTAAAGGCCAGAAGCTCGCCTTATTGCCTATACTGTTTGTATGGATGAACTCATTTTGGACATATTGCAGCAGCTCAGAGATGGCTCACAAGGAGCGCTTGATACGCATCAGCTTGAGATGCTCATCAACTCGCACAACAGCGGAATTGACTCTAGTGCCCACAGTACAGAGCGCGAGAAACTCATTCCCAAGCGAGCGATTCTTCCCTATTTTTTGCAGGTCAAGCAGAAAAACAATGAGCTCTGGCAATCGTGGAACGTGACGCCCGAGCTGGAAGAAAGATTTATCCGCTCTGTGCGCATGAAGCCGCGTCGCACCGCTTCTGGTGTAGCAACCATTACGGTTATCACGAGGCCTCATACCTGTTCAAGCAATTGCATCTATTGTCCCTGTGATCTACGTATGCCTAAAAGCTACCTTGCTAACGAGCCTGCTTGTCAGCGTGCTGAACTTACGTTTTTTGATCCATACGTACAAGTTGCTGCTCGCCTTCAGGCACTTCACCAGATGGGTCACTCAACTGACAAAGTGGAGCTTATTGTACTTGGTGGTACCTGGAGCGATTATCCAGAGGGCTATCAGTACTGGTTTATCAAAGAACTCTTTCGTGCGCTCAATGACTGGCCCAACTCTCCTAGCTACATTCAGGGGCGCCTTAATTGGTACACCTCATTTGAGCTAAAGAACACAGAGGAAGCTCTCTCTTCTTTTGTTGCTAAACAGCAGGCGGCAGTCTTTGATGATACTGCCACGTATAACCAGGCTTTTCATAAGCTCTACGACACTAGCAAACCTCACCAAAGCGCGTGGTCTCAGATGGAGAGCACGTATGATGAGCTGGTAGAACAGCAACACGTTAATGAGACAGCCGCTGCACGTGTGGTTGGCCTTGTAATTGAGACCAGGCCCAATACCATCACGCCAGATAACCTGCGCATATTTAGGCAGCTTGGATGCACCAAAATTCAAATTGGTATTCAAAGCACGCGTCAAGAAATCCTTGATGCAAACAAGCGCCAGATGTCGGCCGCGCAGATTAAGCGAGCTTTTTCACTTATCCGTTTATACGGATTTAAAATCCATTCTCATCTAATGGTTAATCTTCTTGGGGCAACTCCTGAGGCAGATAAACAGGACTTCAAGACGTTTGTTACAGATTCAGGATTTCTTCCCGACGAGATCAAGCTCTACCCCTGTGCGCTGGTGTCTGGAACGCAGCTGGTGCAGAAGTATCGTGAAGGTGTGTGGCAACCATATGCCAAAGATGAGCTGGTAGACGTACTTGTTCAAGACGTACTTAACACGCCTCCATACGTGCGCATTTCTCGCATGATTAGAGACATTAGTGCCACCGATATTCTGGTAGGAAATAAACACACCAACCTACGCCAAATGGTGGAGCAGGAGCTTGCCGCTGAAGACGTTGCAGGTCGCGTGCAGGAAATTCGCTTTAGAGAGATTAACCAGCAGCAGGTACGCGCCGCAGAGCTTACCCTTCAAGACTATGCCTACACCACCGCAGTCAGCGATGAGCACTTCCTGCAGTGGGTAACTGCTGACAACAAAATCGCAGGTTTCTGTAGGCTTTCGCTTCCCCACTGGGATAAGCTGACCTCTGGCGCATGTGATGTTTCTGCCGATGAACTGCTGGTACAGCCAGGCCAAGCCATGATCAGAGAGCTTCATGTGTACGGACAGGCGCTCTCACTGGGCGTAGAAGGAATGTCTGCTCAGCATCAAGGTTTGGGCCAAAAGCTTCTTGCTAAAGCCTCCTCTATCGCAGCTGAGGCGGGTTATACCAGCCTTAACGTCATCAGCTCAATTGGAACGCGCGCTTACTATCGCGCTCAGGGCTTTACCGATGCAGGCCTCTACCAGCAAAAAGCTCTATAAAGATGACGTGCCCTTGGAGCTCTAGACAAGCTTCATACGCTTACTTCATACGTCGAAAAAAATGCCGAGAAGACCGTTGATCTTCTCGGCATATTCATTAGCGTCTCCCTCTCCTTGACGCGAATGGATCTTACGGAATCAGCGACAAAATCTGAGAGAGGTTCTTCTTTCCGAAGTCAACCTTCTGACCGTCGTTGATAACCAAGCAAGGGACGCTCATGACGTCGTAGGTGTCTTTGAGCTCCTTGAAGTGACTGATGTCGTAGACATCACAGGTGACCTGAGGATTATCTGCAGCAATGCGCTGAGCAGCCACAACAACATCTGGGCACATGGTACAAGAGAGTCCCACCAAGACCTGAAGATGTGTCTTTGACTCAATAGCGGCAATAGATGCCTTATCCTCGTCACTGATAGGCTGACCAGGACCTGCAGCGTTGTAGAGTCCTAGCACAAACGAAGTGAACTCATGGCCGCCAGGAACTCCGTGGAACGCAAGACCTGTTGGCGTGCCATCCTGTGCGCAAACACGAACAACGGGAAGGTTCTTCTCGCCCGTGTCGGAGACCGTCTGAACGCTCAGCTTGTCGGTCATAGAAGAAAGCTCCTCCATATAAGCTACGAGCTCCTCAGAGACAGGTCTCTGATCAAGCTCCAACTGGAGCACAAGCGGACGTGCCATACGCTCAAAGACAGCGTTAAGCTGCGCCTTCATGTCATCGGTGAAGAGCTCTCCGGAGTCAGTGGCAGTCTTGGCCACTGGAGCCTCAGGAGCTTCCTTCTTGGACGAGATGCGCGTGACGTTCATCTGCGGAACAAGGCCGCTCTTTTCTTGCGCACGCTTAATGTAGCGCTCCATCTCGGTAGCGGTAGTTGCCGCCTGACCAATAGCCGTTGCAACCTGACGCAATGGCTTCTGGCACACATCACCTGCGCCAAAGAGACCTTCACAGGTTGTTTCCTGGTGCTCGTTGGTAATCAGATAACCGTAATCATCAGTCTGTGCCAGCTCTTTTACCAGGTCAGTCTCTGGCGCATAGCCCGCAAAGACAAACACGCCAATAGAATCGCCATCTTCTGGCGCAAAGGTGGTCTTCTCGCCCGTCTTGAGGTTCTTATACGTAATAGACCTGAGTGCGGAATCTCCGGCAACGGATTCAACCTGCGTGTTGTAGAGAACCGTAATATTTGGATTGGTACGAGCAGCCTCAGACGATGCGGGAGCGCAGGTAAACGCTTCCTCGCGCACAAGAACTGTGACGTGCTTTGCGTACTTAGTCAAAAATACGCTCTCTTCCGCAGCTGCAAAGCCTCCGCCGATGACAAAGACTTCTTTGCCGGTAAAGAATTCGCCGTCGCAGGTAGCGCAGTACGCAACGCCATGGCCCTGGTAGTCCTCTTCTCCCACAAAGCCAATATGGCGTGGATGAGCGCCAGTGGCGAGAAGAACGGAGAGGCAGGGACGCTCACCTTTAGTAGTGTGAACTACCTTGACATCTCCAGACATGTCCAGGTCAGTGACTTCTGCTAGCAAAAACTCTGCGCCAAAGGCCTCAGCCTGCTTACGCATGGTTTCTGAAAGCTCAGAGCCACTAGTAGAGAAAACTCCCGGATAATTAACAACCTCATTAGTGATAGTGATCTGTCCGCCAAAATGGTCCTTCTCGACAACCAGAACACGGTAGTGAGCACGGGCCAGATAGAGGGCGGCGGTGAGCCCTGCTGGCCCACCGCCGATAATCACCGCGTCGTAGAGGTCTTTGACGTCGGTCATTGCAAGCTCCCTAGATCTTAGAGCTGACCAACAAGGTCAAGGCTTGGCTTCAGGGTCTCAGCGCCTGGCTGCCACTTAGCTGGGCAGACCTGGTCACCGTGCTCTGCAACAAACTGTGCAGCTTGGAGAAGGCGGAGAAGCTCCTCAGCGTTACGACCAATGCCGCCAGCGGTAACAAGCTCAACCTGAATGACACCCTCTGGGTCAACAATGAATGCACCGCGCTCAGCAAGGCCAGCGTCCTCAATAAGAACCTCAAAGTTCCTTGCAAGAACGTGAGCTGGGTCTGCGAGCATTGGGTAGGTTACCTTAGAGATACGCTCGGACTCCTCGTGCCATGCCTTGTGGACAAACTCGGTGTCGCAGGAAACAGAGTAAACCTCTGCGTCAGCAGCCTGGAACTTGTCATAGTTGTTTGCAAGATCCTCAAGCTCGGTTGGGCAGACAAAGGTAAAGTCAGCTGGATAGAAGAAGAACAGGCTCCACTTACCCAGTGTGGACTCCTTGCTTACTTCAGTGATGTCGCCGTTGTGGAATGCGTTTACCTTAAAATCACCAATTTGCTTACCAATAAGAGACATAGTCAGTTCCTTTCTGTAAGTAAAACAATTTGTAAAACGTGCTATCTAGATAGTTTACCTTCTTTAACTTATTTGTCAATAACAATAATGATTACTATTTATAAAGTTAAAAAGAAACAGGTCAGATTGCTCTGACCTGTGAACAGTTGGTGGGCGTTATAAGATTTGAACTTATGACCTCTTCCGTGTCAGGGAAGCGCTCGTCCCCCTGAGCTAAACGCCCGAATATGTTTGCTGCTGGGGATGCAGCAAGGGATATATTACGAGAAACCCGCCTCTCTTGCAACCGTCAAACTCAACTTTTTTAGAAATTCGCAAAAGATCGGTTTGGTAATACATTGCTGACAATTTAAAACCGTAGACATTGAAATGAATGACTGCCTTTTAAACCTGTTTGTCTTCTGCACCTCAATTATTAAAAATAGGCAACTGGATTGTAAAAGCATACGGTCAGAAGTATTATGGCAAGTCGTTCGATTGAGGGAGAAACTTATGAACTTTCTGGAATATAACAAAAACGAGAAGCTAAGCTTTAATTATAAGAAATCATGTGGTCTCTGGTTAATTGTTGTAGCTCTCATCATTTTTGCAGCTACCGTAATAGGCGGAAAGCAGATTATCAATATGTCCGTATTTAGCTTTGGATATGTTGCTGCCTTCTTATCTATAAATACAAATAAGAAAGTTCTCAATAAGTTTTCTGATGGTCCTTCAAGTAAGTTCCAGAACAAAATGTCTTTGTATGCTGTAATTTTCTTATTCATTTTGATGTTTTTATTAGGTGGACCATTTTTTGCAACTGAAAACTGGAGGCTTATTTGGCTGGGCGCATTAATGGCCACCGCACTGCACTTTTTCCTCTATTACTTTGTACACGGAAAATCGATGATTCATCTGGCCATACTCTGCGCCGTCAATATTGCTGCAGGATATATTTTCCCAGATATTCCACTGACAATAACTGCCTATATTGATGCGGCAATTAAACTTGGCTTTGGAATATATCTGTTCTTTTTCTCAAAGCCAACTCAACAAAAATAACCTTCGCCTAGAGTCCGTGTGCATCAAACGTGTCCTTAACCAAAGCCACAAGCATTGGAATGAATACAGCTACCCCTGCTAAGAGCATTGGATTATCACGTATTTCTGGAATGTCCTGTAAGAAATTCTGCAGATCATAGACAAGACCAACGGCAACAGCAATAAGAATAGGTGCCAGAATAATCAGAATGGGTTTTGGTGTATTGCGCGTAAGAGTAATTCCTTTACCAAGTGCCCCTCATACATTTGTCCTATAGAACAAAATCATGCATCAAGCCACATTCTGACTTTTCTTTCTTATCTCTTCCCTACTTCTTACGCTTAACCTTAATTTGAATGCCAGAAGTGTCTGGACGAGGAGATGTAGAAGTAACAGCGGGTTTCTCGCCATTTACAAAGGCGGAGAAACGCTGACGGAAACGATTCCACTTATGGTAGATAGGCTCGTGGTCGTGAGATCTGAGACCCAAAAGCATGCTTGCCGCCAGAGTTGGAAGCAGATACTCGATGGCGCGCCAAAGTACAAAGCCTGCGGCAATTTCCTCGCCAAACATGTGTCCAAACAGGAAGGCAAAGCCACCCTCAGCGCCACCAGTACCACCAGGAAGTGGAATGGCTGAGGTCAAGAGCTCAAGCATTGAACCAGATGCAAGACAGGTTAGAAGATCTGCAGGCTGGCCAAGTGCGCGCAAGACAAAGTACGGAAGCGCATAGAGGCAGCCGAGCTGAACCAAAGTAACCAACAAAACAACACACATCTCTGGGATGTTCTTTGCGGCAGTCTTAAAGCCGTTTGAGAACTCATCTACCTGCGTGTTAATGATGCCATGCCAGTGATCGTATCGTTTTACAATGCGCAGCTTAGAGAGCAATCTTAAGCCCCAGTTACCCACTGTCTTTACCATTTTAGGAAGCAGGCAAATGGCCAAGATTACTGCGACCATCACGATCTTTGCGCCAAACAAAATAACGCCAATAACCGTTACGTCGCCAAATTGTTCGTAGAAATAATTAGCCCTGAAGATAAGCATAAGAGCTGCAAAAATACCCTCGCCCGCCTCGTACATAACAAAACGTGTGAACTGCAAGGCTCCAGCCTGACCAACAGAAATACCTGCACGAGTCAGGCGATAAATCTGAGCGGGAGCAGCGCCTGCGCCATTTGGCGTAAGGTTCATGAAGAAGATACCCGACGCCTCAACGCTCATCAGGTCTCGAACACCAACGGGACTCTCGGGATCTGTAATGACCGAAATCACGTAAGCGAGAATACCCAGGAAATAGTAGACAAAATAGCAAAGTGCACCAGCAATGAGCCAGCCTGTATCTACGTCTGCCAGAGCAACAACAAACTCATCAAACTGACCAGAGAAGACAATGTAGAGTGCATAAAGAATTACGACTGCAAAGAGGAAGAGGATGCTTTTTCTAACCTGACCAAAGCTCTCTTTTGCCTCTTCTACCTGCTCGGATGAAGAAGTAGGAGCAACACTAATCTTAGGTTTTTTGGTTGAAACACCCTTAACGGTTGTAGATCCAATCTTCACCGTTACCTTCGGTGTAGATGAGGGGTGCTCGGTTTCAGACGCGCCATCTGGGCGATCCATGGGCACCTCCTTGGACTCTGGATCACAATACGTGTGCAGAAACAACACTCTGTGCAGGCAGACGATGCAACCTCAATGGGTTTCTCGCCAACTACCTGCTTTCATTTTACATGAACCGCTCAAGTATACTCTTGTCGGCCTCAATAATGCCACCGCCAACGACTTCCTGGCCATCGTACAAAACAGCCGACTGACCTGCTGCAACAGTTTTTACCGGCTGGTCAAATTCAACAAATCCACATTGATTATTTGTGAGCGTAAACGTTACGGGAACAAGTGTGCCTGTGTGACGAGTTCTGACTACATACCTACCGTCAACTGCGGGTTCTCCAGAAATCCAATGCATATCCGAGAGCTCCATGCGACGGGTCCACAGCGCAGGACAGTTGAGGTCAGAGGTTACGTAGACCACGTTCTTGAGCGTATCGGTTGCTACCACATAACGAGCTGGACCTCCACCAATGTTCAGGCCTTTTCTTTGGCCAACGGTGAAAAGAAACGCTCCGTCATGGGTTCCAAGAACCTTGCCTGTCTCCCACTCAATGACGTCGCCCTGCTTTTTCTTGAAGGTGTCCAGCAAAAACGTGCGCAGACCAACAGGACCAATAAAGCAAATACCATCAGAATCTGGCTTGGTTTCTATACCCAGGTCGCGCTCTGCGCACATAGCGCGCACCTCTGCCTTAGTGGCAATGTGCCCAATTGGAAAGAGTGTTCTCTCAAACAAATGACCTGGTACACGCCATAGGAAGTAGGTCTGATCTTTGTGAGCGTCTGCAGCACGCAAAAGTTTTTTGGTACCCGGAACGTTCTGTGCGTAGTGACCTGTTGCAACAAAATCGGCGCCCTCAGCAAATGCACGCTCTGCAAAGGTGCCAAACTTTACCGTCTGGTTGCACATAACGTCTGGATTGGGCGTACGACCGTGCTCATAGGCATCAAGCAGATAATCAACAACAGTGGCCTTATACTCGGCCTCACAGTCCCACACGTCCAAATCAATGCCAAGCGTTACACACACGCGCTCGGCGTCGGCCAAATCATCTGCCCAAAGACACTTAAAGCCCGGCAGATCCTTTGACCAGTTGCGCATATAGATAGCCTTGACGTTATAGCCTGCCTCAAGAAGCAGAGCCGCAGACAGCGCCGAATCAACGCCGCCACTCATGCCAAGATAAACTAGTTCTCCCATGTCACTCCTACACGAGCAGATTCCTGCTTGACGGCCTCGGCAATTGCCCAAGCTGCGTACAAGATGTCGTCTTCTGTGGTAGTTCTTCCAAGCGTTAACCTGAGACTTCCCGCCGCCACTTCTCGCGGTGCGCCAATTGCCTCGAGCACGTGAGATATTTGCATCTTTGATGCGGCACACGCGGAGCCTGTTCCCACTGACACACCCAGGCGCTCCAGCAGAATGACCAGACGACGAGCCTCAAGTCCTGGGAAAGAAACATGCAACAAGTTAGGAAGCCTGAGCTTGGCGTTCTTTGGTCCCGAGACAATCATCTGCGGGAACTCTGCGCAAAGCAGCGTCTGTAGCTGATCTCTAAGGCGAGAAACCCGCTTTGCCTCGTCAGCGCGAGTCTCATCAGCAAGCGCTAAAGCACACGCAAAGCCAATGACGCCAGCGACGTTCTCCGTACCTGAGCGAACACCACCTTCTTGTCCGCCGCCAAGAACCAGCGGTCTTAAGCGCACATCGTCGGAAGCCCACAGAAGACCTACCTGCTTTGGGCCAGAAAGCTTTGCCGCAGAAAGCGTCAACATATCTACTCCCAGCGACGACACGTTCATGCTCAAGTACGCCGCTGCCTGAGAAGCGTCTACGTGCAAGTGCAGTGAACGAGTCTCCCCTGCTGCAAGCCTGCGTGAGCGCTCCTTAGCAAGTACCTGTGAAATCTCTCGGATAGGCTGGATGGTGCCTATCTCGCCGTTTGCAAGCTCAATGGAAACCAGTTCGGTCTCTGGCTTGAGCGCTTTTGCAACCCGCTCTGGGTCCACACGACCGTCTGCTTCTACACGAAGTGTCTTGTGCGAGAAAATCCCTGCACAGGCAAGAACGCTCTCATGCTCAATGGCGTCAACGATAACGTGTGCGTCTTCCGAGACCGTTGCAAACGCCAAGTTGTTTGCCTCTGTAGCGCCTGCCGTAAGTACCACGTTTCCTGGACGAGCACCGATGATGTGTGCCAAAACAGCGCGTGCGCGTTCCACCTCGTCACGAACCTGGCGAGACAGTGCGTACGGAGCCGAAGGGTTGTAGAACTTCTCGGTGAAGTACGGAATCATTGCGTCAACTACACGCGGATCCATGGGTGTAGCAGCGGCAAAGTCCAGGTACACGTTGCCTGTTGGATGTTCTGGTTTTGCAGAAGGCATGTGCATTACAAATCCTTTGGGTTTCTCGCGGTCTTGCGGACGTGCTTGCGGCGATCGGCGACTTGCTCCCGAGCGAGCGGTCTTGCGGCGCGCAGCGACTTGCTGTCGGGCGGTCCGGTGGTCGGTGCACGACAGCTACGACTTGTCTGCCAAGTCTGGCGACGTAAACGTCATGTTCTGGAAACGAGCAGATACAAAGCTGTCATCGTAGTGATTATCTACCCACATCTCAAACGCGTTTGCCGGAGGAATGCCAGCGTCTCTCTGAGCTTTTCTCGCCAAACACGCCACCGTCATAGTAATGTCGGCAACAAGATACACCGTAAGCAGGGTAACAAAAATTGCTTGCCTTTTTGATGTTGGCTCGCCAATCTTGTAGAGCGCGCGAGGCATAATGACGCGACACCAAATCAGGCCCAAAATGCCCCAGAAGCCCAAAAATCGCCAGGCCACCCACTGTGTGATGGCGTCTGGAAGATGGGCATACGTCCATGATTCCGAGTGGAAAATCTCTTGCATTCCCCAGCCGGTAAGCTGCTCCAGCGTACCTCCAACAACAACTGAAACCAGGAAAATGACCAGGTTATTGGCGTGATGCTTGTGCAGCTGGTAGCAAATTACCGTCAGAAAAACCGCGCCGGTTCCGTAAAGCGGAGAGAACGGTCCCCAAATAAGTCCCACCCTACTCTCGGTCAGGCCAGCGGTAATGAGCATCCAGATTTCTTCGATAAGAAGGCCGGCCATGCAGCCCACAATAAAGAGAATAACCACCTGATACCAGTCAAGATGAATCTTGTCCAAGTACGCCGAGAGCTCGGCTTGCGTTGGTTTTGACTTGGAGAACGATGCGGCTGGTGCGGCGCCGGGTGCGTCCGGTGCAGCGCCGGGTGCGTCGTCAGGTGCGTCCGATGCAGCGCTAGGAGCGTCGCCTGCGAGCCCATTGATCTTCTCGCCAGACGAGAGCCAGCCCCAAAAATAGCGCACCACGCGAACAAAACCGCTTGCGACAAGATACGCAAGCGTCAAAAGAGCTATGAGCGACGCGACAATAAAGAACATACAACCTCATTCAAAAGTTCTTGTCCTATGATACGGCAAGCGGCCACACTTGGCAATCTACCTGCTCTTATTTGTAAGATTTGCAAGAAAAATCCACCTCTTGAGCGCATTAGGATTCGTGGCTTTTCTAAAAAAGTTTGACGATTTTGAAATTTATACTTGCACTCAGCCGTGAACTTGCGTATATTATTCCTCGCGTTCGCGGGCTTAGCGCAGTTGGTAGCGCGCAACCTTGCCAAGGTTGAGGTCGCGGGTTCGAACCCCGTAGCCCGCTCCATGATTTTTCGGCCGGATTCGTTTCGGCCTTTTTCATATGGCGAGATGGCCAAGTGGTAAGGCAGAGGCCTGCAAAGCCTTTATCCCCGGTTCGAATCCGGGTCTCGCCTCCAGTGAATTGACAACCCCAGCTTCAGCTGGGGTTTCTTTTTGTCGCGCATAACCGTGCTTGTTTGGGTTTTAGATTGCGAGCCTATTTCGAGCCTGAAAAACACATCATGTCTGAATAAAACAGCTCAGACAAGGTGAGCTTTTCAGTCAAATCGTTCAGACTTGGCGAGAAAATCGGGCTATATAAGAATGTTCGTAAAACCAACTTCGGAATCTACTTACGTCTAGAAAAGTCCGCCTGAAAAGTGCAAAGAATCTGTGTTTACGTCACCGATTCTTTAGCAAAATCAGGCAAATCCACCGATTCTTTTATGTAATTAGGCAAAAGTTACAGATTCTTTGAAGAAATCAGGCGCGCTCAAGCTTGCACCGCCCACCTGGCGAGAAACCCGTCCACTCCCAGCGTTTCCGCACAAGAAACCCGGTATCCACACGAAGTAGATACCGGGTTGAAATCGACTTGCAACCTGTACTCGCGCAACCTAGCGCATCATCTTGACCAGGCGAACAACGGTGCCGTTGCCGGAAGGTTTCTCCTGGATAGACACAGCATCCATAAGCAGGCGCATCAGCTTGACGCCGCGACCACGCTCGGCAAACTGACCAGTCTCGGGAGGCTCCTCCTCATCAGAGATGCTAAAGCCGCCACCACAATCCGAGACGTCAATGACCACCCTGTCTGGATACGCAGAAACCGTGGTCAGTACACCCTTCTCGCATGCGTGATCAATAGCGTTGCCAATAGCCTCGCCAACTGCGAGTTCGATATCAAATTTTTGATCCGAGGTAAACGGGAGCATCTTTAACAGCGCAACTGCCCTTAAGCGAGCATCGCACATCCTGTTGGGGTCAACTTTAAACGTTGTCTGGAACGACGGATGCGTACCCGGCGCAAGCGGGGTCACGCGCGACTTAGCGGCACACGTGCTTATAGGCATGAAGTCGATAAGACCCATGCGCACCAAAGCCTTAAACGCCGTCGGTTGCACGTTGGTCAAGCTCATAAGGCCGCCGAGCGTCTTCATACGTCGAACGGCGCACACAATAAAGCCCATGCCACAAGAATCGATGTACGAAACCTCCGACATGTTCAGCACAATTCTTCTGCAGCCGCTCTCAATGAGCTGCTCAATCTGGGCCTTCACGCGAGGAACTCCCCTCACGTCAAGGTCTGTATTGACTGAAACAACTGCTATGTTTGGCTGCATATACATACGTTTCTTGTTCCCGCGCAGCAACAAGAATTTCAGATATCTGCATTTTTTAGCGAGAAAATCATCTAGTTGGCGAGAAGACCATCTAGTTGCTCTTCTCGCCAGAGTCGATGCTGCTAGACACGTCAGAGTCGCCGCCACCAGACACGCCAGAGTCGATGCTGCTAGACACGTCAGAGTCGCCGCCACCAGACACGCCAGAGTCAGCGCCGCCAAGCTCGTCAAAGCGCAGGGCAACCATGGCAACGTCGTCATCAAGTCTTCGGCCAGTATAGCGGTCGAGCGTGCTCAAAAACCTGTTCAGAAGGCCGTCAAAGCCTTGAGGAACCTCATTCATAATCATGTCACGGAGTCCGGTCTCGCCAAAAAAAGCGCCTTCAGGACTGCGAGCCTCTGTGGTTCCGTCGGTGTAAAGCAGCAGAATATCGCCTTCATGCAAGCGAATTGTGCCGTTTTTGTACTCCATGTCGTGGAACGCTCCAACAACGCCCGACTGTACGTCCAAAAGCTCGGCGTCGCCCGATTGAGCAGACACCAAAATCGCTGGTGGATGGCCGGCTGAGCAGTACATAAGCGATGAGGTTGCAAGGTCAACAATGCCAACAAAGAGCGTTGCAAATGTCTCTACCCTTGAGAAGCCCAGCAAGAATTCGTTCAGTGTTGCCACCATGCGAGCAGGAGTTCTTCCCTCCCACGCGTAGGCAGAAAGTGCCGTTTTAACTGCGGACGAAATAGAAGCCGCCTCAATGCCCTTACCAGAAACATCACCCATAATGATGCATGCGCGACGACCAGGCAACCTAATCATGCTGTAAAAATCGCCGCCGACAAACGCATCAGCAGTTGCGGATGAATAAATTCCCTCGGCAGAGATTCCCTCAACCTGCTGCAGCTCATTCTTCATGCCCGACTGCAGCGCCTGCGAGATATGTTTGTTTTGCTGGCTCTCTTCAGCACCAACAGCTAGCGAGTGAACCAGAAGCATTACGCGATCCAAGAAATCAAGCTCAATGTCGCTCAGAGGCTCAGCGTTTTCTTCTCGCAAGAAAAGCCAAGTATGCTGCTCACCTGCAAACTTACCCAAAAAGAGCACAGCTCCTTTGCAGGGCAAGCCTTGAGCAGCAAGCGCGCGACTCAGCGCAGAATCCAGCTCGACCTCTTTGACTGACGCCTCGCCCTCCCCTGTCTTGAGCCCCTCAACCGTCGATGGAAGCGCAATCTGCTTGCCGCCATCCAGCGCGCCGCCGGTCCCAGCTGCAGCTTGCGCTCCATCCTGCTGGTCCGCTGCGCCCTGTGCACCGTCAACCGCCGCCACGGCTTGCTCAGCGCCAAGCGCATGGAGTGTGACGTTACCCGTTACCTCACAGCAATCTACCGAGAAAACCTGTGCATAAAGATCGGTACCCACCGACCTCATAACCTGCTGCAAACGCTCGCCAGAGATCTTCTCGCCCTCTGCAGCGCTATGAAGCAGCCCCTGACGCACGCGAGCTAATGCCTCGCGAAGCGTATCTCTACGCTGCGTTCTCATCGCCGACAACGCGCCTACAAGCTGTACCGAAAGGTAATTTGCAATGGAGTCCAGAAGCCGTGCGTCTTCAACCAAAAGCGCGCGTTTGCGCTCCCAACCCACCTCAATTAGGGCAACAATGTGGCCGCCAAACCATACTGGCACCACAAGAAAGCTGGTAAACGGAGGCAGGTGACTTGCGTCAACGGTTATGATCTCACGTGTTTCCTCGTTGACCAGGTTGCGCTTTTTAACTCTTCCCTGCTTGAGCGTGCTTGAGTTCAAAGGCATGGTATGCAAGCAAAGCGCATGCTCAGAATAAAACGTCAAACGCTCCAGGGAGCTATTAAATGCAAAGTAGCGAGGAATTCTGTTCAATGACGCGCTCTTCAGAGACTCCGTTGCACCATGAAGGTGATACCCATCTTGCTCAGCAAGATAGATGAGTGCACCATCAGCCTCGACAGTCTCTGAGAGCTCTTCTAACACGCGCTCGATAAGCTGACCCATATCTTCCGAGTCAAGCGTGTCCAAAACAATCTGAAGCGCTCCTGAGAGCCTCTTATTGGCTCGGCGAAGGTCCAACACCATTCGTTCATCATCGCGCATAGGGCTAGCCAAGTCACGGAGCTTAGATGCCGTCAAAACAATGGCCTGTGTAGGTGCGCCAACATAATCTGCGCGCACGCTCAGCACCTGCGACGTGCCGTCTTGTGCAGGAGCGGCTACCATAGAAGTGGAGCCATCAATCGCAAACGGCAACGACTCTACAAAGAACGGCTTCTGCAAGTTCTCTTGGTTTGCTGGCGTAAACAAAAAGCGAACATCCAGACCAGCAATGGTGCCATCTACCTTAGAAAATAGACTCTCTGCCTCCTCATTGGCGAGAAGAACCATGCCCTCCATATTAAATACGATGACTGCATCGCTGGTCAGTCGTAGCAACTGAGACAGAGTTGCAGCAACGGTTCCGTCGACAACTCCCTCAACACGCCTTACGCTCAGCTTGTTATCTGCCACAGTCACTCCTTACCAGCAAGGACAAAACAATCGCACTGCCTAAGTATACGAAAAAGGCGGACCTCCGAAGAGATCCGCCGAAATTTCGTGGTGTCGGAGGCGGGACTTGAACCCGCACAGCCGTTAGTAGGCCACTAGCACCTCAAGCTAGCGCGTCTGCCAATTCCGCCACTCCGACTTGCTTTGCAGCGAGGGATATACTAACACATCTTCAAGCAACTTTACTGAGAAAATTTAAAACTTTTTCTCAAAAGAACTTTGCGAGAAGACAAGCGTATCCCTTGCTTACTTCTGCCAACCAACAATGGTTGCTGGTACGCTCTGGAAGAGTGCAGGACCAAAGTTGGCAAGACCCTTCTTAACAACGTAGCAGTCTGGACCAGTGTAGACAGGAAGGTAAGAATAAGTCTCCATCATCTTCTTCTCTGCCTGGTTCATGAGCTTCATACGCTCATCAAAGTCCTTGGTAGAGACAACCTTTGCAAACATCTCATCGGTCTCTGCAGAGCCCTGCTTACCAAAGTTGGATCCAGACTCAGAGCCGTAGAGCTGACCGCCATTATTGTAAGAAGTTGAGGAACCAACCCAACCAAAGAGGCAGACATCCCAAGCACCAGAGGTAAGAACCTTAGAGAACTCAGAAGATGGGTGAGAGTCAAGGGTAAGGTTGATGCCAGCATCCTTGCACATCTTCTGGATTGCAGCAGCACGGTTCTTAACAGTTGTGCCGTCACCAAACAGGGTGTAGCTGAAGGTTACCTGCTGGCCGTCCTTCTCATAGTAATCGCCGTTAAGCTTGTAGCCTGCATCCTCAAGGGTCTTCTTAGCAGCATTCTTGCGCTCGTCAGTAGACTTGAGATTCTTGATATCGTCTGGGAGGTTATTGTCATAACCAGCTGCCCAGTAAGGCCAAAGCATGGAGCCTGGTGCATCCTCTTTCCAGTTGACACCCTGGAAGACGATGGAAACGATAGTTGCAGGATCAACAACCTGGCAGAATGCCTTACGAACTGCAGCATCCTGAAGAACGCCACGAGTGGAGTTAATCTCGATAACAGCAATAGACATACCAAGACCACGACGAATCTGTGCTTTATCACCAAGACCGGTGAAGTTAGAGAGAAGCTCAGCAGAACCAGAGTTGGAAGAACCGGTAGTGTCAGTCTCTTCGTTCTTGAATGCGTTAATGGAAGCCTGAGTATCCATCTGCTTGTAGACAAGGGTATCAAGCTTAGGAGCGTCACCCCACCACTTTGGATTTGGCTTGAAGGTTACAGCAGAATCATCGAAAGAATCAACGATGTAAGGGCCAGAACCAAGCTCGTTGTTTGGCTCATTGTTGTAGCCATTGTTGAAGAAGTCTGGATCCTGAAGCTTTGGGTGCAGAGCATAGCTCAAGATGCTCTCGATTGGATAGACTGCTTCCTTCATGGTAATAACAGCAGTCTTAGCAGTATCACCCTGCTCAACAGACTCATACTTGTCATAACCATCAGTTGAAGAAACCTCAAACTTATCATTCTGACCACTCATAGTGATGAATGCAGTCTGAATTGCGGTCCAGTCAATAGCGGTGCCATCGTTGAAGGTAGCCTGATCAGTGAAGGTAAGGGTAGCAACCTGCTTACCGTCCTTCTCCTCTACCTTGAAGTCCTTGATGTAATCCTTGTTTGGCTCAAACTTATCGCCAGCAGCATTAGTAAGGAACAGGTCACGAGGGTTGATAAGACCGTGAAGGATGTTCATGTAAGAGGTATTACCAGCAAGGTTGTAGTAATTCCACTGTGGACCAATCTCGTTGATTGGCTGGGTCAGAGTACCGCCATCCTTAACCTCATCGCGGGTCTTAGGGTTGTTGTACGTCTTGCCCTTCTCTGGGATTGGAAGCTGATCCAGAGGAGTGTTTGCAGGAGAGCCGTCCTGTGGCTCAGTTCCAATGCTGGAAGAGCCGCCCTGATTATTTGATGGAGCACAACCAGCAAGGCCAAGGCCTGCGGCGGTGATACCAGTCAGAGCAAAGAACGAACGACGGGAAAAACTGTCAGCCATATGATCACCCATTTCGTTAAAGGCCTACAGATATTCACTTAACTATACGAAATTGCCTGAAAATACTCCATAGCAGAAACATTCCCGTAACAACCTAGTTCACTATTTGTAACAAAGAAAACCCGCACCTAGTTTTAAATGCGGGTTTTCAAAAAATTTATTGAATCTTTGTTACTCGTTAGAGATGTGAGTAGCAGGAACCAGCTTACCATCCTGATAAATCATGCGCTCGCGAGTACGCTCAATCTTTGGATCAGGAATTGGAATAGCCGAGAGAAGCGCCTTGGTGTAAGGGTCTTGTGGATTAGTGAAGACGTCTTCAGTCTCACCGTACTCAACAATCTTGCCCAGGTGCATAACAGCGACCGTGTCAGAAATATGACGAATAACAGCAAGATCGTGAGCAACAAAGAGATAAGAAATCTTCAACTGAACCTGAAGGTCCTCAAGAAGATTAATAATACCTGCCTGAATGGAAACATCCAGAGATGCAATTGGCTCGTCCAAAAGAAGAATCTTTGGGCTTGTTGCAAGAGCACGAGCAATAGCAATACGCTGACGCTGACCACCAGAGAACTGAGATGGGAAGCGGTCAACATAGTCTGGGTTAATACCAACCAGACGCATAAGCTCACCAATACGAGCATTAATATCCTCTTTGTTCCAGCCCTGTGCCTGGAGTGGCTCTGCCAAAACGTCATAGACAGGCATACGGGGATCCAGAGAACTCATTGGATCCTGGAAGATTACCTGAAGATCTTTGCGAAGCTCTCTACGCTGTGCTGCGTTCTTAAGCTCAGCAACGTCTTTACCAAGGACCGTAATACGGCCATCCTCAGGCTTCAGCAGATCCATAATCTGCATCAGAGTTGTTGACTTACCAGAGCCAGACTCACCAACCAGCGCAAGGGTTTCTCCCTCATGGATCTCAAAGCTTGCACGGTCAACTGCAGTCATAGTGCCCTTGCTGCGCCTAATAAAGCCCTTACCCTGAACAGGGAATGTCTTGGTAAGATTCTCAACCTTAAGTACAACAGGACGCTCGTTACGAGGAACGTCAACCCACTTTGGAAGGATTGGCTCAAAGTCTGGATATACCTCAGCATAGGTGAGGTTCTTCTCGCAAATCTCCTGAAGGTGGTGACAAGATGCCAAGTGGCCCTCAGCAGCATTTGCAGGAAGCAGCACTGGCTCTTTCTTGGAGCACTCCTCGGTAGCCATAGGACAACGTGGATTAAAAGGACAACCTGTTGGAATAGCAGCAAGTGATGGTGGATTGCCCTTAATAGGAACAAGCCTATGCTCTGCCTGAAGGTGTGGTTTTGGAACAGCACCCAAAAGACCCATGGTATAAGGATGACGAGGCTCAGCAAAAAGTGTATCAACGCTTGCGCGCTCTACGCC
This sequence comes from uncultured Atopobium sp., assembly GCA_938045565.1. Taxonomy (GTDB): domain Bacteria; phylum Actinomycetota; class Coriobacteriia; order Coriobacteriales; family Atopobiaceae; genus Lancefieldella. The sequence continues at coordinate 97,890 of CALIAZ010000003.1, forward strand.
GCGGCCTGCATACATAACCATAATGTCATCAGCGGTACCTGCAACAACACCAAGGTCGTGAGTAATCAGAACAACTGCTGCGCCGGTCTCTTTCTGCGCAACCTTCAAGACGTCAAGAATCTGAGCCTGAATGGTTACGTCAAGAGCAGTGGTTGGCTCGTCTGCGATGATGATGTCAGGATTGTTTGCAATAGCAATTGCAATAACAACACGCTGACGCATACCACCAGAGAACTCATGTGGGAAAGAATCCAGACGGTTCTCTGGATCAGTAATACCAACAATGGAGAGAAGCTCAATACAACGCTTACGAACGTCTGCCTTGCTCATGTGAGGATTATGGGTAAGCAGAGCCTCTGCAAGCTGATCTCCAATAGAGAACATTGGAGTCAAAGCAGACAGTGGATCCTGGAAGATCATAGAAATCTTAGTGCCACGGAGCTGTGACATCTCTTCGTCGGTCTTACCAATGAGCTCCTCATTACCAAGCTTAATAGAGCCGGTAACGTGAGCATTGTCATCAAGAAGACCAATAAGAGACAGAGCAGTTACTGACTTACCAGAACCAGACTCACCTACGATACCAAGAGTACGGCCGCCCCAAAGGTCAAAGTTAACACCGCGAACTGCGTCTACACGACCAGCCTCAGTATTAAAAGAAACCTTAAGGTTACGAACAGAAAGAACTGGATCTCCTGTTGGAGCACCCTTTGGACCGTTTGATTCAAGCAGCTCGTAGCGAAGAACATCGTCCATCTCTACACTTCCCTGCTTTGTTGAAGTATTAGTAGTGTCAGACATTATGCACGCTCCGTAGTTTCTTCAGAAACGATGCTTCCCTCAAGATCACCAAGCTGAGCGTCATCCTTGGAAGAATCCTCTTCCTGATCTTTGACGCTACCAGCAGCGCGTGAATAAGGGTCAAAGGCATCACGAAGGCCATCGCCGATGAGCTGCAGGCCAACACAAACAACAATCAGAAATGCCGATGGAATCAGAATCATCCATGGAGTAGTAAGCATTGCAGAAGAGCCGGCACTCAGAAGGTAACCAAGAGAAGTATCTGGCGCCTTAATACCAAGGCCCAAGAAGCTGAATGCTGTCTCAGAGTTAATGCCACCAATAACGGCCAAGACCAAGTCAATAATAAGAATTGAACCAAGGTTTGGAATAAGGTGACGAACAATAATGGTGAATGGTGGAACACCCATGTACTTAGCAGCCTTGACGTAATCTCTCTCACGCAAAGACAGAGCCATGGTACGGATAGTACGTGCACGACCAATCCAACCAAAAGCGGTCAAACCAAAGATAAGCATGAGCCAACCAGACTCACCGCCTGCTGCACGAACAATCATAGCAACCAGCAAGAAGCTAGGAATGACCATGAGCATATCAAGAAGCCACATACCAATCTTCTCTGGAATGCCACGGACATAAGCAATGGCGGTACCGATAATTGCAGAGATGATAGTAGTCAAGATTGCATAGCTGATACCAATAGTCAAAGAACGGCCAAGGCCGTGGACAACACAAGCATACAAATCGATACCGGCGCCATCAGTACCAAACCAATGCTTTGCATTAGGGGCCATGTTAATTGCAGTAAAGTCAGCATCTGTGTAATTAAATGGGGTGGCATATGGTCCAAAAACTGCAATAAGAACCATAATTCCAAGAATAATCAAACCAATTACTGCAGAACGCTGGCGGAAGAAACGCCTTGCAATTAGGCCAGCATAGCTAATTCTTTTAACCTCTTTGTTGTCAGACTTAGCATCTGCCTGAAGCTCACGCTCAGCGTTAGTAAGACCTGCATCAATGGAGACGTTTTTCTCGTCATTATTCTGAAGCTCTTCTTTAGACATGTCCGCCTCCTTAGCTCATCTTAATTCGTGGATCAAGAGCAGCAGCAAAGAGGTCAGCCAGAAGGGCGCCGACAAGAGTCATTGCACCAGAGAAAGCTGCAACTGCAACTGCACCGTGAATATTGTTGTTGTTAATACAGTTAATGAAGTACTCACCAAGACCGTGAATTGCAAAGACCTTCTCAGTCATAACAGCACCGGTGAAGATACCTGCAAGAGAGAAAGCAACTGAAACAGCAGTTGGAATCAAAGAAACGCGAAGGGCATGCTTACGAATTGCCTTCTTACGAGTAAGTCCCTTTGCGCGAGCAGTGCGGACATAGTCTGCGTGCATCTCGTCAAGCAGGTAGGTACGCTGAGATAGGTGGTAACCAACAGAACTTACGATAGTAAGAACAATGGTTGGAAGAATAATGTGCTGCAGGAAGTCAATGAGCCAAGTGAAGAAGTTTCCGGTATCTCCACTGGAAAGATCGGTTACGTAGAAAATACGAGAACCGGCTCGTGCGTTAATCTCGATTGCTGCAAAAACAATCAAGATTGCCATAACAACAGTTGGAATAACCAGCAGAACCGAAGCAACGCCGCTGAAGAAGCGGTCCTGCCACTGATACTGACGTTGAGCGGTATAGACACCCAAGCTAACGCCAATAACAATAGACAAAATAGTTGCTGGAGTCATGAGCTCAATAGAAGCCATAAACTTTGAACTCATCTCACGGTTAACGTTATCACCTGTTGGGGTCATACCAAGATCAAACTTAGTAAGCAGATTGGTAATCCAAACTTGATAACGCTCAATAACTGGGGTCTTATCATTCAGATTAGTCCTGTCCAGACTTGCCTCAATAGACTCCTGTGGAGGACGTGGAGTACGCTGCTCAAAGTTGGAGCGTGGATTCATAAACGCTGATGCGAGGAAGAATGTGAGCGAAGTTGCAACAAAAATCATCACAATGTAGCTCAAAACCCTCTTTGTAACGTACCAAACAAACCGTGCCATTGACTCTCCTCACCGCCTTGCGCTTATCCACCTGATAAGCGAGGTTTTCTCGGTATGGCAACCTAGCATTCCTACAACAAACATACTGTGAATACACAGCAAAAAATAATTTTACCATGGATAAGCTACTCAACCCAAAAATATCTCTTAGATAAGCAAGATTATGCATACCAATCCCAGTAAAACGTATGCACATATAATGACTGTTTAACTCCAGCGTGCAGGTCACAATCAAATTTGTTTACATATGAGAAACGTTATTGAAAATTCTGTTAAGAAGTAAAAGTTAACTGCTATCTGTTACGTCTGGCCTTTTTGCCGACATTTCCATCAGCCAATTCTCCCGGACTCCATAGGCTTCAAATAAAAAATGCCGAGAAACTCGGGTTTCTCGGCAGATAATTTAAAGGTAAAAATAGCTGCTTAGCCAATAGCTCCAACAGGGAATGTTAGAGCCATCACAATAGCGCAAACCAGGAAGATAGTTGTAGTGATGATGGTAAGGCGATCAAGGTTCTTCTCCATAATGCCTGAACCAGCGCTTGCGTTATACATAGAAGAAGCAATCATGTCAGAAACGCCAGTGCCCTTTCCGGAGTGTGCCAGAACAAGCAGCACCGTCAAAATGCCAGAAAGTACAAACAGCACCAAAAGAATTGTATTCAGAACGCCCACGAGGTTCCCCCTCTTGCTGGCGAGAAGATCCAGCCCTAGTTATTTTTACGTACAAGAGAAAAGAATAGCACACGCCACTCCCCTTTGGGAATGACGTGTGCCAAGTTGCAAAACAAACAAGAACTTAACAAATGAGCCAAGCACCTAACCGATGGTAAGGAGCTTTACCACAATTTAGTTCATTGCGCTCTTTACCATTGCAACGAAAGAGTCAGCCTTAAGAGATGCGCCGCCAACAAGTGCGCCGTCAACGTCCTCTTTCTCGAGGAAGCCTCCAACGTTCTCTGGCTTAGCAGAACCACCGTAGAGAATACGAATACCATCTGCAATTTCTGCACCAAAAATCTCTACCAGGGTCTTACGGATTGCGCCGCAGACTTCCTGTGCGTCATCAGCAGTTGCGGTCATACCAGTACCAATTGCCCAGATTGGCTCATAAGCAATAACGTACTTGGAAGGATTGGTAATCTTTAGACCCTTGGTATCTGCCTTAATCTGGTCAACAACAAACTGAACGTGAGTACCAGCGTTACGAACCTCAAGAGACTCACCGCAGCAAGAAATAGGAACGATGTTATGAGCCATCAGTGCCTTTGCCTTACGGTTAATGTCCTCGTCGGTCTCGCCAAAATAGCCACGGCGCTCAGAGTGACCAATGATGCAGTAAGTTGCACCAACAGAAGTCAGCATCGCTGGAGAGGTCTCACCAGTAAATGCACCGGACTCCTCCCAGTACACATTCTGTGCAGAGAGAGCAACAGAAGAGTTGGCCTGGGAAAGAACCTCAGAGACACCCTTAAGATCTACAAGAGGTGGAGCAACAACAACGTCAACGTTTCCGGTACCGGAAGCAAGCTGATCAACAATTCCCTGAGCAAGCTCAACACCCTCAGCGAAAGTCTCATTCATCTTCCAGTTACCTGCGATCATACGATTACGCATCGAGAAGCGCCTCCACTCCTGGAAGTGCCTTACCCTCAACGAGCTCCATGGAGGCGCCGCCGCCAGTGGAAATCCAGCTCATCTTGTCAGCAAGGTGGAACTTGTTAACTGCTGCAACAGAATCGCCGCCACCGATGATGGAGGTGCAATCAGCGTCCGCAACAGCACGAGCAACAGCCTCGGTGCCCTTTGCAAACTGGTCAAACTCAAAGACGCCCATAGGACCATTCCAGAAGACGGTCTTTGCGCCCTTGATTGCCTCAGAATAAAGCTCAACGGTCTTAGGACCAATGTCCATACCCATGCGATCTGCAGGGATCTGGTCAGAAGGAACTACCTCACCAACAGCGTCCTCACCAAAGTGATCGGTAACAACGTTGTCAACAGGAAGCAGAATCTTAACGCCCTTCTCCTCTGCCTTCTTGAGCATCTCACCTGCGCGCTCAATCCAGTCTGGCTCCTGAAGAGAAGTACCAACGGTATAACCCTTTGCCAGGAAGAAGGTGTATGCCATACCGCCACCGATGATAAGGGTATCAGCGGAATCGATAAGGTGATCAAGAACACCAATCTTAGAAGAAACCTTGGAACCACCAACGATAGCTACAAGTGGGCGCTCTGGGTTAGAGAAGATAGAGGTAAGAGTGTCAACCTCTTTCTCAAGCAGGAAGCCAGCATATGCAGGAAGATAAGCTGCTGGTCCAACAACAGAGCCCTGTGCACGGTGAGCAGTACCAAAGGCATCAAGAACAAAGATGTCACCATAAGATGCAAGGGTCTTTGCAATCTCTGGATCATTCTTCTTCTCACGCTTGTCAAAACGGACGTTCTCAAGAACAAGAACCTCGCCATCCTTGAGTGCGTCTACAGCCTCACGGGCCTTCTCGCCATAGGTGTCCTCAACAAACTTAACCTCGCGACCAAGAAGCTCAGCAAGCTTCTCTGCAGCTGGGCGCAGGGAAAGCTCTGGCTGGAAGCCGGTGCCATCTGGACGGCCAAGGTGGCTCATCAGGATGACCTTTGCGTTGTGGTCGAGAAGATACTGGATGGTTGGAAGTGCAGCGCGAACGCGGGTGTCGTCAGTAACAACACCGTCCTTTAGAGGCACGTTGAAATCAACGCGCATAAGAACGCGCTTTCCATCAACATCTGCATCGCGGACAGTCTTCTTTGTAAAAGCCATGTCACTCCTTTAAATACGTTTCCAACAAAAAAGCGCGATCGCGGCAGATGCTGCGACCGCGCCTAAGGCGTCTATGTAACTAGAACTTAAGCAACGAACTTCTCGAAGTACTTGATGGTGCGGACCATCTGAGAAGTGTAGGAGTTCTCGTTGTCGTACCAAGAGGTGACCTGAACAAGAGTGGTGCCATCGCCAAGGTCAGAGCACATGGTCTGAGTTGCGTCGAAGATGGAGCCGTGGGTCTCGCCGACGATGTCGCGGGAAACAATGTCATCCTCGTTGTAACCAAAGGTCTCTGGGATGGTCTCTGCATATGCCTTCATTGCAGCGTTAACCTCGTCAACGGTGACCTTCTTGTCAACAACAGCATAGAGGTTAGTGAGGGAGCCAGTTGGCGTAGGAACGCGCTGAGCGGCACCAATAAGCTTACCGTTGAGCTCAGGAAGAACAAGGCCGATAGCCTTAGCAGCACCAGTGGAGTTAGGAACGATGTTCTCTGCACCAGCACGGGAACGACGGAAGTTACCCTTGCGCTGTGGGCCGTCGAGGATCATCTGGTCACCAGTGTATGCGTGAATGGTGGTCATGATACCGGACTTGATAGTTGCGAAGTCGTTGAGACCCTTTGCCATAGGAGCAAGGCAGTTGGTGGTGCAGGAAGCTGCGGAGATGATGTTGTCATCTGCAGTGAGGGTCTCATGGTTAACGTTGAAGACGATGGTTGGGAGGTCATTGCCTGCAGGAGCAGAAATGACAACCTTCTTAGCACCAGCGTTGATGTGAGCCTGTGCCTTGTCCTTAGAAGTGTAGAAACCAGTGCACTCAAGAACAACGTCAACGTTGAGATCGCCCCAAGGCAGATTGTTAGCGTCTGCCTCCTTGTAAATAACAATCTCGTGACCGTCAACGATGATGGAGTGGTCAGTTGCCTCTACCTTGTGATCGCGGGAATAGTTGCCCTGAGTAGAGTCATACTTCAGAAGATATGCAAGCATCTCTGGAGAAGTAAGGTCATTGATTGCAACAATCTCGGAACCCTCGTGACCAAACATCTGCCTAAATGCAAGGCGACCAATGCGGCCAAAACCGTTAATAGCAACTTTTACTGCCATACGTAATGCTCCTTTCGGTGACCCAGAGCCATTCTCCGGATTCATTAACATTTAAACCGTACACCGAGTATTTTACCGCACTCACCGATAACTTATGCATCTTTTTCTAAATCCTGAACGATTTTTTCCAAACGCAGCAATCGGTGATACATAGCGGACTTGGATACGGGTGGTACAAACGACTCCCCTAGCGCTGATAATGACAGCTCAGGGTTATCTTTTCGCGCAAGACAAAAATCTCTGACCGCTGGCGGCAGGGCTCTGAGTCCAACGAGTTTCTCGGCCTTTTCTATGAGCGCTAACTGGTCTGCCGCTGCATTTGAAGAGCGTGTTTGATTTGCCATCTCTGCGTTAACAACTCGGTTGACGTTGTTGCGATAATGCTTTTGCACACGCGTAAATGCAATAGCGCGCGCCATAGTTGGCGCACCAATCTCTCGCAAAAACTTGATGATATCGTCAGAGCTCTTAAGGTAGACGGCATAAATTTCTCTGGTGCGCATCAGAGTGTTGGTGTGCCGATTACGATGATTAAGGCGTGCTTTGACGCCAATGGATCCCATAAGTTTTACCAGTTCAGTGGCAAATCTTTCTCCCGAGACAGCAATCTCTAGGTGAAAATCTTTTAAGGGATCAGCCAAAAATCCGCCCGCCATAAATGCTCCGCGCAAAAAAGCACGCTGCGCTTGCTTGGTACGGACAACACTCTTTGGAATGCCGCTTACCAGGCCTTCTCCCGGTATGTAAATACCAAGAGCAGAAAGTGCTTCTGCAAGCGAGTCCTGATTGGAAATCTCAAGCAAATAGTTGCGTTTCTTATGCATGATAGAGCGGCGGTACTCAACGGAAGTACCCAAGTCAAACAGACGGCGAGAAGAACTAATAACTGTACGGGCAACCGTGCCAGTCTCGGTAACAATGCGAACGGCAAATTTACCAGGACCGTGCATCGACAACGTGCCCGAAACACGAATAAGCGCAGAAAGCTGTGCTAATTCACACTCCGTCTGAAGTTCTGGTACGCTGACCAGCTCATTTTTTACCAGGGCTGTATAGGACATGGCAGACTAACTTCTACTCAGCCTGCTGAGACTTCTTCTGAGCCGCATCAAGATCGCGATGAAAGAGCGTTACGCGATATCCCTGGCTGGTAAGATGCTCTGCAGTAGCACGTGCAATTGCAACACTTCTATGCTGGCCGCCCGTGCAGCCCACCGCAATGGAAAGCAGACTCTTGCCCTCCTGAACATAGCCAGGCATAACCACATCTAGCAGCTCAAACCAAGATTTAAGGAATTTCTTGGTAGTACCATGCGTAAGAACAAACTGAGCTACTGGCTCATCAAGACCCGTAAGTGGCCTGAGCTCTGGATCATAGTAAGGATTGGGCAGGAAGCGCACATCAATCATAAGGTCGGCCTCAACGGGCAAACCGTTTTTAAAGCCAAAGGAAAACACACTGACATCCATGAGCTGCTGTTCAGCAAGCTCTGAAAATGCGCGACGAAGGCGACTCTTTAACGTATTGGTGCGCATGGACGAGGTGTCTAGGACAACATCTGCCAGCGCTTTTATGTCTTGAAGCTGAGCGCGTTCCCTAGAGATTGCAGATGAGAGATTTTCTCCCTCCTGCGCCAAAGGATGACGACGGCGATTCTCGCTATAGCGACGCATGAGCACTTCATCTGAAGAGTCCAGATACACAATCTTGTAGGTGAGCTCGTGATCTGCAAGAGACTTCAGCGCTTCGGAGATGTCATCAAAAAGACCTTGCGAGCGCAAATCACAGGTAACAGCCAAGTGACGACCAACACCCGTGTTAATGCCCACAAGGTTAGAAAGCTGCAAAATAAGAGCTGGTGGTAGGTTATCAATGCAGAAATAACCCATGTCCTCAAACACATGAAGCGCCTGCGTGCGACCCGATCCAGACATACCCGTAATAATGACAATGTCGGGAATAACTGAAGGTGTAGGATCGTTTTTCTTCACAGGCGCTCCTTAAATACGTGACGAGAAAACCTTACCGCTCCAAGCGCTAATCCTCAAGTGCTGCTACAAACCAAGAGGTAATTGAAGTTGGATGCGTAATAGCAGTACCTGAAACAACTGCCCAAGCTCCTGCATCAAGAGCATCTTTTGCGTCTTGTGGCGTGTGCACGTGACCCTCGCAAATGATGGCAATACCTGGGAACTCGGTAGTTGCCTGCTTGAGAAGGGCAATGTCAGGGCCATCATCAAGTGTTGTATCAATAGCAGCCTTATTGTGAGAAAGCGTGGTTGAAACAAGGTCACAACCAGCGGCAACAGCACGACGGATATCGTCCATAGTCATGCAGTCAGCCATAATCAGTACGTCAGACTCTGCACGGAGTGCCGCAACGGTCTCTTCAAAGGTTCTACCATCTGGCCTTGGGCGGTCTGTTGCATCCAAAGCAACAACGTCTGCACCTGCGTGAATGCAAGCACGTGCATGGCGAAGCGTAGGAGTAATGTAGACGCCTTCATGACCCTCTTTCCAGAGGCCAATAACAGGAATTTCAACCCTACCCTTAATGGCAGAGATATCAGACAAGCCCTGGCACCTAATAGCAGCAGCACCGCCAAGCTCACAAGCACGTGCAATCTGAGCCATGGTCTCTGGATGCCTCATAGGCTCACCAGGATACGCCTGGACGCTAACGATGAGTTTTCCTTTAAGTGACTCAACAAGCTCTGAGTGTGCCACGGTATTCTCCTTACAAGAATGTACGTACGTTAAAGGTATGTGTCTTTGCGGCGTGCTGGATCAGCAAGCCAAGTCAGCAAGCTATTAGTGACTTGGCGCTTCTTGCCTAAAGACGCGTCTCTAAATAGCCAGGTAGAACAAGGTTTTCTGCAGCGCCAATAAGAGGAGCTTCTCCGCCGAGAGTGCCCTTCACAATAGGCGTTGCCTGAACAGGAGGCATAGCCTGCAGCTTAAATGCAGCTTCAAGTGCCTCGTGCCAGTACTTGCCGCACTCTGCAACCGAGCCAGACAGGATGATGACAGAGGGGTCAAGCATGTTGCACATGCTGCCCAAGACCTCACCGAGCGCGCGGCCTGAGCGCTCCTCTGCAGCCTGAGCGATCTTCTCGCCAGCAAGAGCTCTGCGATCAATCTCCGCGCCATCAAGAGCAGAACCATCTTCAAGCGTATTGGAGCCGCCAAGACGGACATACTCGCGAATAATGCCAGGACCTGCAGAAACAGGCTCAAGGTGAGAAGTTCCACCACAAGGACAATCAACGCCTGCAGCCGCTGGAGTTGCAACGTGACCAATGTGGCCAGCCTCGTCGTGAGCACCCAGCATCAAGATGCCGTGGTTCACAAAGGCGCCACCAATGCCCGTGCCAACCGCTACGGTTAAAACGCTGTCTTTACCATGGCCAGCACCGTGACGAGCCTCGCCCAGAGCATGGGCGTGAACGTCATTGAGAACGCTGCAGGGAAGGTCAAACTCACTGGTAACTGCTGAGCCAAGAGCAGTTCCGCCCCAGCCTGGCATAAGCTCGTTTGCGTAGGTGATGTCTCCGGTGCGAGGGTCTACAACGCCAGCAGAAGAAATACCCACGCCAGAGATAGTAAGGCCCAGCTCTTCTGCGCGAGAAAGGGCCTCTCTAATTGCCTGCAGAACGGTGGCAAGAACCTGCTTGCCACCCTCTTTTGCGTTAGTTGGGACCTTCTTTACGGACTGGACGTTTGGAGCGTCGGTGCCGTTAAGGGTGACTATGCCACAGGCAATTTTTGTGCCGCCGATATCAACCGCACAAACATGTGTTGGAGAAACAAACTTAGAGTCCATGGTGTCCCTTCTTGTTTAGAGAAGGCCGTTTGCAATTAGAACCTGCTTGATTGCCTCGCGGTTCTGACCGTCAAGTGGCTTAACAGGACGAGGCATCTGGTCAGAATCAAAGATGCCCATGAGGTTAAGTGCGCACTTGAATGCACCAACGCCAGCACCATAGCCCTGAACGCCTGTAGTGACATCAAAGATATGGGAAATCTCGTTGAGTCGGTCCTGCTCACGCTTGACCTCTACCCAGTTACCTTCCTGAGCTGCCTTCCACATACGGACGTAGCCCTCTGGCTCAACATTAGCAAGACCAGGAACGGAACCGTCAGCGCCAGAGAGAAGAGCGCCGTCAACAACAATCTCGTGACCAGTCAGAAGAGTGAGAGGATGACCGTTCTTCTCGTTCTCCTGAACAAGATACCTAAAGGAAACGTCATCGCCAGAAGAGTCCTTAACGCCTGCAAGAACGCCCTCTGCGCCCAAACGAGCAAGCATCTTCCAAGGAAGCTTAGTGTGAACGCAGACAGGAATGTCATACGCAAACAGAGGTGCGTCCAGCTCCTGGTGGAGGATGCGGAAGTGCTCCTCAACATCAGCTGGGCCGCCAAGTGCGTAGAAAGGAGCGGTTGCTACAAGAGCGTCTGCGCCCAGTGCGAGGGCACGGCGACCATGCTCCAGAACGCGCTCGATCTCGGTATCAATGATACCCACAAGGACCGGAACGCGGTGGTCAACAATGCGAACAGCCTCGCGAACAATCTGATCACGACGCTCATCAGTTGCAAAGACAACCTCGCCAGAAGAGCCGAGGAAGAACAGGCCGTCTACGCCAGCCTCAATAAGACGGTTAATGGAGCGCTCAAACGACACAACATCAAGCTGATGGTCTGGGGTATCTGGGGTTACAACTGGTGGAACAACACCGCTAAATGGTACGTTACTGGACATGCTTTATCCTTTCACACGTTGGAAAATCCAACTGGTTTCATACAACAATGTACTGAAGTAGCCGACCAAAGCATTGATCAAAAGCAACTTCAAAGAACCTACGTAATTATAGTCCGCTTAGTTATGACAAAGTCCTGATATAACCTCGCAGAGATAGTTGATTTGCTCGTTCTCAAATTGATTGATGCGCTCGTGGCCAAACTTGGGATACACACACATCTCTTTCTGTCCTGGCAGGCGATTGTACAGCGCAAACGTTCCCTCGGTTGGCGCGCACTGGTCCAGCAGGGCCGTGCCGATAAGCGCAGGTACTCGCACCAGCTCGGCCGCGCACGCGCTGTCGAGAAGACCGACTGCGTCGATAGCTGCATCTGACTGCGGGGTGTCTCCGCACCCGACAACCGTGCGCAGGGTTGTTGCGTTGTCGGCAAAGAGCGGATTCAGCGCCATGGTAGCGCTCACTTCCTTGGGCAGAAGCGCAGCCGCAAACAATGCCTGCGAACCGCCTAGACCTTCTCCCCAGGTGACAGCTGTGCGCCCGAGGAAACGCGAGGCAACCGCGGTGGTTACCAGCGCGTCGTCGATGAGCTGCTTGAGCGTGGAGGATGCGGCGTCATCCGGGTTGATAAGCGCGTGAGCAAGCTCCTCTGCGGTAAAGGTTCCCCTCCAAGCGTCTTTGAGCTGAGCTTCGCATGGACGAGCCTCCAGAGCCACAACAGGCAGACCAAATGCCGAGAAGCGCAAAAGGTGCAGCCAGCTGCGCACTCCCCGACCAAGATCGGAGAAAAGCACCACTGCTGGTAGCTCTGCCGTCGACACACCCGCTGGAAGAATGACGCGAGCGCTCAGCTGCGTCTGGTCAGTTGAGGCAAAGGTGATGCGCTTGAACGTTGCGATCTGGGTAGCAGACGGAAGCTCAACTTCACTCTCTACCTGCACATTTTGTGCGAACGCTACAGACTTCTCCCAAAATGATTCAAAGTTTGATGGTCTAAGCCAAGCGCCGCGATAAGAACGAGCATCTTCAAGCCTTTGTGTTAAACCCCTCATGCTCCCACCTCGCATTCTGCTTGAGCAGGAAATGAGGAATCCAACTCTTTAAGAGCTTGCTCTCCATTTTCTGAGCAGAAGAAATCAATGATCTTATCGTCAAAATCACCAATCTCTTCATGCGCGTAGCCTGGATACAGCAGATGCCTCTTTGAGCAGGTCAGAGCATTGTAAGCAGCAAACTGAGCCTCTGGTGGGACAACCGGATCATCAAGTCCGGTACCAAAAAGCACAGGACAGGTAACCAGACGTGCAAAATTGGCTGAATCAATGTAGGCAAGCTTTGCAAAGACCTCATCAACGCGAGAACCGTCTGCATCAAACCAACGGGAATAATAACGAATCCCCTCGTAGGCAACTTCGTCAGCATTAAGCTCCCATACGCACCTAAAATCGGTAAGGAAGGGATATAGAATTGCTGCTCTATTGACAAGGTCTGGGTTAAGTGCACAGGTAGCAAGACCAATGCCGCCACCCTGCGAGGCGCCGTTCACAAAAATGCGGTCTGTATCAATGCCTTCAAGCTGGCGAACAATTCTGCAGAGCAAGCGAATGTTCTGATACAGGTGCACAAAGTAAAGATCCTGTACTGGTCCGTCCAATCCAAGCACCAAATGACCAGAAACGGTAGTGCTCTTATATGAGCTTCCGTCCAAACTACGGCCACCCTGTCCAGGGTTATCAAGCGCAATCAGTGAGCAGCCCAAACCTAAAAATGAGCTCTGCTCAAACCAACTGCGAGAAGATCCTGGATAGCCATGGAACTGCAGAACAAGTGGAGTTTGTACGCCTAAGGTAGTCTGTGGTCGCAGGTACTTTGCATAGACTTCCGCGCCATCAATACCCACAAACGTCAAATCAAAAAAGTGAGCTGAAGCAGATGACGTGACCTCTGTTGAAGGAACAATCTGCCAGCTGAGAGGAGCGTTATCTGCTTCCTCCATACGTGCCTTCCAAAACGCCTCAAAATCCGAAGGATAAGGCGTCAAAGCATGAGCTGCCTTCAATTCTGCAAGCTCAAGCGTTTCTTGGTGCATTGATCCACCTAACAAGCTAAAAGAGCGCAGCCTAAGCTGCGCTCTGGTCAAACAAAAACGTAAGCGCTACTCACCCAGTTTAGGATGAAGCAAAGATGGCGCAGCACCCAAAAGCGTCTTAGTGTAAGGATCTGTTGGATGCTCAAAGACCTGCTTAGCAGGACCATCTTCCATAATCTGGCCGTGATTCATAACAATGATGCGGTCAGAAACATAGCGGACAGTCTGGATATCGTGCGAAATAAAGATCATCGAGAGACCCAGCTCAGACTTGAGGTCTGTAAGCAGGTTCAAGATCTGTGCACGAACAGAAACGTCCAGTGCGGAAGTAGGCTCGTCAGCAATGATTGCCGATGGGTTCAGAGAAAGCGCACGTGCAATTGCAACACGCTGACGCTGACCACCAGAGAGCTGACCAGGAAGGGCGCGAAGTGCCGAATGTGGCAGTCCCACCAGGCTAACCAGCTCATTAATACGGGCTTCTCGCTCCTTCTCTGTTCCTACCTTATGTACCAGCAGTGGATCCATAAGCTGATCTTTGACAATCATGCGAGGGTTAAGAGCAGTTGCTGGGTCCTGGAAGACAACAGAGACAACGCGGCCAATCTGCTTTCTGAGCTCTGGAGTACGCTTGGTAACATCCATTCCCTTGAAGTACACATGACCGGACGTTGGTGACTGAAGACCACACATGACATTTGCGGTAGTGGACTTTCCGCAACCGGACTCGCCAACAATACCAATGGTCTCACCAGGCATAAGCTTGAGAGAAACATTCTGTACTGCGTGGACCTTATTAGGCTTAAAGATTGAGCCTGTACGCGTCTTAAACGTAACCGAAATATCATCGAGGAAGATAATTGGCTGCTCTTCAGTTGTTGTAGCCATTTACCTCACCTCCTTTTGAGAACGCTCAAGGTAAGGCACAAGACCATGCTCCTTCAGATACTCATCAGGCAGCTCGGAGAAACGATGGTGCTTACCAGAAATCTCCTTGATAACAGGGTGAACCTCAAGACCCAAGTCTGGGTGGCTTGAACGAGGAGCAAACCTATCGCCTGTTGGGAAGTCCTCTGGAGAAGGAACAGAACCTGGTACCTGGTGAAGCCTGGTACCGTCCTGAGCGCCTTCCTCAATGGAAAGAACAGAGCCGAGAAGACCGCGGGTGTACTCGTGAACAGGATTGGTCAGAAGTTCAGTAGTAGCTGCCTGCTCAATAACTTGGCCGGCGTACATAACGGTAATCTCAGAAGCAACCTCTGCAACAAGTGCAAGGTCGTGGCTTACAAAGATCATTGCAAAGCCAAGACGACGCTGAAGGTCATTTAAGAGCTTGATAACCTGCTTCTGAACAGTAACGTCCAGAGCGGTTGTTGGCTCGTCGCAGATAACCAGTGAAGGATCGCGGGTAAGTGCCATAGCAATCAGAACACGCTGGCGCTGACCACCAGAAAGCTCGTGTGGATATGACTCAAGCGTACGCTTTGGATCCAGGCCTACAAGCTCCAGAAGCTCCTCTGCGGAACGTGTGCCTCCCCTGCTGGTGAGCTGCTTCATCTGAGAAGAGATAAGCATGGAAGGGTTCAAGGAAGACAAAGCATCCTGGTAGACCATGGCAAGCTCGTGACCAAGCAGCTTACGGTGCTCTTCTTTGGAGAGCTTCAGAAGGTCTTGGTCTTTATAGAGAACCTCGCCAGTAATGGTTTCCTTTGGATCAGTCAGACCCATGATGACCTTGGTGGTAATTGACTTGCCGCAGCCAGACTCGCCAACCAGTGCCATGCACTGACCAGGACGAACATCAAAGCTTACATGGTCAACAACCTTAACGTCTCCGTGAGACTCAAAGCTAATGCACAGGTCTTTAACACTGAGCAATGGCTTTACGTCAAAGTCTGGCTTACGTCTGTCTGTTCTGGACAGCTCAACCTCTTTAAGTGCATTAAGCCTGCGCTCCAGAGACTCTGCCTGCTCTGCATACGCACGAACTGGATCAGATGCCAAGATGTCATCTGCACGCCTGGAGTCAGAGTTCTCTGTATCAACAGGAGCACCAGGTGCTGCTGCCATAGCGTCAGTAAGGCCCTCGGAAAGGATATTCAATGCCAGGCAGGTCATCATAATAGCCAAGCCTGGGAAGAATGCCTGCCACCAACGGCCAGCAAGAACGCCAGCACGAGCATCAGCCAGGATGTTACCCCATGTAGGAGTTGGCTCTGCAATACCTGCACCAATGAAGGTCAAAGATGCCTCAAAGATGATTGCGTCTGCAACAAGCGTAACGGTAAAGACCATGATTGGAGCAATGCAGTTACGAAGAACGTGCTTCCACAGAATCCAAGGAGCACGTGCACCAGAGACAATGGTTGCCCTTACGTAATCCTCGCCGTACTCGCTTACGATGTTTGCACGAACAATACGCGCAATCTGTGGCGTGTACATAAAGCCAATGGCAAAGATGATTGAAGGAACGCTGTTACCAAGAATAGAAACAAAGACTGCTGCAAGAGCAATGCCTGGGAACGACATGATGATGTCGAGCACACGCATGATGACCTCAGAGACAGCCTTTCTAGAAACAGCTGCAATTGCACCAATAATTGAGCCACATAGCAGCGCCATACCCGTAGCGCCAAAACCAATGACCAGTGAATACTGACCACCATGGAGCATACGAGAAAGAATGTCGCGGCCCTTATCGTCAGTACCAAAAATGAATCCATTGCCTGGAGCCTGACGAGCGTTGAAAATCTCAAGTGGATTATGTGGAGCAATAAAGTTTGCAAAGACAGAAGCAAGAACAACAAAGACAAGAATGACAAGAGCAATCTTGGAAGCTGTCTTCATCTTCTTAAAGCCACCAAAGGTTGAGCCCTTTGCTGCAGCTTCTTCGAGCTTCTCGACTTGTTTTTTTCTAATTTGTACCATCGCACTACACCGTCCTAATGCGTGGGTTAATCAAGATGTACAACATATCAACAACAATGTTGATGATGATAAAGGACAGTGCAACGACAACAACAACGCCCTGAACAAGCATTGCCTCGTTACCCTGGATGCCCTCGAGAATAGCGGTACCCATGCCAGGGAGGTTAAAAATAACCTCGATAACAACGGCGCCGCCCATGAGGTAACCAATCTTGAGGCCAAGTGTGGTTACAGGGGTAATAAGAGCGTTGCGTAGTACGTTTCTTGCGATGACGATTCTCTCTGGAATACCAGCACCGCGAGCAGTACGGACATAGTCCTTATCCAGCTCCTCGACCATTGCGGTACGAACAATACGGGTCATCTGACCAGACATTGGAACCGCAAGTGCAAATGCCGGCATAATCATACGGGCAAGGTAGCCGCCAAGATTTACCGTAGGATCTGGCAGTGCTCCAGAGGCAGGCAAAAGCTTGAGTGTAGACGCAAAGACCAGAATCAAAAGAACTGCCAACCAGAATGATGGCGTTGCAAGACCGGCAATTGAGAATACGCGGATGATTTGATCGGGCCATTGGTCTCTATAGAGAGCTGCAATAACGCCTAACGTAAACGAAACTATTGCACCAATAAAGAGACCCATAAAGGTCAACTGCATAGTTACAGGTAGAGCCTTTGAAATTCTTGCAGCAACTGAATAGTGAGAAGTGCCGTAGGTACCCAGGTTTCCATGAGCAACATCACCGATATAGCGTACATATCTCACAGGCCATGGATCATCAAGACCATTCTCAATGTGATACTGCTGGATAGCTTCTGCAGAAGCAGACTCTCCCAAGGCATTGTATGCAGGATCAACATGCGAGAAAGACATTAGGAAGAATACGAGAAAGGTGACGCCTAGAGCCATAATCGGCAGCGCAATAAGACGGCGTCCGATAAGACGTAATAGGTTGTTCACTATCTCCCCCTCTCTCTTTAAAACAAACCGTACAAATAAAATTTGATGAGACTTTGATCATCTCAGGACTAAATTTTGCGCACAAGAGCCCGAGCGTTATAGGTAAAACGCTCGGGCCCCAATGTATGAGATGCTAAGCGCGTGATGGCAACAAATTAGCTAGCAGTAACTGTGTTGACATCAATGAAGGACAAACCGGTAGTTCCGATACCCTTGAAGCCCTTGAGAGCAACGCCGTTGCTGTTTGGCTTCTCGCTCCAGGAAGCGGTGAAGGTCTTAGCAAAGAGAACTGGGTACAGAGGTACGTTCTCAGCGATGATGTCGAAGCACTCGTTCCAAGTGGACTGCTGATCAGCACCGGACTGGCCAAGAGCCTTGGTCATGAGCTCGTGGAGCTTAGTCCACTCAGCGGACTCCTTCCATGGGCAACGCTTGGTCATCCAGACGTTATCGCCATACCACCAGTTGAGCAGCAGGTCGACGTCTGCACCGAAGCAGGAAGGATCGCCAGGGGCAAGCAGGATGTCCCAAGAACCATCAGCTGCGTCGATTGCAGCATAGGTTGCTGGAGAAGTATCGGAAACGATGCTTACGTTAAAGCCAAGTGCGTCGAGGTCGTTCTTGACCTGAGTTGCCATGGACTTAACCTGCTCGTTATCGGTGGTGCGGAGAACAACATCACCAGGAGTGATGCCAGACTCAGAAATGAGCTTCTTAGCCTTATCAACATCGTGTGCATAGACAGTGGATGCCTTGTGATAGTTAGCAAAGGAAGAAGGAAGGTAGCTGGTAGCAACCTCAGCCTGACCAGAGAATGCGTTTGCAAGCATCTTGTCTGTATCAAGTGCATAGAGGCATGCCTGGCGAACCTTAACGTTGTCCCAAGGAGCCTTGCCAAGGTTGAACATTGCAAAGCGGACACCAAAGCCCTGGACAGCGTCAACGGTGCAGCCTGCGCCCTTGAGCTGCTCTACAGCGTCTGCAGGAACCATTTCCATAGCAAGGGTGGTTCCGTCCTGCTGAGCGGTCAGACGAGCGGTTGGATCCTTAAGGACGTCATAGTGGAGCTTATCGTCCTTAGCAGGAGTTGCGCCGTTGTAGTTTTTGTTTGGAACAAGGTCAAGAGTATTGTCAGAGATGGACTCAAACTGCCATGGACCAGAACCAACTGGCTGCTTCTTCATCTCATCCTGGGAGCTGCTTGCTGGAACAACGCGAACGATGGACAGACGCTCCTTGAGGAGGGAGAAGTTGGCAATAGTGGTCTTAACGGTGACAGTCTTGTCATCCTTCTTCTCTACGGAAGCAATTGGAGCGAGCATTGGGACGTAGACGCTACCCTTAGCAGCGGAACGGTTGAAGGACTCAACAACGTCATCTGCCTTTACTTCGTTACCATCAGAGAACTTTGCACCGTCACGGAGGGTAATCTCAAAGGTGTAATCGTCTACCTTCTTTGGATCAGCAGTAGCAAGCTCATTAAAGGTAGAGTAGTCATGGAAGTTAAGACCGTAGAGGCCCTCAACTACCTGCCAGTTAACACCAAGAGCAAGTGCTGATGAAGTAGTAGATGGATCATAGTTCTGGGTTGAATAAGCGGTACCAGCAGTAATTGTGCCGCCGCCTTCCTTTCCAGATGGAGCTTCAGCTGCCTTCTGCTGTCCGCCACCGCAAGCGGTGAGACCAAGGCCAGCTGCTACAGTTGCTCCGCCAAGGAAGCCGCGACGCGAAAGTGGACGGTTAATAAACTCGCTCATTTCTGCCTCTTTCTAAAAACTCTCCTTGCCACAACGTGGCACCAATGCCACTTGTGTGGCTTACATCTACATAACTATATGAAGAAAAGATATTTGTTCTGAAGACAGTTCGCCCAACGGTATTAATTTCTCGCTTATTGGCTGCTCAAAATATGAAAACGTGTTTTGTTGTATTATTTACGTCATATAAATCTTAATAGCAGCTAAGAAGGCCCGCAGTTAGCGGGCTTTACTATTATTTTACCTTGTATAATATATAAATTATTTAACTAACTACATAAGTAGTAAGCAAAGTCAACTACCGTTTACCGATGTTTTACTACCGTTTACCTTTAGAAATTACGGATATGTTGTGAAGATTAAACAAGAGTCAGCCCAAAATGAACTGACTCTTGCGTTAGAACAGCAAAAACGCTTCGAAATTACTTAACTAAATCTACAACACGCTCAGGGTTCGCCATAAAGTCCAAGTGTTCTTCCCCTAAATGAGATTCAATTATCTCTGATACTTGCTCGTCATGTTTTTCGATGTGAAAATTTCCATCTGCTGGGCTATAACGTCCTAAATAACCATCAGCTAGGTACGGTGGCGGCCATCCACTTAACCCTACGCCACAAAAATTTCTAACTAGGCATCTATAATTTCTTTTATGCATTTCTTGTAGCAGTCCAGCGTTCCTTGTTTGAATCCACATTTTTGGAGTTCCAAAATAAGACCCAATGGCAAATAGCCCCAAATCTTGCTCAACAGTTCCAATAAGAACTCCATGGGAACTTATTGTCCAATAGAGCGTTATGTTCATTACTACTGGACCAGCTTTACTAACGCCCAAAAACGGACCAGAGATAGTAGCGGTCTCTAAGTCAATATTTTCTGCGGATCCAAAATCAGACTTAAGACCATTTCTCTTATTCTCATATTGTTGCTCAACATACTGAGCTGCCTGCTTTTTTAATTCTGGCAGCCTCATAGTATTCAGTTTGAAAAACCAGTTATTTATCAGCAAACCACAAACAACAAGAACTACCAATAATGACAGACCTTTTATAAACCTTTTTCTACGCTTCATCTGCTGTCACCTCATTAGAGCTGCTTGTCGCAATTGACATAAGAATAACGACTAGATAGCTCTAATAATATTCTGTTCGAGTATGCTTTAACAGCTAATCTGTCGGCCAATGGCTATATTTCAGCGTTGAATGAGAAAAAAATAAGAATGGCATAACAACACTTCATAGCTGCCATTCTTATTACAAATAACTCTATTGTTTGATTTGGTTTTACAAATTGTGCTTCTTCATCCTTTGCTCAAAGAGCTCGTTGATAATCTTTGACATCTCTTCAACTTGTTGAGCACTAGGTTCATCCTCAAATGTAGCGTATAGCTCTGGATGCTCCCGAGCAATATACTCACAAGACTTTCCCGTTGCGTGACCACGGATAAAGAATGGAATACGTTTCATGTACTCAGGATTTACCAGTGCCAAGATCTTCTCGTCTGCTGTTTTACTCATGAGTTCCTCCCCTTGCATCTAACTTCTCATGTACAGTCGTGGAAGATTCTTCCCAAGCTTTGAGTTCTTCATAAATAGTTTCTGCCAAGTTCACAGAAACACCTTTTACCTGAGAGATGTCCTCAATACTTGCAGCCTTTAAGCGCTTAAAAGAGCCAAAATGGCGCATGATATCTTTTTTACGTTTAGGTCCTACACCAGGGATTTCGTCCAGAATAGAGACGGTCATTGCCTTATCTCTAAGCTCACGATGGAAGGTAATCGCAAAACGGTGAGATTCATCACGAACTTGCTTAATGAGATACAGGGAAGCTGACCCTGTAGGTAACACAATTGGCGTGTCGTCCCAAGGTACAAAGACTTCCTCATCAGACTTAGCAAGGCCGCAGACAGGAATATCCAACCCCAGTTCATTAAGCTGATTGATTGCAGCAGTCAGCTGAGGTTTGCCGCCATCAACTACCAGCAAATCAGGTCGTGAGCCAAAGTGTTCATCTGCCATACGCTCCGGACTGTACCTTCTGCCCAGGACTTCTGTCATTGAGACAAAGTCGTTTGCTTCATCAAGCTCCGCGCGAATCTTAAAGCGGCGATACTGGCTTTTATCAGCCTTTCCATTAGTAAAGACCACCATCGAGGCAACGGTAAAGTTACCGTGAAGCGTAGAAATATCAAAGCACTCAATGCGCAGCGGTGGTGCATCAAGCGCAAGTGCGCTTTCCAGCTGAAGAAGTGCCTGGTTAGTGCGGTCATCAGCATAACCCGTGCGAATCATGTGGCGCATCAGCGCATGGCGAGCGTTAGCAGAAGCCATCTGAAGAAGACGGAACTTCTCGCCACGTTGTGGGTGGTGAAGCACGCAGTTGTGGCCTCGTTTTTGCGTCAGCCACTCAGACAAAACCTCTGCATCGAGAAGATCGATGGGCAGGTTAACCTCTGCGGGAATGTCAGCAGTTTCGTCGTAGTAGCGCTTCAAGAAGCCCGAGACCAGCTCTTCCTCGGAAACGTCTAAGCCTTTGTCCAGGATAAACTCAACCGAGCGGATGGTACGACCTTCTCGCACAACAAAAACGCAGGCGGCGGAGATAGTTTCTTCTCGGTAAATGCCAATGAGGTCAATGTTTACCGAGGTAGGAAACGTGACTTGCTGGCGATCATCAAGATCAGAGAGTGAAGTCAGACGTGACTTGAGCCTGGCCGCTTTCTCAAAATCCAGGTCAGCAGCGGCTTCTTGCATCTGGTCTTTGAGCTCAGAAACAATCTCGGAACGATTTCCGCGGAGGAAGTTCTCTACCTGCCTGACGTTCTTTGCATAGGAAACAGTATCAATAGTGCCAACGCACACACCAGGACCCTTGCCTACGTGGTAATCAAAGCAGGGACGTCCCTTCTTTGCCAACAGCAGGTTGGCAACAGCCGCGCCATCAGGGTCTTTTTCGAGCAGGCGCTTGGCACGCTTCCACTCCACGCACGTAGCAGAGCAGATAGGCACTACTTTTCTGAGCATCTCGATAGTCTGACGAGCAGCGTAAGAATCAGTGTAGGGACCAAAAT
Organism: uncultured Atopobium sp.; assembly: GCA_938045565.1. GTDB lineage: Bacteria > Actinomycetota > Coriobacteriia > Coriobacteriales > Atopobiaceae > Lancefieldella. The sequence continues at coordinate 120,238 of CALIAZ010000003.1, forward strand.
AGCGCGTACCCTTCTTGTGTTTCTCGCGCGTGTATTTAATTGCTGGGAAGGTATCCGACTCGGTAATAGCAATGTAGGGATAGCTCTTATCGTCTTTAAAGTCCACGTTGAAGTATGGACGATACTGTGCAATAAGATTGCGCTCCAACACCAGTGCCTCGTGCTCGTTTTCTACCACAATGTAGTCAAAACTACGCACGACCTGCATCATCAGAGGAATCTTGGCGCGGTCGTCTTGAAGCGTGACGTACTGCCTCATGCGAGCGCGCAGGTTTTTAGCCTTGCCTACATAGATAACCTTGCCAGATCCATCTTTCCAGAGATAACAACCTGGATCTGTGGGGACCTGATCAACCTGCTCTCTAATGGACACCAGGTCATCTGAGGGTTCAGAAGAAAACGACGGCGCAAGTCCCGGCGCACCCGAAGGCACGTAGTTGGGATCAAAGTTATTCTGAGAGCTATCTTTACCGCTTTTTGCGCCGCTTCTGGCCATACTATGACCTTACGCGAGAAACCAGTGAACGAAGCATTGCGGACTCTGGTGATTTAAAGAGAATTGCCAAGCCATAGGTAACCAAAACAGCTGGAATACCTGCAAAGATACAATACAGCACGCCGTAAAGCGCTCGTCCATCTGGTACACCAATAACTGCACGTAGACCCACCATAATCAGAAGTGCCGCTGCCGATCCTGCTAGACCAAAAAGAATTGAACGAACAAAAGCAAACACCATGGACTTCAGTCCAATCTGACCAAGGTGCTTACGCAGGCTAATCAACATAATGGTGTCAATGACCACATAGAAGATGGCAGAGGTAGTTGCTACAAACATCATGCCAAAATGAGAAGTACCCACTAACAGTATCAAGACCTGCACAACAGATCCCAATGTTGCCGAGACAGCATAGAGTGTCATGCGTCGCATGGCTGAGCAGACTTTTTGAAGGTACATGCCAATACCATACAAAGGCAAAGCAAGAGACTGACCAATCAAAAACTGCTGAGTTAACAGCATCTGATCTTCTGTAAACTTACTTGCTCCAATAATAGAAACAAGCGGCATCGAGAAAATCATCAAATACATCATGAACGGCACAGTAAAGAATAGAATCTGATTGATACCGTGCTTGAGATCCTTTTTAAACTGATCCATATTCTCTTTTGCCCAGCTATCAGACAGCTCGGTAAAGAGTGCTGTGGTAATAGGTACTGTCAAAATGGAATATGGCAACGTGTACCAAAGACGAGCGTATGCCGCAATGGATGCACCAGATGCAGAAACGCTAAGCTGAGAGCTTGTCTGAACTGACATAGTCACAAAAGTAGCAACCACAACAATCAGAGCAGGCGCACCGATCTTAAGCGTCTCTTTGAGTGCGGGATCTTTAAGGTTAATCCTCCACGAGAGCTTAATCCCCTTGCGCTTAAGTGACGGAACCTGAATCAGAACCTGAATCAATACACCCAGCGGATTTCCCAATGCAAGAATCAAAAGACCCAGCTCAGGGTTAGTGTTAACCAAGAAAGCATACGCAAAGAACGATGCTGTAGTCACAAAGTTATTAAAAATAGGAGCCGCGGCTGGCCAGAGATAGTCTCGCTCTGCATTCAAAACACCCGAGAAAATGGTGGAGAAGCAGTACAGCATAACCTCGATGACAAAGAACCTGAAAAAGTACACCGCCAGCGTAGGATCAAAGTCAGTTCCTGCCGAGAAGGACTGTGTATACACCACTTCTGCGGCAAAGAAGAAGCCTAAGACAGCAACAAGTCCTGTTGCGACAACAACAATGGAAAGTAAGTTGGAGGTATAAGCGTTTGCCTCGTCTTGTCCAACCTTCTTTTTAATAGAGAGATATACTGGCAAAAATGCTGTGGTAAGCATGCCTGCACCAACAAGCTCATAGAGCTGGTCAGGAAGGGTGTTTGCAATGGAATAGCAGCTTGCAAGAACGGTTGCGCCCATAGCAAATGCCTGAGCCCAAGTTCTTAAAAAACCTGTGACACGACTAATTAAAACAAGCACACTCATCATGGAGGTAGAGCGGCTTAAGTCTTTCTGCTTAGAGGCATCCTCTTTATCAGGAGACTCTACTGGAAGTCGCATATGTTTGGGCTGATATGCCACTAGTGCACCTCGCGAACAATATCTGCAAACGTAGCCGATACAAATGAAGCTAAATCCTCCGGAGAAAGCGTTAAACTGAGTCCACGTTTTCCACCAGAAATATGAATGAGCTCAAAAAGCTGAGCAGTCTCGTCAATTATAGTGGGAAATTGCTTCTTCATACCAACGGGAGTGCAGCCACCACGAACATAACCTGTTAAACCCTCAAGCTCTTTAACGGGCAGCATAGAGAGGTTCTTTTGACCAGATGCTGCTGCAGCCTTTTTAAGATCAAGTTCTTGATCTACAGGTATGCAGCACACCACATGCTCTCCGCTTGAAGATACGCAGACAAGTGTTTTAAATGCAGCGTCTGGATCTTCTCCAAGCATCTCTGCAATATGAGTTCCTAGCTCACCAGAAGGGACGTCTTCGTCTACCTCGTAAGATTGGAACTCGTAAGCAATGCCGGCAGCATCAAGTTCCCTCATTGCATTTGTCTTTTGGACCTTGACCGTTTTTCTCGCCATGTTATGCGCGCTTCTTCTGAGCTTTTTTCTCTGCAGCTAGACGTGCGTTATCTCGGTCAAGAATCTCTTTGAGGAACTTACCTGTGTGGCTTTCTGGCGTTGCCGCAACCTTTTCTGGCGTACCAGAAACAACTACGGTTCCACCGCCATCGCCACCTTCTGGACCCATGTCAATAATGCGGTCAGCCATCTTAATGACATCCAGGTTGTGCTCAATAACAAGTACGGTGTTGCCCGCGTCAACAAGACGCTCAAGAACAACAATAAGCTGTCTGACATCCTCAAAATGAAGACCAGTTGTTGGCTCATCCAGAATATAAAGAGTTTTACCAGTCTGCTGACGGTGAAGCTCTTTTGCAAGCTTGACGCGCTGTGCCTCACCACCAGAGAGCGTGGTTGCTGGCTGACCAAGGTGAATGTAGCCAAGACCAACATCGTGGAGGGTCTGCAGCTTGTTCTTAATGCGTGGAATATTTGCAAAGAACGCAAGCGCCTCATGAACCGTCATATCAAGCACGTCGGAGACGGACTTGCCGTGATAGAGAATCTCGAGCGTCTCGCGGTTATAACGCTTGCCGTGACAGACCTCACAAGGAACATAGACGTCAGGTAGGAAGTTCATCTCAATCTTAATCTGGCCGTCGCCCTTACAAGCCTCGCAGCGGCCTCCTTGGACGTTAAACGAGAAACGACCAGCTGAGTAGCCGCGTGCACGGGACTCTGGGACTGAAGCATACAGTGCGCGCAGGTCATCCCAAAGCCCAATATAGGTTGCTGGATTAGAACGAGGAGTTCTACCAATAGGGCTCTGGTCAATATCAATGACCTTATCGATAAGATCAACGCCCTCGAGCTTTTTATACTCTCCTACCACGCGCTTTGAATGCTGAACTGCGTTGGTAAGCGCGGGAGCAAGGGTATCAGTAACCAAGGAAGACTTGCCAGAGCCAGAAACACCAGTGACTACCGTCAATGTGCCCAGCTCAATTGAGGCGGAAACATTCTTGAGGTTGTTAGCGCTCGCTCCCGTAATTTTGATCTTTCCACGACCGGGCTTACGGCGAGTCTCTGGCAGCCTAATCTGCTTCTTTCCTGTAAGGTAAGCACCTGTGATGGAATCAGGGTTCTTAATGATTTCTTCTGGAGTTCCAGCAGCAACAACGTGACCACCAAGCTCACCAGCGCCGGGACCCATATCAATAACGTAGTCAGCCGCGCGAATGGTGTCTTCATCGTGCTCAACAACAAGTACAGTATTACCACGGTCTCTGAGCTGTTTAAGTGTCTCGATAAGACGGTTGTTGTCTCTTTGGTGAAGGCCAATAGAGGGCTCGTCCAGAATGTACAGGACGCCCATTAGACCAGCGCCAATCTGGGTTGCCAAGCGAATACGCTGGGCTTCTCCACCAGAAAGTGACGCTGCTGCACGAGAAAGTGTGAGGTAGTCCAAGCCAACGTTTACCAAGAATTGCAGCCTTGCCACAATCTCTTTGACAATAGGACCTGCAATAACCTTCTGGCGATCCGTAATTGTCAGCTGCTTGAAGAACTGGAGCGACTCTTTGCAGGAAAGTTCGCAGACCTCCCAGATGTTCTTATCGCCAACAGTGACAGAGAGAATTTCTGGCTTTAAGCGAGCTCCGTGGCAGGTTGTACAGGGCATCTCGCGAATGTACTTCTCAAGATGCGTCTTCATATTCTCTGACGTGGTCTCTTGGTACTTGTCAAAAAGAATCTTTCTGACACCAGAGAACGTGGTGAACCAATGCGTATTGCGACCGTCGCGCGTCTTGTAGTCAACGCGAATCTTTGTGGAACCAAGACCACCGAGAAGGGCGTCTTGCACCTTCTTGGGAAGCTTGTTCCAAGGTGTTGTATCAGATACGTCAAAATGCTTGCAGACTGCAGACAAAATCTGAGGATAGTAATTGGAGTGGCCAAAGAGGCTTCCAAAAACGCCTTCTGATACGGACAGTTTTGGATCAGCAATGAGTGCCGCAGCATCAATAATTTTGCGAGTTCCTAGGCCATCGCAATCAGGACAGGCGCCGTAAGGAGCGTTGAAGGAGAAATCGCGAGGCTGCAGGTCATCCATAGAGTGACCGTGAATTGGACAAGCAAGCGCCAGCGAGTACTGCAAGAGCTCTTCTGACATAGTCTCTGGATTGGATTTATCAGCCAGGAGCAATATACCTACCTTGCCCTGAGCAAGCTTAGTTGCTTGCTCAACGCCCTCAACAATGCGGCCCAAAGAATCAGGACGGATGACAATACGGTCAACGACAACCTCAATATCATGCTTGAGCGTTTTACCCAGCGTGATTTCTTCATCAAGTTCGCGGACTACGCCGTCAACGCGAACGCGAGAAAATCCTTCTTTGCGCAGGTCTTCAAAGAGCTTGACGTACTCGCCCTTGCGGCCCAAAACAACAGGAGCTAGGACATAAGCTCTGCGCCCCTGACCAGCCTCAAGGATTTTATCGGCAACCTGATCTGTTGTCTGGCGCTCAATTACGCGACCGCACTCAGGGCAGTGAGGAGTACCCATACGAGCGTACAAAAGGCGCAGGTAATCATAGATTTCTGTAACAGTACCTACGGTTGAGCGAGGATTTCTAGAAGTTGTCTTCTGGTCAATAGATACAGCTGGAGAAAGACCATCAATAGAGTCAAGGTCTGGCTTATCCATCTGTCCCAAGAACTGACGGGCATAGCTGGACAAGGACTCAACGTAGCGGCGCTGTCCCTCTGCGTAAATGGTGTCAAAGGCAAGGCTTGACTTGCCCGAACCGGAAAGTCCTGTAATAACTACCAGCTGATCACGAGGGATATCAATGTCAATATCTTGCAGGTTGTGCTCTCGTGCGCCACGGATAGCAATTTTGCTTGAAGCCATAGTTCCTCACATAACCAGTTTGACGTGCACGTTTCTTTTGACACGCCTACTACCAAACAACAGAAAACAACATCAGTACACAGATGTAATTTGTGTACTGATGTTCTAGTATACCCAAGTTAATGCTGCCAAAACACGGCACGCACGCTTCCCTATTTAATACGAACCTTCATCACGGCTTTTTTGAGCTTTGAGCCAGATTTCTCCAGCGTGCAGCCTGGTTTGTGGGCATCAGATGGAGGTGTCACCAGAAAATCACCTGCGTGCAAGGTGACCCATGTCTCTTCTCCAGGATTGGTATAAGCACCAAAATCAGCGTCAGCATTGAACTCACCCTTAAGAACACACTGCTCAAGAGGGGCAACAGCGATGCTTTCGGTACCAGAAATCACTACGTGAATATCGGCGTAAATCTTATGAGCCTCATAGTCCTTCTCGCTAGGCAGAGCCGGCTCAAACTCCATGACGTTCACAAAAACGTTATCTCCGTCAATTTCTGTCTTGCCCAAAGGCAGCTCATCCAGATTGTGGGTTGCCAAAAACTCCGCAGCACAAGCCATATATTTCTGACCAAAGTCATTCTCAGATAGATTTTTAATTGACGAGAAAATCATGTGAACCTCCTACGTTCAGCTAAAGTGCGCCGAAAAGATTATAGCTATCTCGTTTGCCATAAAGTTCTATGGGTAGAATTAAGTAGTTACTGCATACAACTGCTACATAAGGAGAGACATGGCAGACGTAGATATTGATCGTGAGGCGCTTCGTAAAGAGATTGACGCTGCACTTCACGGCAAAAAGAAAGAGCCACAGCCACCCGCGGGCTTTGAACTTAATCAGCACTCAAGCGTCAAGCACGTTATTGGCGTTGTTTCTGGTAAGGGCGGTGTTGGCAAGTCTTTTGTCACCGGTATTCTTGCTACTAACCTTGCTCGCGCAGGTAAGCGCGTTGGTATTCTTGACGGCGATATTACCGGCCCTTCAATTCCTCGCATGTTTGGCATCTCTGATGAGCGCTCTTACGGCGTTGAAGAGCAGCTTATTCCTATCGAGGACGCAAACGGTATCAAGATTATGAGCGCTAACCTGGTGCTTCAAAACGAGACCGATCCTGTTCTCTGGAGAGGTCCTGTTGTTGCTGGCGCTATCCAGCAGTTCTACAGCCAGTGCAACTGGGGTAACCTTGATTACCTGCTTATTGATATGCCTCCAGGAACAGGCGATGTTGCGCTAACGGTATTCCAATCCCTTCCTGTTGAGGGTGTTGTGATTGTTTCTTCTCCACAAGATCTTGTTCAGATGGTTGTGGGCAAGGCAGTGCGCATGGCAGAAATGATGCATGTACCTGTACTTGGTTTGATTGAGAACATGGCATATATCACCTGCCCTCACTGTGATGAGCGCATTGAGCCTTATGGCCCATCAAAGCTTGCTGAGACCGCGACAGCATTTAACCTCAAACCTTTGGGACAGCTGCCTATGGATGCAACCTTTGCACAGATTGCTGATAAGGGAACCTTTAGTACCGAGCTTCCTGAAGGCCTTGTTCCTGACGCAACACAAAGCGTTCTTGACCTGTAAGTTCTAGAAGCTGGTACTTACACAACACAAAAGGTAGTTCTTACTATGGCTCAGTCAACGCGCGTTAAAGAACGCCAAGCGGCACAAGCTCAGCGCATCAAACATGCTCAGGCATTTCTGGTGCCAGACCATATTGATGTTGCAATTCTGGGTAGTGGCGCAGCAGGACTCTGCGCTGCCATCACTGCTGCCGAAGTTCTTGGCGCCAACAAGCGCGTTATTATCTTTGAAAAAGCACTGGAGAGCGGCAGAACTATCCTGGCAACAGGCGGCGGTCGTTGCAACTTCACCAATGCAAATTTGAGCTTTGAGAATTTCTCTCATCCAGAGTTTGTCCAGGCTGTTTGCAAGGATAAGGACACGTTTCTTGCGGACATCCTGGCTTTCTTTAGGTCCAGCGGTCTTGCGTGGGCAACTGAAGACGAAGGCAGAATGTACCCTCTTACCAGGCAAGCAAACTCCATCCAGTCACTGTTGCTCAGGCGTGCCCAAAAAGCTGGTGTCCAATTTGCTTTGGGGCGAGAAGTAACGTCAGTTAAACCACAGCACAATGGCTTCAACATTGCCTTTCAAGAATGCTTTGCTGGCGAGAAAACCCACAAGGTCCATGCATCATCAGTGGTTCTAGCTACTGGTGGACTCACAACCACAAAACTTGCTGAAAGTCTTCAGCTGCAGACCACCTCACTGCGACCGGGACTCTGTGCGCTCACTTGCACTCCTCAGCCTCCAACAAGCCTTGATGGAAAGCGCGTACGAGCGCACGCAGCTCTTGTAAGAGATGGCGCTGTGCTCAAACAGGAATCTGGCGAGCTGCTTTTTAGGTCATTTGGACTCTCGGGCATCATGATTTTCAACTTGTCTCGCACAACCCTGCCTGGTGACGTGCTTGAGATTGATCTTCTCCCCCAGCTTACGGAAGAGGAAGTTGCAGCAGCTGTAGAAGCTCACACCACCGACGGTCTTCTCGACCCACAGATTGCTGCTTACCTGGGCACCAATGACTCAGTTGAAGCCACTGTTGCCAAGGCTCACAAAATAACTTTTACCGTTACCGGTACATCCTCCAAAGTTGTTCCACAGGTCTGTATTGGTGGAATTTCCATCGATCAGGTGGATACAAACACTCTTGAAGCACACGGTGTTCCTAGTCTGTTTATTGCGGGAGAGTCTCTTGATATTGACGCTCAATGTGGAGGCTTTAACCTCTCGTGGGCGTGGAAGAGCGGGATGGTTGCCGGTCTGGCTGCTGCAAAAAGTGCTGGTCAAGATTGCGAATCTTTGAAAGAGGACAACTAACATGCTGGAAGTATCAAACATTAAAGTTCATGTTGCGCCTCTTCGTAAGCATCCCGCTAAAGAATCAAAGGTGGGTTTTGATGCGCTCCTTCGTACCCTCCGAGTTTCTGCAGATGAGATTACCTCATATGAGCTGCATAAGCGCTCAATTGATGCACGTAAAAGAAACGATATTTTTCTTATCCTCACCTATCACGTAAACCTTAAAGGTGGGCCAGCAGCAGAACAAAAACTACTGAGCAAGATTCAAGGTAGGCCTGCAGCAAAGCATATCAAGCTTGCAGAGCCAAACACTTTTGCGCTCCCCAAAGCAACGCAACCCGCTCCTTCAGAGAACCGCCCCGTTGTTGTAGGAGCTGGATGTGCAGGCCTGTTTTGTGCGCTTACACTCGCCAAAGCTGGCCTTAATCCCCTGCTCATCGAGCGTGGAGATGACGCAACGAGAAGAACTGCTGCAGTGGAGCATCACAACCAAACGGGTCAGCTAGATCTTGAGAGCAACATCCAGTTTGGCCTTGGTGGTGCTGGTACATTCTCTGACGGCAAGCTCAACACGGGCACCAAGAGCGCTTCTCATCGCTTTATTCTTGAGACTTTTGTTAAGGCGGGCGCACAGAAAAATATTTTATGGGACGCAAAACCCCACGTAGGAAGCGATGTTCTTCCCGCCGTTGTGACCAATATTGTCAAAATGATTGAAGACGCTGGTGGAAGCGTTGCATTTAGGACAAAACTCACGTCCCTAGAGCGAGCCTCAGACGGCTCTCTTTCTGCAATTCAGGTCGAGAAGACCAATCCAGACGGCTCAACTCAAACTGACACCATAAAGACTCGCACAATAATTCTTGCGACTGGGCACTCAAGTAGAGACACGTATGTCATGCTCAAAGACAAAGGTATCTCTATGGAGAGAAAAACTTTTGCCATGGGCGTGCGAATTGAGCACCTTCAGTCCCAAATCAATAAATCGCTGTACGGTCCCGAAGCAACCAATCCTGTACTAGGAGCGGCGCCCTACAAGCTTTCTGTTCACCTTCCCTCTGGTAGAAGCGCCTTCTCGTTCTGTATGTGTCCTGGTGGCTATGTTGTTTCTGCAGCTAGCGAGAAGGGCGGCGTAGTCACAAATGGCATGAGCCTGTCTGACCGCGCAGGACAAAACGCTAACTCTGGTCTCTTGGCTAACGTCTATCCAGACGATCTTCCAGGAGATGACGTACTTGCTGGAATTGAACTACAACGCAGATGCGAACAAGCGGCCTTTAAAGCAGGTGGAGGAGCTTATGTTGCCCCTGCTCAGCTTGTAGGCGACTTCCTCAACAAGAAAGCTTCTACTGGGCCTCGTTCGGTAAAACCAACCTACCCACGTGGTGTTACCTGGACCTCGCTTGAAGACTGCCTTCCACCCTACGTCTTAAATACCTTGCGAGAAGCCCTTCCGGTCATGGACAAAAAGCTTCATGGCTTTGCTCATCCCGATGCTGTTCTTACAGGTGTTGAAACAAGATCAAGCTCTCCTGTAAGAATTACCCGCGATGAAACAGGACAAAGTATTAACACTCCAGGTGTATGGCCTGTAGGCGAAGGTGCTGGCTACGCCGGCGGCATTATGAGCGCCGCAGCTGATGGCATTAGGATGGCCGAGCTTGTAGTAGAGCGCTATAACAACGCTTAATGTTTGCCTCTGTAACGCCTGCGAGTTGCGTGAGCACTGCCTTTTCTAGCGCCAGTTTTAAGCCTCTTGATAACATCATCTGAGGTAGTGCCTTCAAGCTGACTTCTAATGGCAACAATCTGATCTCTGAGTTCTGCTGCATGCTCATAATCCATAGATGCAGATGCCTCTGCCATCTCTGCTTCCATTCCAGAAAGCATAGCTTCAACCTCTGTACGAGGAAGATTTTGCAACTCTTCAGCAAGCAATTCTGCGGGCATCTCAAGAATTGATTCTTGCTGTTCTTCAAGCGAATCTTCGTCATCAGAGGCGGTATAAAACTCTCCGTTTTTACGTTTGCGTTTATCAATGTTTTCTGATGCTTCGGCAATAAAGCCTACAATATCAGTAATAGATTTCTTAACGGTTTTAGGCACAATACCGTGTTCTTTGTTAAACGCTTCCTGAAGTTCTCGACGCCTTCTTGTTTCATCAATGGCAATACGCATGGAATCAGTGATTTTATCGGCGTACATAATGACCTGGCCAGAAGCGTTTCTTGCTGCTCTACCCATAGTCTGAATAAGAGATCTTCTGTTTCTTAAGAAGCCCTCTTTATCTGCATCAAGAATAGCCACGAGAGAAACCTCTGGAATATCAAGTCCTTCTCGCAAAAGGTTAATTCCAACAAGCACGTCAATTTTTCCCTGACGTAAATCTCTAATGATTTCTACACGGTCAAGCGTAGCAGTGTCCGAGTGCATGTAGTTGACTTTAATACCCTCGTCCAACAGGTGATCTGTAAGATCTTCTGCCATTCGTTTGGTAAGCGTGGTTACAAGAACGCGCTCTTTTTTTGCCACTCGCTCTTTGACCTCTGAGATGAGGTCATCAATCTGACCTCTTACTGGTCTCACATCAATCTTTGGATCAAGAAGGCCGGTTGGACGAATAATCTGCTCAACCTGTTGCTGAGCAACCGTCTCTTCATAGTCTCCAGGAGTTGCGGAAACATAAATGAACTGCGGAATACGTCCTTCAAATTCGTCAAATCTGAGCGGTCTGTTATCAAGTGCGGAAGGAAGTCTAAATCCGTGATCTACCAGCGTAACCTTACGAGACCTATCACCCTCATACATACCTCTAATTTGAGGAACGGTAACGTGTGACTCATCGATAATGCAAATCATATCTTTAGGGAAATAATCAATGAGCGTATAGGGAGGCTCACCTGGAGCACGACCGTCCAAATGGCGCGAGTAGTTCTCAATACCATTACAATAACCCATGGTCTCAAGCATCTCTAGGTCATAGTTTGTTCTCTGAGCAAGACGCTGAGCTTCAAGTAATTTATCGTTTTCTTTAAGCTCTTTAACACGAGCTTCCATCTCTTCAGAGATGGTTGTAAGGGCGTGGGTAATCTTTGGACGCTCAGTGACATAGTGAGATGCTGGCCAAATGGGAATAGCATCAAACTCTCTCAGTACTTCTCCCGTTACGTTACTAACCTCTGAAATGCTTTCTACTTCATCCCCAAAGAACTCAATACGCAGCGGGTTTTCTGCATACGGCGGAAACACATCAACAACGTCTCCACGCACCCTAAACATACCGCGCTGTAGATCGTAATCATTTCTATCGTACTGGACATCAATAAGATCTTTAATAAAATCGTCACGCTCAAGAGGAACGGATTTGTCTACATTAGGAGCAAGACCTGCATAGTCTTGAGGGCTACCAATACCATAAATACAGGATACAGATGCAACTACGATGACATCTCGTCTAGACAAAAGCGACGAAGTTGCCTGGTGACGGAGCTTCTCTACCTCTTCATTGATGGAAGCATCTTTTTCTATGTATGTATCTGACTGTGGAACGTATGCCTCTGGCTGGTAGTAGTCATAGTACGAGACAAAGTACACAACAGCGTTGTTAGGAAAGAGCTCCTTCATCTCTGAAGCTACCTGAGCAGCCAGTGTTTTATTGGGCTCCATAATAAGCGTGGGACGGTTGAGTTTCTCGATAGTTTTAGCCATAGAGAAGGTCTTGCCCGAGCCCGTAACGCCCAAGAGCGTCTGATACCTAAGCCCGTCTTCAATTCCTTGAGCAAGCTTTTCTATTGCCTGCGGTTGATCACCTGCAGGCTCAAAAGGAGATACCACCTGAAGCTTCTCTTCTCCTGCTTCACGACCAAATCGGCGCAGTTCAGCACCTATATATTCTTTATGTTGATCTTCAGCATGAGATGCGTCCATGAGATTCTCCTTTTCTTGTGAATGTAGTATACCCCACTTCCCAAAACTGAAACACTTGTTCTATACTATTTGTAAATTGCAGTATAGTTTCAAAGTGTGGCGGGTAATAAATAAATTATCTATATGCGCTAAACTAGCACCTAAATAAACAAGTTACATCAGATAAAGGAGATACCTTGGGCGTCTCGGATCTTTTCTCGCTAAATAAAGCTTCAAAGCAATCTCAGGGCTCTACCCTAGAGAACATTTTGCTGCGCTCAAATAATGTCATCGCCTCTCTTAAAGACCTTGTCGCAAACAATCAGATTACAGAGACAGGTCTTCAAGAGATGCTTACGCGCTCTAAAAATCTCGAGAATACTAATCTGCCCAAAGGTGATGTTCATAAGCTTGATAGAACAGGCCGCTGGTGGTTCAACGCCAACACCCTTGAGTGTGGACCAGAAGAGTACGACGCATTTATTGCAACTGAAGCAATCCTCAACATTTCACAAGATGTTGCGGCTCTAAAAGATACTCATGCATCTGAGACAGATCTTCAGCTTGTTCGTACTACCCTCTCGCAGATAGCAAGCCTCATGCCCAAGTCCGCTTCCCTCTCAGAACAAGTTGCTCCTTTTAGCGGTAACGCTGACGGCAGCTCTGACTGGATGAAGCGTCTCTGGTTTGCAAACTATGTTGAGAACACACCGTTCCCTTTTAGGATGGTGTATAACTTCTCCTACAATCCACAACTTGATATTTTGGTATTTGAGTTCTTTGTAGCTCGTCCTCGCTGCTTTAGTTTTTTATCTGCAGAAAAGTCAGAACAAATTGCAGCAGCTCGTGCTTATGCACTACGCGCTTCTCTTTGCATTGCTCGCATGGCTCTTCAGAGCTGCAAAATCTCTCGTGTCTGCATTAATGGCAGCCTACGCGGAGAAGAGCGCATTATTCTATCTATGGACTTAAACGAGGCTGCTCTTGCTCGCCTCTTACCTACTGCAACAAATACTCAAATTGACGGCAATAGCTTCCCACAAGACCCAGCGCTCAGAGTTTCTTTTGATTCTGAAGGTTGGTTTAGTGAAGTTGAGCCATTTATGAAGCAAACGGATGAGTGGGTTTCTCCTCGTAGCTTCTTTGAGATGCCAGATTTGTCTGATCGTCCTTGTTCACCAGCAGTTACCGCAGTTTGTGGAGCTCAAAAGGTAAGCGATCTTGGATACTCTGAGGCATCCCGCCGCATTAGGCTTTGGAATACCACTCTCAACAACATTCCAAAAGATTCTTCTACCGCAGATACAGTTGGAAAATTTGAGGAAGCAAAAGCTTCAACTTCTGATATTTACGCCATTGAAGGCTTTGATAGAGTTATTCATGGACTGGTCGAAGGCACTATTGATTTCTCGGACAGAAGGTCTATGGCCGAGAAATTCCTCTTTGGTTCGCCTTTGCAGAAAACGCTTCAATCCATAAATAACATCATGGACGGAGAGCCAGACCCAGATGCTCTAGAAAAGACACTTGCAGAGCTTGAGTCTCAGGTTTCACCAACCCTTGATATGGGCCTGTACCTGGACGATTCAGATTCTATCTACAGGTATTTTGATTCCCTCTCAGAGCGCGTAGCTTATAACCTTGCATTCCCCAATGAGCCAAGAAAACTGGTGCTTATTCCAGACACGTATTTTATGTCTTTAGCAAGAATGGCTCGCGCCTACAACCTGCTTGAGCAGCCAGAAAAAGCGGAACGCTATGCGCAAGAAGCCCACAGGATTTCTCCTTTGGGTGTTGATGCAACGCTACTATTAGTAAGAACATTAGAAGACCAGTCAAAAGTCTTTGAAGCTGCAAAGCTACTCAAAGACCTTATCGAGCACCTTTTCTCCGCATCAGATGTTGCGCTGGTATACTATCGCCTAGCCTATATGGAGTGGAAGCTAGGTCGCTCTGATCTTTGTGCAGCTTGCTATCAAATGGCTATGATCATCGGTGGTAGTGTTGCTCAACCTGCAAAAGAAGAGCTTGAAGACCTTCTCAAGGCAGACTCTTCTGTTAAGAAACTAGATACTCCTCAAGAGGTTTTCTCGTTCCTTAAGCAAAATGGTGTTCCTGTCTTTAACCAGAAAGCCGTATTTAACAAGGCAGTTGCTATTGGCAGCGCTTGTGTTAACGATGGCATTTACTGTGTTGGCCAGAACATGCTCAAGAACTGCCTAGAGATTACCTTTGATGATGCCGCTGCCAAGGTAGAGAGTTCGTTAAGAACACCATTCTAGAGGCCGCGTGCGTAAGCTATAACCTACTGCTCTGACTGTTGGTTGAACCGAGCGTTTAACCAAAGCTCTACCTGTGCTTTAAGATCATCTAGGCCCTCAGAGTTCACAAACACTGTATCCGCCTGATTACGCAAATACGTATCAGAAGGCTGATGTGCTATGCGCTGCTCAAACTCTTGGCGAGAAGATCCTCGCTGTTCAGCGCGCTCTGCTCTGAGCTCTAAAGGCGCAACAACCACGACAACCTCATCAACGAGCTCAAGCAAGTCTTCAACGCGGTCAAGCAGCGGAACCTCTACAAAGCAGAACTGAGCATCTGCTACAGGAGCTTCTTTTGTTAGGAATTGACGCATATATTCCCTGATAAAAGGCATCTCTAGGTCTTCTAAGAGCTCAGCTGATTCGCTGGTAGCAAAAGCCCTACGGCCAAGCTCTCGCCTATTAATCTCGTGAGTAATAGGATCTAGCAAATCGTTTCCAAAAGCCTCTGCCACGCGATACGTACATTCGCATCCAGGGCGTAAAAGCTTTCGAGAAACCTCATCAAGGTCAAAGCGCAGACCACCTGCTGCTTCAAACATTTTAGAAACAGTTGATTTACCAGACGCCATTCCGCCGGCGAGAATTACCTTGTACATGTAGCTCACTCCTATAACTGCAGTGCTGTATAAGAGCCTAGCAGTTTTACTTCTTCAGGAGTGTGAGTTACCCAAATTACAACTTTTGATTCAACGAACGGTTTGACAAAGGCAATAACCTGCTGCTTAAGCGCTTCATCTAATCCCTTGAACGGTTCATCAAAGAGCAAGATATCTGCATCGGCAAAGAGTGTGCGCAAAAGAGCAACACGTCTTTTTTGACCACCAGAGAGCTCATTTACTTGCTTGTTTTCTGTTCCTTCAAGTCCAACTCCACAAAGCGCTTCTGTAATACGCTCTCGAGCGCTCTGTTTTTGCTCCTGTGAGTGCGCTTGTATGGCAAGCATGATATTTGCCCTGACGCTCAAGTTTTCCAGCAGCCTATCTTCTTGAAACATCATGACTGTTTTAGCCTGAGGAGATTTACTTACTATGCCTGAGTCAGCTACTTCAAGGCCGCAAAGGATACGAAGAAGTGTTGTTTTACCTGCTCCAGAGGGCTCGGAGAGTACATATACTCCCCTGCCAAACTTGTAGGAAAAGTCATTGAGCACAACCATATTGCCAAACGATTTAGAGATATTTTTTACCTCGAGCAGCTGCTCAGTTGTGTAGACGCAATTTGTCGTATCTATACTCATGAGCAGCTCTTTTCTAACCTTGTGGCTATCCATGAGACTAACCGCATCACGATCTTCTCGCCAAGTGCACTCATCACAATGACCACAAGCGTCCATGCAAAAAGGGCTGGTGTATCCAGGTACACCTTAGCGTTGTAGAGGTGCTCGCCAATGGAGAATGTGGGGAGGCCGATGACCTCGGCAGCAATTCCCGATTTCCAGCAAAAGCCCATAGCAAGTGAGGTTGCGGTTTTAAGCGAGGGCATAAGCTGTGACAAATAAATTGCTTTAATGCGTTGCCAACCGTGAATTTGGTATACATCAGCCATCTCAATAAGCTGCTGGTCAGTGCTGAGAAGCCCCTCAAGTACCGCAATGTAGATAATGGGAAGTGCCATCAAAAATGAAATTGAAATTGAGAGATAGGGCGTGCGCACCCAGATGAGTAGCAAGATGACGAACGATGCCACCGGAATTGATTTGATTGTAGAAATAAGCGGCTCAAAAAGAATCTTTATCAGCTTGTACTTAAAACTCAAAAATGCCAGTAAGGAACCAGCCGTAAAAGCAAGCGCTCCACCAGCAAAAATACGTAAAAGAGAAAGACCAATAGAAACCCAAAATTCGCGTAGTTGAGCTAGCGAGAAAAGCGTCTGGATAGTCTGAACAGGTGAAGTTAGAACAATATCTTGGTTGATGACTACTGCAGCTACCTGCCATACGGCAAGCCAAAATGCCAGAGCTCCTAAACGAGCTCCCCAGCTAGAAGCAACTGCGCGGCCCGCACTTTGGGCACGACTCGCACTTTGTGCGCGACCTACACTTTGTATGTGGCCTGCATCTTGGAGCTGACCCGCACTTTGAACACGACCGTTTTTCTCGGCAGAAAAATCTACCGAGGCAGCGCCTGTTGTGGCATTGCCTCGGTCAGAAATACTATCGTTTATGTGCGGATTATGCGCCAAAGTAGAAATCGTCTCCAGGAACCTGTCCGCCTACTGACTGAGGATTAGCTTCAGCCAGAATGCCTAAGTAACTTGAAAGCGCGCTCTTCATATCTGCGCCATCAATATACGTAATATTACACTTAGGCAGCGCAACCTTAGCAATAGGCTCTGGAACAATACCATATTTGCCCACAAGCGTGGCTGCATCATCTGGATGATCAACCGCAAATGCAACAGAGTCTTTGTAGTGAGAAAGCAGTGCGGTCACAGCATCTGGAGAATCAGAGATCAGCTTTGAAGAAATAATGGTCACGCCCGCAATCAGCTTGCTCTGAGGATTGACTGCTTCCCACTCAGCACCAAGGTCAATGGCAACGCGAATCTGGTTGTTCTTAGTTTGTGCCACCGTTACAAAAGGCTGTGGGAGCAGCGCAATTCCCTCTGGATCTTGCGCAAGAGCAGCAACGCACTCGGTATGCTCGCTCTTCCACTCTACCTGGACATCTTCACCAAGTGTCATGCCGTTTTTGCTTAGCAGGTAAGACAGCGTGTACTCTGGGACAGCACCCTTACCGGAAGCGTAGAGCGTCTTTCCCTTGAGGTCAGCAAGCTTAGAGATGGCGCTACCTGTCTCAACAATGTAGAGAACATTCAGTACGTTGAGGCAAGCTACCTTATAGGCGCCCTTAGTCTTATTGAACAGCGTAGCTGCAAGATTTGCAGGAATAGAAGCAACGTCTACATCGCCCTGGGCAACCTTAGCAACCACCTGATCAGGGGCATCCAAAATCTCAAACGAGTAGTTGTTATCAGTAATGTTTTGCGCCTCTACCTCGCTCATGAACTTAACCAAGCCCATAGCAGTAGGTCCTTTGAGCGTTGCAACTTTTACCGCAACAGGATCAGATTTCTTAGCCTCATCTTTTGTGGCATCCTGAGACTTCTCTTGGTCTGTTCCCTTGCAGCCAAACAGTGCTGTAGCTGGAATAAGACCTGCAAGCTTAAGGAACGAACGTCTATCCATAAATCACTCCTGACTCGAAAAGTTAACTATGGCTACCTTATCACGTCTACAGCAAAATTCATACGATATACAGCGCTTTTTGCAAACTCTTTGATACATCCATGAGAGCAAGCTGCACCATGGCGAGAAGAACTAGTTCTTCTCGCCATATCCAAGGACGTACGCGCGGCACAAATTCTCGGTACCAATGATTGCATCAATGTGGCAACGCTCACGACCGTGAGTGTTGAGACATGCTGGACCAAATGCTCCACTCTTCAGATCATTACCAGAGAAGTACGCAGCGTTAGCGTCAGTTGAGAAGTGGAAGGCAACCTGCTGATTCCACTTTTCTGGCTCAACAACCTCCTGCGCACAGGCAATAAGCTTGTTGGAAACTTCCCAATCGTAAGGCGAGCGAATATCAGAAACAATGATGCCTACGTGGTGTTCATTTGAATTGTAGTCTGGACCAATGAGGGTAATGTCCAGCGATACGTACTCATCTACCTCAACAGGCAAGAATGCGCCGCCGTGACCAATCTCCTCGTACATGGGGAATGCAAACAAGGTGTTATAGAGGGGTTTCTCGCCAGACTGTGCAAGCCAACGGAGCGTATGAAGCTGCGCTGCAACACAAGCCTTATCGTCAATAAAGCGAGAAACCATATAGCCGTTGTCATACATCTCAAAGTGTGGATCAATAGCAATAACCGCGCCCTCAGAAACGCCCAGCGCACGGGCTTCCTCAGCAGAAGAAACGTCAGCAATCAACGAGATGGACATATTGTCCTCGGTGCGCTCCATGGTTCTAGCATCTTCAAAGACGTGAACAGAGTGGTGGTTGCAGATTACCTGGCCATCAACAACGGAGCCATCTCTACAGACAACGTGGCAAGTCTCGCCCTCAATGCTGTGGTAGTTGATACCGCCCAGCTGACGAACGCGTAGCGTACCGTCTGAGTTGAAGCCACGGACAATCAGGCCAATGGTATCAAGGTGGGCATTAACGCCAACGGTCTTGCTAGTATCCTTGCCTTCTACCAGGACATATGCAGTAGCCTTATTGTCAATTTGAAGCTCATAGCCTGCCTCAGCAACAAGCTCACGAAGCAGCTCGTGAATGCGCTCATAGTAGCCAACGGGACTATCACACTCAACAAGTTTCTTTATAGTGTCAATCAAATACTGTGTATCAATCTCAAAATGAGTCATGAAAATCTCCTAGTTTTGTGGATGGGTGTAGAGCTCTACCAGGTGTTCAAGCATGTCAACCATGCTCTCAAGCTCTGGGACAGGCACAAACTCTCTGACGCCGTGAGCATTGTAGTAGCAAGCAGAAAGATTAGCGCACGGGAATCCTCTAAAGGAAAGTTGGGATCCGTCAGTGCCACCGCGCATTGGAATGCAGGTCATCTCAACACCGGTCTTCTCATATGCGGTGCGTGCATTCTCGATTAAGTGCGCATACTCAGGCTTCAATACGATGTCAGCCAAGTTGTGATACTGGTCGTGAATCTCAACGGAAAGTACCTCGGAGCCAATCTGCTTGTTTACATACGCTGCAGCGTCAACCATCAACTGCTTGCGGCGTTCAACCTTTGCTTGGTCATGGTCACGAATGATGTAATCAGCGCGAGCAGACTCGCAATCACCATTGACGCGCTCCAGATAGAAGAAGCCATCATAGCCCTCAGTGAACTCAGGACGTTCCGCAGGTGGGAGCAGCTCGTGGAAGCGCATGATTGCCTCAGATGCATTGATCATCTGGCCTTTTGCGGTACCTGTGTGAACCGAAAGTCCGTGAGCACGCACAAACACCTCAGCAGCATTGAACGTCTCGTAGCAGAACTCACCAAAGGGACCGCCGTCAATGGTGTAACCATACGCAGCACCAAAAGCGTCAAGGTCCAGAAGAGCTGCGCCGTGGCCAATCTCCTCATCAGGAACAAACGCAAGTGCAATACGTGGGTGCTTAAGCTCTGGATGCTCTTTGTAGCGAGCGAGCAAGCTGACCAGCATGGCAATGCCAGCTTTGTCATCGCCACCAAGCAGCGACGTGCCATCAGTGGTAACCAGCTGCCAACCAACCATGTGCTCAAGCTGAGGATTTGTCTCAGGGCTGATATAGACCTCTCTGCCCTCACGATCAGAACCAACTACTAGCTTGCCGCCCTCATACGTAACAACCTGAGGATGAACGGGATTACCCCAAGACTGCCAAGCCGTATCAATGTGGCAGCAGAAACCAAGAGTTGGAAGGTCCTCCAAACCCTTGCTTGCCGGCCAGTGAGCAACCACATAGGCGTGCTCATCAACAACTACATTTTCTGCGCCAAGTTCGCGAAGGTCAGCTGCAACAACCTCAGCCATCTGGTGCTGAGACTCAGTTGAAGGAACGGTATCTGCCGTCAGAGGATTAGACTGAGAAGAAACCTTGCAATACGCAATAAATCTATCTAGAACGTCACTCATAAAACTCCCTTACAAAAACTGCGCTAACCAAATAGTTAACGCAGTTTAGAGTATCAATTTATTAACGAGAAGACCGTGAGGCTCGTGAAGCTGTAACAAAGGATTTCCAAAGTTCGCAATCAGCCTTGCTGTATTGCCAACCATACTCTGGATGCCACTGCACACCTAGAGCAAACGTCTTGCCCTTGACCTCAGCTCCTTCAATAATGCCGTCTGAAGCATACGCAACTACATTAAGCTCAGCGGATACCTTTTTCAGAGCCTCATCGTGATACGAGTTTGCTTGAATGTCTTCAACCTTACCCAGAGCGTTGTACAGCAAAGAATCTTTTTGAACATGAACAGCATGAGCTGGATGGTACAAATTTGCCGAATGAGTCCAGAATGCATGATTTTCTGTTGGTTCAAGGGTATGCAAATCTTGTACAAGCGTACCGCCCAGCACAACGTTTAAAAGCTGAAGGCCACGGCAAATAGCAAGTAGAGGTTTATCTGCAGCAAGCACCTGCTTTACCAGCTCAAACTCAAGCGCATCTCGTATAGGACACAAACGATCAAGGTCGCGTGGCTCTTCTCCCCAATTGCGAGGGTCAACATCATGACCACCAGTAAGGCAGAAGCCGTCACACATCTCAACAAACTGACCAATAACCTCTGGGTCTTCTGTTAGAGGCATCATGATTGGGATGCCGCCAGCTGCAAGAATGGCATCAAACTGAATTTGTGCTACAGAAGCAGAATCAGAAAAGTTCTCTTCAGGCATCCAGCGAGGAGTTACACAGATAAGAGGGCGCTTAGAAGCAGGAAGCTTTGGAACATCACTAAATGCATCTTTGACTATATCTGGAATAACCACAAAATCCTCTTAACACTCTGCTCTTTGACCTACATTACACAAAGGTTGGCCCTTTTTGAGTCTTTGACTTTATCGCTTTTGCGTTTTTCATGCCACCCTGACAACTCTTCCTCCACAATGTTTTTTCATTAATGAAACATTTTTCTGTATTGCGTACAATCAATTTGGGTATTAAGAAGCCAGTTCTTTACATTTAAGCTTCATATTTTGAAGATGCAAACGGAAGGCGCCCTATGAAAGAGCACGTATTTAATAACCTTTCCCGTAAAACATTCTTACGTGGATCTTTGGCGGCTGCCGTTGCCGCCGGTTCTGCTTCACTACTTTCTGCTTGTGGCGGTTCAGCTGGCGGAGACGCAGAGAAAAAGGTACTGCGCTTTGGTGTAAACAACCCAAAGGTAACCTTTGATACTCAGAAGACTTCTGGTTCTGTTGGTGTATCTGAGGCAGTTGCAGAGTCTTTGCTGGTACTTAATCCAGACACAAAAGAGATTGAGCCAAACCTGGTAACCGGCCTTCCTACTGTCTCTGAAGATGGCCTTACCTACTCATATGAGCTTAAGGATGGCATCAAATTCCACAATGGAGAGACCCTTAAGTCCTCTGACGTTAAATACACCTTCACGCGTATGTTCTTGCCTGCTACTAAGGCAACCTCAATTGACTCGTACGCATACATCGAGGGTGCTAAAGACATAATTGCCGGCACAACAGAAGAGCTTTCTGGTGTTGTTATTAAGGATGACCGTCACTTTGATATTAAGCTGACACAGCCTTATTCAACCTTTAATGCAATCATGGCTCAGTTCTACGCTGTTATCTACCCAGAGAAGGCTTGCAAAGAAGCCGGTGAAGCTTGGGGCACTGAGACCAACTTCATTGGTACCGGTGCTTACAAGCTTGTCTCTAATGACAGCACCACAGAAGTTGTTCTTGAGGGATTTGCTGACTACCATGAGGGCAAGCCTGGTCTGGATGAGCTCAGATTTGTCTACATTGACGACGCTAACACCCGTATTCTTAACTACAAGAACAATGATGTTGACCTGGTCTTTATTTCTCAGTCTCTTATCCAGCAGTACCAAAATGATGAGTCTATTTCCAAAGAGATTGTCAACTACACACCTGCATCCACGCAGTTTGTAAACCTGAACCTTAAGAGCGAGAACCTCAAAGATGTCCGCGTTCGTCAGGCTCTCTCTATGGCAATTGATAGAGACACCATTTGTAGCACCATTCTTTCTGGTGTTGCAAAGCCTGCTAAGTCGTTTATCCCATCTTCTGAGACCGGCTACAACGAGTCCGCTCCAGAGTTTGAGTACAACGTAGACAAGGCAAAGCAGCTTCTTGCAGAGGCTGGTGTTTCTAACCTCACTCTTAACGCACAGGTCAGAAGCCAGGATCAGAACCTCATGGTTGCCCTTCAGGATGCTTGGTCAAAGATTGGCGTTACCTGTAACGTAAGCGTTATTGACTCTGGTGTTTGGAGCGACGCACGTACTAACGGTGACCTTGAAGTCACTCTTGTTACCTGGTCTACCCTCTCCTTCCAGGGTGTTGAGCACATGGGCTCCTACTTCCGCTCTGACCGCGCCGCAAAGAAGTCTTCCTTCTACAACAGCACCGAGTTTGACAACCTGGTTGACCAGGCTCGCCTTACCGTTAATAACAACGACAAGGTACTTGAGCTCACCCGTCAGGCAGATAGCCTCATGACTCACACTGACTACGCATGCTTGCCTATTGACTGGCCACAGATGCCTTACGTCTTGAAGCCAGAGTTTACGGGCCTCAGCGTTCTGGTTAACCCTCACTTCGATAAGGTTCAGAAGAAGTAAAGTTTCCTACACGCAAAACTGAAGGCGAGAAGATCAATTGGTCTTCTCGCCTTTTTTGTGTTTGTATGCCGTTTTAAGACACGACAATAAGATGCGCTACTCGAAAATCTTCTCCTCAAGGTGCGCTTCTTCTACGGCCTTCTGAGCCGCCTCAATAGCGTGAGCCACCTGTGGTGTACGGTCAGCGTCAGAGAGCGATGTGTCGTACAGGTGGCAAGCGCAGAAGTGACCTGGCTCAGCCTCGATACGCTCAGGAATGCGCTCGGAGCAAACCTTCATTGCCTTAGGGCAGCGCGTGTGGAATACGCAACCTGAAGGTGGATTGGCAGGACTTGGAACGTCACCTTGAAGAATGCGCTTTTCCTGGATACGCTCGTGGCGAATACGAGGAATAACGTCCAAAAGTGCCTGAGTGTATGGGTGCAAAGGACGCTCAAAGAGGGCGTCTTTGGTGGCAAACTCCATCTGGTGACCCAGATACATGACCATAACAGTATCAGCAATGTGGCGAACAACGGAAAGGTCATGGCTAATAAAGATGTATGCCAGACCGTGGTCCTTCTGAAGCTCTTCAAGCAAGTTGATTACCTTGGCCTGAACAGAAACGTCCAAAGCAGAAACAGGCTCATCGCAGACAACAATTTCTGGCTCAAGCACAATAGCGCGAGCAATACCAATACGCTGGCGCTGACCGCCCGAGAACTCGTGAGGGTAGCGGTACTTGAACTCAAGGTTAAGGCCAACTTCCTCCATTACCTCTTCAATGCGAGCATCACGCTCTGCCTTTGTTTTATAGGTGCCTGCAATATCAATAGGCTCGCCAATGATATCCATGACCGTCATACGAGGGTTCAGTGAGCTGTAAGGATCCTGGAAGATAAGCTTCATCTTCTGACGGGCTCGCTTGAGATCTTCGCCCTTAAGCGAGGTAAAATCCTCTCCATCAAGCTCAACCGTACCAGAGGTTGGCTCGGTAAGGCGCAGCACGCACTTGCCAGTAGTGGATTTTCCGCAGCCAGACTCACCAACAATGGCCAAGGTCTCTTTGCGCCTGAGCTCAAACGAAACATCCTCAACAGCATGAACGGAAGCGTTAGAACGACCAAAAACACCGTTTTTAATAGGGAATCGCTTAACCAAGTTCTTTACGGACAAGATGGTTTTCTCGCCAGAAAGGTCCTTGACCTCTGTGTTCTTCTCTTCTGCCATGACTACTCACCCCACTCATCAGTGTATTTCCAACAGCTGACAGTATGGCAATTGTCTTCACCAACAGCAGTCAAGCTAGGACGACGATTCTTACAAATGTCCTTAGCAAACGGACAACGTGGATGGAATGGGCAACCAGAAGGCATGTGCGAAAGCATAGGAACGCTACCAGGAATTGCATAGAGTTCCTTGGTGCGCTCGTCAAACGATGGAATGGACGCAATCAAGCCCTGAGCATAAGGGTGCAGAGGGTTAGTAAAGAGCTCTGCAGACTGCGCATACTCAACGCGATGACCAGCGTACATGACAAGAACCCAGTCAGCCATCTCGGAAACAACACCCATGTCGTGTGTAATCAACATGACAGCGGTGCCCAAATCTTGCTTCATGCGATCGATAATCTGCAGAATCTGTGCCTGAACTGTTACGTCAAGAGCGGTTGTTGGCTCGTCGCAGATAAGCAGTGATGGCTGGCAGGCAAGTGCCATAGCAATCATGACACGCTGACGCATACCGCCAGAAAGCTCATGTGGATATGACAAGAAGATCTTCTCTGGTGCAGGAATGCCCACCAGCTTGATCATATCAAGGGCCTTCTGATCTGCCTCCTGTTTGCTCATGTTGGGATTATGAACAAGGATGCCCTCACGAATCTGAAGACCAGATTTCATAACAGGGTTCAAGGAGGTCATAGGCTCCTGGAAAATCATGCCAATGCGATTACCGCGGAAGTCACGCATGCCACCACGAGGAAGCTGCGTTAAATCAGTTCCCTCAAAAATTATTTCTCCGCCGGTAATCTGTGCAGGAGGTGTAGGAAGCAGTCCCATGACCGACAATGCCGTCATGGACTTACCACAGCCAGACTCTCCTACTACCGCAAGAGTCTCGCCTTTACGCATAATAAACGAGAGGTCACTTACTGCAGGAAGTGCGCCATCTTCGGTGAAAAGCGTAACATCAAGATGATTAACGTCGAGAAGAACGTTCTTCTTGCACTGCTCTTCTCGCTCCTTTTGAGCGGTTTCTTGTGCAAGTTTGCGCTCCTCAAGGCTGCAAAATTGCACAGACTGTCCATTTGGACCCTCAATAGCATGCTCGAATGTTGCATCTGCAACCTCAGTTGCCTGATCATTTTCTTGTGCAAGAGCATCTGTATTTTCTGCCATAAACGTAACCTCCTTTCTAAGAACGCATCTTTGGATCAAGGGCGTCGCGGAGTGCGTCGCCAAGTAAATTGAAAGACATAACCGTAATGATGATGACAATACCTGGGGCAATACTGTAGAGAGGCTGTGATGCAAGGTATGGCTGAGAGGCTGCAATCATTTGACCCCAGCTTGCCTCAGGTGGCTGAACACCCAATCCCAAGAACGACAGCGTTGCCTCAGAAAGAATTGCACTTGGAATGCCCAAGGTAGAAACAACAATCAGCGTAGAAATGCAGTTAGGAAGCAAGTGCTTCATGATGATGCGGAAGCTGTTACCACCAGACAAAATACAAGACTGAATGTATTCAGAATTCTTTAGGCGCATAACATCGCCTCGAATCAGCCTTGCCGTGGTTGTCCACATCAAAAGACCCAGCGCAATATAGAGATTAATAAGACCTGGACCCATAACAAACATAATTAAAATTGCAAAAAGCAAGAATGGGAAGCTGGAAAAAACCTGAATGATAAAGGAAACAACTGCATCAACCCAGCGACCATAATATCCAGCTGCAACTCCCGCAACAAAGCCAATAAAGAGGGCAATAGCCTGCGAAATAATACCAACAGATAGAGAAATCTGGCAGCCGTAAATAATACGAGAAAGAATATCTCGGCCATACTCATCAGTGCCAAGCAGGTGTGCAAACGTTGGATTCTGGTTCTGAATTGCCAGGTTTTGATCCTTGTAGCTATAAGGAGCAAGGATTGGAGCAAGGATTGCAATAATAGCCAGAAGCAAAACAATACCCAAGCAAATCATACCCAGCTTATTTTTCTTAAAAATGTTCCAGCTAACCTGCCAATAGCTCTGCGCACGGACCTTTCCAGTGGCAGCCTGTTCCGCTTCTTGAACCTTGGCGGCATCCTCAAGTACAGCTTCAGTCTTTTGGACCTTCTCGCTATTTTTATCACTTGTAAACAAAGCCATTACTCTGATGCCTCCTCTCCAAGACGAATGCGTGGATCAACTACCGCGTACAAAATATCAACAAGCAAATAGATAACAACGCAGATAATTGCCACGTACATGACACTACCCTGAATCAACGGCAGGTCACGAGCATTAATTGCATCGATAAGCAGCTTACCCATACCGTTCATGTTGAAGATCTGCTCAATGATGATGGAACCGGTAAGGATGTCTCCCAGCTGAGATCCAGCAATGGTAATAATTGGGATAAGAGCATTTCTGAGCGCATGCCTCAAAACAATAGCGGAGCGCTTAAGGCCCTTAGCTTCAGCAGTTCTAATATAGTCCTGATTTAATACATCCAGCATGCTAGTCCTGGTCACACGAGCAATACTTGCCGCATAACGAGAGCCCAACGCAATAACAGGAAGAACGTAGGCGGATGGCGTTTTAACACCAGACAGCGGGAACCACTTAAGCGTTAAAGCAAAAATAATCTGAAGCACTAATGCCACCCAGAATGAAGGAGCAGAAATGCCAAAGATTGCAGCAGACATAAGCGTTCTATCAAGCCATTTTCCATGGTTTACTGCGGCAAGAATACCCATCAAAAGACCAAGTACTATGGCAAAAAGATACGCAAACACTGCTAAGCGTAGCGTAACTCCCAAAGCCTTAGTCAGAAGAGCAATGACAGGTCGCTTCTGAGTGTAAGAAGTTCCAAAATCTCCACCAAGCATTTTTACAAACCAGTTTGCGTACTGCTCTGGAATTGGCTTATCAAGACCCATCGTGTGACGGACCTGTTGAACAGTAGCCTCATCAGCCATATCGCCCATCATGACTCGTACTGGATCACCTGGGACAATGTTCAAGACAAAAAACGTTAAAGCAGAAATGCAAACTACAACGCTCACTGCTTGAAGGATTCGTTTGATTAGAAACGATCTCACTCCTGAGCTCCTCTCCCCTCAAGAAAATGAAGCGGCATCCAAGAACCTTAGATGCCGCTTTAAAGTTTATAGCAAGTTTGCTACCTAGTCCTCTGGAACGGTGTAATCGGAACTAGAGGTATCAATATCGACATCAAAGAAGTGATAAATCAAGTTTCCAACCTTAGCGTTCTTGACGTACTTCTTAGCGACAAAGGAGTTCTTTGGCCAGTACAGAGGAAGTGTAGCGAAGTCTGTACGAGTCAGCAGGTTATCTGCATCTTTGTAATCCTCTGTCCTCTTGTCCTTGTTGGACTCGGAGCGACCCTCAACAAGAAGCTTGTCAAACTCTGGGTTGTTATAGAAGGAAGACTTCTTTGCAGCGTTAGTGCTGTAGAAGTAGGTGTACATGTGCTGATCGCCATCAGCAAACAGTGGATACCAACCAAGGGTAGTAATCTGAAGGTTACCTGCAGCCCAGTCTGTGTTCCAAACTGCGTTGTCCTCTACCTGGACATCAAGGGTAACGCCGATCTTGCTCCAGTACTCCTGGACAGCAACAAGGAGTTTCTCGTAAGACTTTCTAACCTTTGCAGAAAGCTTAAGGTTAGTGACACCAGCCTCAGCAAGAAGAGACTTAGCTTTCTCTGGATCGTACTCAAAAGCAGGAGCGCTCTTGTCGTAACCAGGAGTTGCTGGTGCAAGCCATCCGCTTGCAACGGTGCCGTTACCAGAAGCAATGTTGTCAACAAGCTCCTGGCGGTTAATCGCCAAGGAAAGTGCCTGGCGGACCTTAGCATCAGTAAGCTCAAAACCCTCTTTGAGGTTGAGGTTGATGAAGTTAACACCAAGGGTCTGATATGCAGTAATCAGGTCCTTGACGTCAGCATCACTTGAATACTGCTGGTACAGAGAAGATGGAAGATCGCAGAAGTCAATATCGTTGTTCTTGAAAGCAAGCAGCTGAGTATTAGAGTCATCATAGTAGTGAATGCGAATCTCATCCAGAGCAGGCTTGCCGTCATGGTAGTCATCAAAGCGCTCAAGAACAACCTCGGTAGTATCATCGTTGCTCTTAATCTTGTATTTACCGGTACCAATAAGGTTAGTACCAGTACCCCAATCAGCACCAGCAGCCTCACAAGCCTTCTCTGGGAAGATGCAGGCATAAGGGATACCAAGAACGCTTACAAAAACAATGTAAGGCTCAGAAAGTGTAAAGGTAAAGTGAGTGTCATCCTGAACAGTTAAGCCCTCAAGCTCGGTGGCATTGCCAGCGAGCATCTCTGGAGCACCCTTAATCTTGTCAAAGAAGCTGGTGGAGAGAGCCTTAGTTTCTGGCTTAAACATACGCTCAAAGGTGTACTTAACGTCCTTTGCGGTCAAAGTAGTACCGTCGTGGAACTTGATACCCTCTTTGAGCTCACACTTAAGAGTGACACCATCAGACTCAAAGGTTGGAATCTCCTTGAGCAGACATGGAACAAGCTCATTGTCCTCAGTCCAACGAAGCAAAGACTCACAAACAGAGTCTGCAACACATGCGGACTGTGAGTTGTTTGCACGCTGCATATCAAGGCCCTGCTTAGAGTTTGCAGAACCATAGCGAAGAATCTTCTTCTTATCAGATGCCTGAGTAGTATCAGTGGAGGAAGAGTTGCAGCCAGCCAGCATCATAGATGCGCCACCACCAGCCGCTACCATACCTGATGCCTTCAAAAAATTACGACGGCTTAGTGAGTTCTCCAGCATATTAACCCTTCTTTCTTATTAAAACGATTTATAAGACAACCCTGCTGGGGTAAAATAACTATACAAAACAATTACCAGTATCTACCTATATATACCTAGAATGAAATAGATATGAAACATTAAATTGTGACGATAACAGCAAAATCTATTCACCTGCACTTTTTGTCAAATCATATAGGATTTACCTATATACAAAGATAAATAATGACTAAGCATTTTTGGACATTTGTCCATTATGTCCATAAAAATATTGGCAGATACCAAAGCGATACCTGCCAATACAAATACCTGTAACGAGAAGCACTCTCTGTCTTAGTGCTTACGCTTCATAAGTCCAGCGGCTGTCAAAGCAGATGCACCCATAACCATAAGAGGCATTACCAGAAGCTCTTCACCTGTATTTGGAAGCTGTGCCTTCTTCTTCTTTTCCTTCTTCTCTTTTACTGGAGAAGCAGAATTGGAAGGCTCTTCTGGAGCTGGCGTTGGTGTTGGAGCTGGAGTATCAGACTCAACAGTTAGGGTAACTGTCTTTGCTGCCTCATAATCATTACCTGCAGCTGCAGCATTACCGTTGAAGTAATAGTAATACGTAACGGAGTATACGCCAGGAGTCTTAGAAATCTCTTCTGCCTTCTGAGCAACAGTTGCTGCATCCATGGTTGCTGTATCAAGCACAACTGCACCACTCTGATCAACAACCTTAACGCGAGCATCAGCAGAACCGGCAGCAGGGGTAACCTGACCGGCACTGTGATCAACCATAGCATCAAGGTTATCAAGGATGGACCAAGAATCCTGGTTAGCGGTAATAGTGCTCTCGTGTGCAGTAACTACCTGTCTGAGCTCTGTATACAGAGGAGAGATGACGCCGTTATTAAGATCAAGAGCATCAGTAGAGTTTTCAGAAGCATTGATAACAAGGTTGTTGCTGGAAAGAGAAGTGTACGAATACTCCTGATACACATCATCCGTAAGGTCATTATCAACAGCAAGCTGCCAGCCAGGAAGATTGAGGTACAGTCCACTATTGGAATTTCCAGTGTGAACTGAATAGCCATAATCTCTCATGGCAGCCTTAATGTTGGTCAAATCAATGTAGTATGCACCGCCGGTATACAGTGCATCATTTTCTGTTGCGCTGTGGCGGTCTTCATACAGGATATTGTCAACGTGAATATCACTTGCAGAAATAGTTGGCATGTAATTCCACTCGTCCTGTGGGATAGCGTAATAGCTACCATCAGGCCTAATAATTACGCCAAGATATTTCTTGTTGCTGCTAAGAATGGAGTTGTTTGTTCCCTCTTCCAGCACCTGCCTTGCAAATCTAACTGAAACACAAGGGTTTCCGTAAGAGGTTCTGTGATCAAGCAGGTGCTGAGTAAGACCTACATAGTTGGTGCCATACAGATTAAGAGTAGAACCATTAGTAAGCGTCAGAGGGACGGTAAGTGTAATGGTTTCACCAGCAGCCAGGGAACCAGAAATAGAGATGGAACGCATTTCAGCATTGTCCTGACCAGCTGCCTGGTATGCAGCGTATGCATTAGCTGCAGGCTGAGAACCAGAACCGCCATTGAGTCCATTAATGTTCAGGTTAATTGCAGTTGCTGCATTAGTTGACGAGAAGGTAAATCCTGTTGCACGCAAATCGGGATTAGGGCTTGAGCTAGCATAATAAGTAAGTGGCAGCTGCATAATCTCGTTAACAGAAACTGGAGATGAAGAGATATTGGTAATCTTTACCACTGCCTGCAGATTCTGATACTTATCAATATCTACAATAGAGCGATTCATCTGAGTAGTGTCATTATCCTTATAAGCGTAGTTAGATGTCTGACCAGAAGCATCTGTAAAGTAAATAGAACGCTCAATAAGACCATCTGCACTCACAGATGGTGACACATTAGTAGTAGTGCCGTTATAGAACGAATTGTTACTTGCAGCGTAAGCAATATTTGGCATAAAAATCAAAGCTGCCAAAAATGCAAACATAACAGCAAGAAAACTGTGGCCCTGCATCTTTGATGTCATAGGCGTATTCCTCCTCAGAATAAAAACTTAGCGTTATATTTTCGCATTAAGATACTGTTGAAGGAATGGAGATATTTGTTGCTCACATAAAAAAGAGACGCCATCTTTCGACGACGTCTCTTGACAAATCTCTAGATGCGCAAAGTGCTCTACTCTGCAGCCTCTTCGGTTGCCTGTGCGTTAGCCTCAGAATTAACAAGGTGAGCCTCAAGATCAGCCTCAGCCTCAGCTGCTGCTGCCTCTGCTGCTGCACGCTCCTCCTCTGGAAGTGGAGTGACCTCAATGTCAATGCCAAGGGTCTCTGCAGCTGCCTTCATAGACAGGGAGATACGACGACGGTCAAGATCAATCTCCATGACCTTTACCTGTACAACGTCGCCAACCTTGCAGACCTGAGATGGAGCGGTGACGTGCTGCTTAGCCATCTCGGAGATGTGGACGAGGCCCTCAACGCCGTTGCCAAGGTCAACAAATGCACCGAAGGTAACAAGCTTGGTGACAGTGCCCTCAATGATAGCGTCAACTGGGTACTTGGAAACAAGTACGCGCCATGGATCCTCGGAAGTCTGCTTGAGACCAAGGGAGATACGCTCACGGTTAAGGTCAACGTCGAGAACCTGAACCTCAACCTCCTGGCCAACCTTAACAACCTCAGATGGGTGGTTAACGTGGTTCCAAGAAAGCTCAGAGATGTGAACCAGGCCGTCAATGCCGCCAAGGTCAACAAATGCACCAAACTCAACAATGGAGGAAACGGTGCCCTTGAGCTTCATGCCAACCTGAAGCTTGCCCAGGATGTCCTGACGCTCTGCCTTACGAGCCTCCTCAAGAACAATACGGCGAGAAAGAACAACGTTGTTGCGGTTGCGATCCATCTCGATAACACGAGCCTCAATACGAGTGCCCATGAATGCACCAAGATCCTTGACGCGACGGAGGTCAACAAGGGATGCAGGCAGGAAGCCACGGAGGCCAATGTCAAGAATCAGGCCGCCCTTAACAACCTCAATAACCTCGCCCTCAACGGTCTCACCAGCGTTGAACTTATCCTCAACTGCCTTCCAAGCACGCTCGTACTCAGCACGCTTCTTGGAGAGAACCAGACGGCCCTCTTTGTCCTCTTTCTGAAGGACAAGAGCCTCGACGTCCTCACCCAGGGAGATGATCTCTGCGGGGTTAACGTCTTTACGAATAGAAAGCTCACGAGCAGGAATAACGCCCTCAGACTTGTAGCCAATGTCTACGAGGACCTCATCGCGCTCAATCTTGACGACGGTGCCGTTGACAAGATCTCCCTCATCAAAATCGGTGACAGTGCCGTCGATCAGGCTGTTCATTTCCTCATCGGAAATTTCATCCAAAGAGAAGATGGACGAGTTCTGAATCTCACTCAAAGGTGGACCCCTTCCAAAACGGGGCCCCGGTCAACATGGTTGCTGCCAGAGTGCCAATACGTGGACTTCTCTACTCGGAAACTTACATGCTCTCGGGGGCCAACAGATACAGTGCATGACTTGACGCCATACAGGCAATAGGATAGCGCTCTTCGGCTGATTAAACAAGCCAAAGAGCGCTACTTTTGCACAGCTATTACGCAAGTTTTACAAAATTTCTTCAAAGTTTGTTTCTTGCAAGATGATTATGTTGTGCTTACGCAAGAAGGCGGTAGCCCTCTTTTTCTACGACAGCTCGATACGTATCAACATTAATTGGATTTTTGCTGAGGATACGTGCCTGACCACCGGCTAGAGTAACCTGCGCCCATGTTCCCTCAATACTATCGAGGGCTCGAGTCACATGATTGACGCAGTTCTGGCAAGTCATACCACCAATCTCAAATGTCTGAACATAGGGGTAATGAGACTCATCTTTGTCTTCTGGTCCATCTGCAGCAGCAACATGCTCTGTATTACAGGTAGTAACACCTGTTCCCTCATCAGAGCAGCAGCCTTTTTTGCCCGCAGCAATTCCATAAACACGATAACCCGCAAAACCGCAAACAGCTACAACAGCAAGAATAACAATGATATTGATTGGTGACATACAAACTTCCCTTCTGTTGTTGTTTTACTACCCACCATTTTCTAAATTATTCAAAAAATGATGTTTTTCTCGCTAAATTTAACAGCAACAGCAAAAATCGTAATGCAGCTTAAGCGGAAAGCTTTGCGCCAAGGCCACGGAGAGCCTCAAGAGCATCGTCATCTGGCTCAAGGTTGCAGATAAAGGTCTCAATAACGTTGACGCCCTCTGCCTCAGCATTCTGCTTCCAGGTCTCCATCCAGTCACCGGTTCCCCAGTCGTAAGAGCCAAAGAGAGCGGTTGGCTTCTGTCCAAGCTTGCCGGCGCAATCGTTGAAAAGCTCCTCAAAATCAGGATCAAGCTCCTCGTCACCCATAGCAGGGCAACCAAAAGCAAATGCATCGTACTGATCGCACATATCTGCAGAAAACTCAGAAGACTCAATAGCCTCAGTGTCTGCTGCGCTTGCAAGCTCTTTTGCCATTGCCTCAGTATTGCCCGTCATGGACCAATACACAACTGCTACTTTACTCATACATTTCCTCCTTCTGTGTCCAGGTTCCCCCTGGAAAACTACACATTACTTTCAATACCTCAACAAGAAATCCAAGCACACCCCTTATGCAACCTGACATTTCTTGGTATTGCCATACGATGAGAGAATCTGTGCTAAAGATTCCCCTTGATAAAAACGATGCTTGCACTGGTCTTCTGCATCTTTAAGTCTCTCGAGGCGCAGGCGAGTTTCTTCCGTGTTGTCATAAACTTTCCAAGCACCAGTAAAAAGCTCAGACTGTCCATTCATAAAGCCCTGAACATCAGCAAGTGGATAGCCCAGTACCAGTCCAATCTCGTGCGGAAACGCGGCTTTTCTTGCGTGAAAAGCAAAAATTCTTGAACGCATGCTCTTCATCAACGCCTGCGCTGACTCAGTGGAATGACCAAATGCAGCCAGAAACTCACAGTGCTCTGGTTTGGCGAGAATATCCTCAACAAGCTCAGGTCTATAGGCAACAAACGTCACCTTTCCGCCAGAAATAGCAGAGGTAGCAAGGAGCGTTACCCCAAACAGTGAGAGTTCGTGAGTAGCGTTGCATAGAAATGCCCTCAGAGTTGGGTCGGTGCAAATGAGACTTGTGCAAGAGCTACAAGACTTGTGGGATGCAAATGAAAAGAGCGCGGCTGGCTTGACGTGAGCAATAATACCAGCAGCACAGCGAACAAACGTTGTAGCAAAATCGTGACAGAGCTCGGGGGTATACGCTCTCCCGGCATCATTGAAAGCAGGCTTTTTATCAGCAGAATATGTACAGGGAGAAGTAACGTCTAGGAGCAATGAATTCTCAAAAGAAGTAAGACAATCCATACCGTACTTGCTCCCTTCTTAAAAATGCGCCGTCGACTAAAAGGGAGCCGACGGCGCCTGGATTCCGGACCCTTGGAGAGGGGAAAGGTTCCGGGCTGATAAAGCAATTTTGTTAGAACTAGCTCCTGTTATATAAAAACCTTAACAAGTTAACCTCTTCTAACTATTTAAAGTGTAAGCCTTAGCTAACTAAATGCAAGAGAAAACTCAAAATATTTTTACTTTTTGACAGAAAAAAGCTCCCGCCTCTTACTAATAAGAAACGGGAGCTTTAACGCAATCTAAAAAACGTTTTGTTGACGCACAAGTGCGTTCTAGGCAGCTTGTCCTTCAGTTAAAAGCATCTTTACCTCAGAAGGAACATAAGGATTATGAGCTGCAGTAGTAAGCAGTGACCTTGTGTTTGCAAGCGTTACCATAAGTGTCAGAAGATTGTGCATATATGCAGCAGCACTTACAGTAATAAGACCTGTAACACCCGCAGCGATGAAAGAGCTGTTCAGCGCAACAATCGTGCGATAGTCAGCATGAATCCTCTTCATTACTTGCTGGCCCAAAAGACGCATGATTACCAACGATTCAAGCGAGTCATTTCTGATTGAAATATCAGCAACGGCACGAGCAATATCAGTTGCATCAGAGAGCGCCAGTGAAACATCAGAAACAGCTAGTGCAGGTGAATCGTTAATACCATCGCCAACCATTGCAACGGTGTAACCCTCCTGCTGGAACTTCTTAACATATGCGCACTTATCCTCTGGGAGAATCTGTGCGACGTAGTCATCAAGACCAAGCTTCTTAGCAACACTTGCTGCAACGTTTTCTGAGTCGCCGGTCAACATAACCATACGCTTAACACCAAGAGCACGGAGCTGCGTAATAGTTGCTGCTGCATCTTCTCTTACAGGATCGGTAATACAAATTGCTGCAATAAGTTTTGAATCCTCGGACATAAAGATAATGGACGAGGTTGGAGCAATCTGTGCAAGGTCGTCCTGAATTCCCTCAGGCATTGGGGTCTTCTCGTCATCAAAAATGAAGTGAGCTGAGCCAATGCAGACCTCTTTGTCGTTAACCTTGGTACGAATACCGTGAGCAACAACATACTTAACCTCTGCGTGGAACTCGTCCTTGTGCTTGAGGCCACGCACCTTTGCCTCGTTTACAATTGCGCGAGCCATGCTGTGTGGGAAGTGCTCCTCAATACATGCAGCAAGACGTAGAAGCTGGTCCTCGGTGCGGCCACAGAAGCT
This sequence comes from uncultured Atopobium sp., assembly GCA_938045565.1. Taxonomy (GTDB): domain Bacteria; phylum Actinomycetota; class Coriobacteriia; order Coriobacteriales; family Atopobiaceae; genus Lancefieldella. The sequence continues at coordinate 155,894 of CALIAZ010000003.1, forward strand.
GACAATACACTCAACATGTGGGACTGCCTTTGTCAGCGTACCGGTCTTATCAAAGACGATAAGATCTGCTGCAGCGATCTTCTCGAGGTATTTTCCGCCCTTAACCGTCATGCCAAACTTGGCCGCCTCATCCATTGCGCTAGCCACTGCAACAGGAGTGGAAAGCTTAATAGCGCAGGAATAGTCAACCATAAGAACGGTCATAGCCTTAGTGATGTTTCGGGTGATACCCCAAATACCAAAGAAGGCAAGGAAGCTGTAAGGAACCAGTGCATCAGAAAGGCGCTCTGCCTTAGACTGTGCGCCAGCCTTAAGCTCAGCAGACTGCTCAACCATATCAACAATGTTGTCGATACGAGACATTCCTGGAGGAGCGGTAACGCTGACCATGAGGTCACCGTCTTCAAGAGCAGTACCAGCGTAAACAGTAGAGCCAGGCTCTTTGGTAACAAGACGTGACTCGCCTGTCATGGCAGCTTCGTTCATCTGGCCAATGCCTTCAACAACTTTGCCGTCAACAGGAAGAACGCCACCAGCGCGCTGGTGCAAAATCATGCCCTTCTCAACCTCGGAGAGAGCAATCATTACGTCCTTGCCGTCAATACGAGCCCAGACGTTCTCAGAGCGCGTAATCAGGCCGTCACGGAGTGCAAGACGAGCACGGCTGGCAACGTGGTTCTCCATAGCTGCAGACAGCTCAAGCAGAAACATGACAGTAGAAGCATCTGCCCACTCATTTCTTAGAATGGAAGTGGTGATAGCAGTTGCGTCCAAAACCTCAACAGTCAGCTCTTTCTTGAACAGGCGCTTAACACCTTCCACGACAAATGGAATGGCGCGGAGAATAACGTAAGCGTAGTTAGCAACTGCAGGCAGTGGCAAAGAACGCATAATCCAGCGGCGTGCGAATGTGGTCACAACCTCCATCTGGAAACGATTGTTCTCAAGAGCCATCTCAATTGAGCTGCAGAAGTCTTCAAGGCCCGCCTCTTCTTCTCGTGGCAAGTTCAAGACATCAAAAGCTCCAACAGCTGCAAGTACCTGGTCTCTCTTAAGAGGATCAAACCTCAGCAGTAGAGAGCCATTTGCCATGTGAACTTCTGCATGACGAACACCGTCAACGCGCATCAGCTCATAGGAAATACCGCGAGCCTCAGCCTGGTCGATATGACCCAGGTCGCATTTTGCACGAATGCGACCTGAGATTTCATTTGTAATTGTGAAGCGCATGAATTATGCCTGTGCACCCTCTGCGTCAACTTGCTTGGTAACCTCAGCGCGGATACCCTCCTCAAGCTCAGCAAGGCGAGCGCGAACAGCAGCATCAATCTTAGACTCACGACGAGCCTCTGCAACAACGTCATTAGCCTCGTCAACAACGTTCTGAGTCTCTGCGGAAACGCGATCAGTTACGCGAAGACCACATGCAGTTGCTTTGACAGCTGCCTTATGAAGAGTGCCGTTAGAAGCAAGTCCAGCAACAACGCTAGCAAGTGCAGCGCCACCGGCTACAAAACACCATTTGTGCAGTTTCATGTAAATCCCCCATCTGCTAATGCAAATTAATCGGTTAGTGTTCTATCGAAGATAAAATTTTTTGATCAAAAAAACAAGTGAAAATCATTACTAATTAGTTATCCTAATAAAACAATTGTACACAAGTAATTCTTTACCTGCGAAAACGCTTTCTATGGTTAGCCATGGTGTACATATAAATTTTGTGAAGAAGCCAGTCGAGGACGTTACTTAAATTATTGATATTTGCTCATATGAACTATCAAATAAATGAAAAAATAACATTCTCTCTGTGTCGTTATTGTGAAATTTAAATTGTGTACAATTTATTTGTGTTAGGTTACAGCTACTGGGGTACACTACCCAAAGAAATTAAGCCATCCAATGCTTCGGACAATCCGTGGCTAGTTGAAAGGAACATCATGGCAAACACCAACATCTATGACCTCTCCGTAGAAGAGCGTGACGGCTCCGTAACTTTCCTCTCCTCTTTTGATGGTAAGGTTCTTCTGATTGTCAACACTGCAACTGGTTGCGGCTTTACCCCACAGTACGAAGATCTTGAGCGCATTTATGCCGCATACAAGGATCAGGGCTTTGAGATTTTGGACTTCCCTTGCAATCAGTTTGCAGATCAGGCTCCAGAGTCCGATGATGAAATTCACCAGTTCTGCACTATGAAATTTGGCACCGATTTTCCACAGTTCAAGAAAGGCGACGTTAACGGAGAGACCGCAAACCCTCTCTTTGAGCGCCTTGCAACAGCCTTCCCCTTCCAGGGTTTTGGAAAGGGCATCAAGGCTCTTGCGCTGGACAAATTTGCAAAAGCAAACAACAAGAAGTTTGGCGACAGAGCTTACATTATGTGGAACTTTACTAAGTTCCTTGTAGACCGCCAGGGAAACGTTGTTGCACGCTTTGAGCCAACCACCGATATGGCAGAGGTTGAGGCTGCAATTAAGAATCTTCTTGCGTAAGGCGAGAGGACCGGTCTACTCATGAGTTCTTCTCAGAAAGAAATGCAGTCCGTTGTAGCCGCTAGCACTTTTGCTAGCGGCTCTTCTGCACTCGACACCTCTCCAGACATCCCCGAGCTTCTCCTTAAAAACCAGCTCTGCTTTCCGCTTTATAGCGCCTCAAAAGAAGTGGTGCGAAGGTACACGCCGCTACTTAAGCCCTTTAATCTAACGTATACACAATACATTGCCATGATGGCGCTTTGGGAACATGAATCCTTGGATGTCAAAACCTTAGGTGAGCTTTTATTTCTTGATTCAGGTACCTTGACTCCACTTCTTAAAAAGCTTGAGGAGAAGAGCCTTGTACTGCGTCAAAAAACAAACAAAGACGGACGTCAGCTGATTGTTTCCCTCACCCAAAAAGGCAAAGACCTTAGGCGAGAAATGCAAATAGTCCCACATCAAATTGGCTCATGCGTTAATCTCTCGACCGAAGAGGGCGCTGAGCTTAAACGATTGCTTTTAAAAGTTCTCTCTAACGTTACAGAAAGCTAGATTTACTATGACCCAATCACAGGTAACTATAACCTCTTCTGAACGTGAAACCGCCATTGTACGCACTAGCGCCATTGGCATTACAGCCAATGTTGCTCTTGCGGCATTCAAAGCAGCTGTGGGCATTTTATCTAACTCAATTGCCGTTACTCTTGATGCAGTGAACAATCTCTCCGATGCAATCTCATCAATCATCACCATTGTTGGAACCAAACTCTCTAACAAAAAAGCTGATCGCGAGCACCCCTTTGGACACGGACGCATCGAATACATCACTACAACAGTAATTGCTGCAATCATTATGTATGCAGGTATTTCTTCACTTATCAAATCTATCCAAGACATCATGGATCCTGTTACTCCAGACTATAGTCCCCTATCTTTAGTCATCATTGCAGTAGCTGTGCTAGTAAAGATTATTTTGGGTCACTACGTCCGCTCTGTAGGTAATCGCGTAAACTCCGACACCCTTATTGCATCGGGTTCAGATGCACTTTTTGACGCTACACTCTCCACTTCTGTTTTAACAGCTGCGCTTATCTTTATCTTTACAAAAATTAGTCTTGAAGCATATGTGGGCGTTATTATCTCTGTATTTATCATTAAAGCTTCAATTGAGCTGTTACAGGGATCTATCAAAGAAATTATTGGCATGCGTCCTGACGCTGCTCTTTCAACACTTATTTACAACATTGTGAAAGAGGATCCAGACGCAGAAGGCGTCTACGACCTTATTATCCACAGCTATGGCCCAGATAAATTTGTTGGCTCATTCCACACTGAGGTTCTTGATACCACTTCAGCTATTGAGATTGATACGATGACTAGGCGTCTGAGTACAGAGATTTACAAGCAGACATCAGGCAAAATAATCATTGCTGCTATTGGTATTTATGCGAGAAACACTACCGATAATCGCATTGTAAAGATGCGTACCGAAGTCACCAAGATAGCTTTAGCACATGAAGGTGTTCTTCAAGTTCATGGTTTTATTGCTGACATTGAAAATCAATTTATGGCCTTTGATGCAGTCATTGAGTTTGGCTATGACGGTAAGCAAATCGTCCACGATATTATTCATGAAGTAGAAGCAGCCTACCCTGACATGAACGTCTCGGTTCTTTTGGACCGCGATACAAGCGATCTTTCTGAACATGAAGAAGACAGAGACTTGCACTAAACGCAAGTAAATACATCCTAAAAAGGGGCGAGCCGCTGACACCCAGAGTCAGCGGCTCGTGTTCTACGCTCGCAAGAAAGGGAGAGGGTCTTTCTCCGAGCTACGGGAACCTGAATAAAGCAAGCAAGTAAATTGCTTAAAAACATAGTAAGTTAACCGAGGGAAACTTACAAGAATCTTTTTCAGTTTTTTTATCTAATTTCGTAAACTCTACAAAAAGTTAGACTAAGTTTACATGTCTATGGATTTTTATCTTATATCAAGAAAGTCCGAGATAAACATAAAAAATCCCCCGCACCGAATTGGTGCGGGGGATCAGGTCAGCGTACTAATCTAGTAGTAGCTTATGCCTTTGCAGCCTCGGTAAGGCTGGTAAGAATCTTGTCGTCCTTCTTATCCCACTTTGGAGCAGGACGGAAAAGCTGGAAGAGAATTGCTGCCAGGAAGATAAAGGCAACAACAGTCCACACACCAAAGGAGCCAAGAACGAAGAACTCCCAGAACTGATTAATCATCAGGCCTACAATCCATGCAAAAATGCACTGATAACCAATGGCAAACCAGAACCATTTAGAGTCGTTCATTTGTCGACGAATACTACCTATTGCAGCAAAGCAAGGTGCGTCAAGCATATTGAATGCCACAAATGCACACATTGCACCAACGTGGAGGATACCACCAGCATCAGTAAACATACCAGCAAAGCCAGACCACATAGTGACAGACTTCTCACTTGCATCGCCAAGGCCATAAAGAACGCCAAAGGTGGAAACAAGATTCTCTTTTGCAATCAAAGCAGAAATAGAAGCTACAGTTGCCTGCCAATTTCCAAATCCAAGTGGAGAGAAGATAAATCCAATAGAACCGCCAATAGCAGCAAGCAAAGAAAAGTCCATAACATTATCAGGAGCACCCTGAATACCTGGGAGATAGCCGAATACTCCATTTGCGCCGTCCCAGTTAGCCCAGCCAAAATTGGATAAAACCCAAATTCCAATTGCTGCAGCAAAAATAATGGTACCAGCTTTAATAATATACGCAGAAATACGCTCCCAAACATGCATTGCCCAAGACTTAAGAGAAGGCATGTGATAATCAGGAAGTTCCATGACAAATGGTGCTGGCTCTCCCTCAAAAGCCTTAGTCTTCTTTAGCATGATTGCAGAAATAACAATCATAGCTACACCCAAGAAATAAAAGGCTGGGGCAATCCACCAAGCAGTAGTTCCTCCAATAAGAACACCCATAATCAAGGCAATAATAGGCTGTTTTGCCGAACATGGAATCATAGTGGTAAGCATAATCGTCATGCGACGATCTTTCTCATTTTCAATAGTACGAGTAGAAAGAACGCCAGGAACACCACAACCAGAGGAGATAAGAAGTGGAATAAAAGACTTACCTGATAGACCAAAACGACGGAAGACACGGTCCATAACAAAAGCAACGCGGCTCATATATCCGCAGTCTTCCAAGAAACACAACATAACAAACAAGACAAACATCTGTGGAATAAAGCCAAGAACAGCACCTACGCCGCCGATAATACCGTCAACTACAAGACTGGTGATGACGGGGCTTGCGCCAGCACCCTCAAGAGCGCCGCGAGCAAGCGTAGGAATACCAGGGACATACATGCCGTACTCAGATGCCTCTGGCTCAGTAGCAGCGCCTTCAACAGCGGTCTTGAAGCCCGCAGCAGTTACGCCGCCCAGAGTCTGAAGTTCTTGACCTTCAGCAAGAATTGGGTTGCCGTTTGCGTCAAGCTGAAGAGGATTGTCGTCAGTATCAACGAAGTTGCCATCCTCATCATGAACTGGTGCGCTCAGAGCAACGACGCTCTTTTTAGAAGCTTCGTTCTCAAAATTAGTAATAGCGTCAGAATCCCACTGTTTAGCCGCGATTGCAGCACGAACCTCAGTGGTATCAATACCGGCCTCGTCTGCTGCATTGAGATATGCGTCAATCTGGTCGCCATAGTGGTGAGAGTCAAAATCATCTTTTGCCTGACTATACTCTGCATCTCCGATGCCCAATACGTGAAAACCTTTGTCAAACAGATTGTCGTTGACCCAGTTGGTAGCATTGATACCAACTGTAGAAATAGAGATAAAATACACCAGGGACATTACAATAACAAAAATTGGAAGACCCAGAATACGGTTAGTAACAACACGGTCAATCTTCTCGGAAGTACTCAGTTTTTTAGGTGCTTTCTTGACGCAAGCTGCCATTACGCCAGCAATCCACTCATAACGGTCAGACGTAATGATGGACTCAGCATCATCGTCGCGGGACTGCTCAACTGCAACAATAATCTGCTCAAGCTCTGCGGTCTTCTCGGCAGAAAGGTTAAGAGGAGCAATTGCATTTACATCGCGCTCAAAGACCTTAATGGAGTACCAACGAGAAAGAGTTGCAGGAGCAAGACCCTCGATTGCAGCAGCAATCTTGCCAAGAGCCTCTTCTACCTCTGGGGAGAAGCACTTAACGCCCTCAGCAGGAGTTCCCTCCTGGCCAGCCTTAATTGCAGTCTTTACCAGAGTGTCAATGTTCTTGTTACGAAGTGCAGAAACCTCAACAACCTCAACACCAAGCTGCTTGGAAAGCTCCTTGGTATCAATGACGTCACCGGACTCCTTGAGCAGGTCAACCATGTTAAGACCAAGAACAACAGGGCGGCCAGCCTCAAGAATCTGAGTTGTCAGATAGAGATTTCGCTCCAGGTTGGTAACATCGAGAAGGTCAATAATGGCGTCTGGACGCTCATTAATGAGGTAGTCACGAGATACCTGCTCCTCTGGTGAATATGGAGACAGAGAGTAAATACCAGGAAGGTCGACAAAGGTGACGTCCTTATCGGCACGCCAATTTGCCTGCTTCTTCTCAACGGTAACGCCTGGCCAGTTGCCGACGTAGCCGTTTGAGCCCGTAAGCTCATTGAATAGGGTGGTCTTACCGCAGTTTGGGTTACCTGCAAGACCAATAATAGTCTTTTGTGCCATTAGGCTTCCTCTACCTTGTGAACGTCTACTACTTCAATGCTTGCAGCTTCATCCTTGCGGATAGAAAGCTCGTAGCCACGAACTGTGAGCTCAATTGGATCTCCCAGTGGAGCTACTTTTTTGACATGAACCTCAGTGCCCTTAGTAAGACCCATGTCCATGATGCGACGTTTCACGGCGCCTACACCCTTTAGCGCAGCAACCGTGCAACTCTCCCCCACCTTAACGTCTCTCAGAGTTGCCATAACCTTCCTTTCATCGAAACACGTATTAAAAGCCGCGGGTTTTACCAGCAGCGCAATACAACAAAGTGTTTAGAGCGGAGAAACCATGATGTGCGACGACATCTGACGGTTAAGTCCAAGTCGTGCACCCTTAACGCTGACAATAACGTCACCGTTGACACGTGAAATAACCTTTACCTCGGCGCCCTCAACAAAACCAAGTGTTGAGAGGTGCTGGCGAAGATCAGAAGCACCCTTAACCGTTACAATCAACGCAGTCTCTCCCTCACCAAGCATGGCAAGAGGAAGAACTGGACCAGAATTTGCAGGACCCTGTGAGGTCTTTTCTGTATCCATGCATCCCCCAAAATAACGTAGGCAAACTAAGTTTGCTCTTTCGAACTTTTACTTCATTAGTATCAACTAAAAGTTAAGGTAATTCAACTTTCATTTAATAATTAAAGTAAAAATAAGGCGAGAAACCCTGTCTACCAGTGGTTTCTCGCCTTGTGAATATTACAACTTTATTTCAGGTAATACTAGTTTTACGTAAACATAAACATTTGTTTGCTCAAGCTTACGGCAAGCGGTGTAACATCAGCCCGTATTCTGCAGACCTGCGGCAACACCAGACACGGTGCACAAAATCAAATACGTAATGTTTGCACGTTCCTCTGGAGTAAGCATGTCATCCCTTATACGAAGCTCAGACAGGGCATGCACCTGCGTAACCGAGAGAATATTAACAAATGGCAGACGCAGGCGGATAACAGGACCAAGCACACGACGGTTCTCCAACGGCCACTTGTTACCGGTGATAGCAAGGACCCACTTGCGCGTTAGCGACATCTCGGAGAGAACCATCTCTGAAAGCTCAGAACGATCACCCAGAGCCAGATAAAGTCTTGCAATACGAGCATCAATTTTGGAGATTGACATCTCAATGTTGTCGATAAACGTAGTGAACAGCGGCCACTCTCTATATGCCTCACGGAGGCGTTCGATATCCCCTACTGCCTCGCAGGCACTGCCCAGTCCGTACCAAGCAGCCAGGTTGATACGAGCCTGTGACCAGGAGAAAATCCATGGAATAGCACGCAAGTCATCAAGAGACTTGGCGCCCAGGCCACGTTTTGCAGGTCTCGAACCAATGGGCAGAAGACCAATCTCTGTCAGAGGGGTAACAACCGAGAACCACTCAGCAAAGCCATCGGAGTGAATGAGCTCCAAGAAACGCTGTTTGGACGCTTTATCAAGCTCAGAAGCGAGCGAAGCAAACTTCACGTCTGTCTGGGTATTCTTCTGCTCAATAGAAGGTGCCATCTGAAGCAGCGTTGCTCCAGCAACAGACTCTACGTGACGGCGAGCAAGTGTTGGGTCACCATAACGAGCAAAGATAACTTCTCCCTGCTCGGTAAGTTTAAAGCGACCGTTTACCGAACCTTTTGGCTGAGACAAAACGGCACGGTTTGCAGGACCGCCACCGCGACCAACCGCACCGCCACGTCCGTGCATCAAGATAAGGTCAATGGAGTTCTTCTCTGCCCACTCTGCTAAAGCAGCCTGGGTCTTATGAAGTACCAGCGTTGCCGTAGTTGGTCCCTCGTCCTTCGAGGAATCGGAATAACCCAGCATAACCTCAAGCTTGCGGTCTGTCTGAGCAAGACGTGTCTGTACCTCAGGAAGCTGAATTACCTGGTCAAGTGTTGCAACAGCGTTCTCAAGGTCTTCAATTTGCTCAAAAAGCGGAATAACGTCTAGTACAGGAACGTCTTCTTCGTTTGCAAAAGCAAGACGTGCAAGCTTGTAGACATTCTCAACATCCTGAGCAGACTGCGTGAACGAAATAATATAGCGACGAGCGGCGTTAATGCCGTTCTTCTTTTGAATCGAACCAATGGAGCGGAAGGTGTCCAGTACCTCCTGAGTCATAGCATCAAGCTTGGCGGGTTTCTCGGCAGTTGATGGGTGTGCCTCAATATCTGCAAGTGCACGCTTGTGCACCAAAGAGTGCTGACGGAACTCCATCTCTACCAAGTGGAAACCAAAGGTTTGAGCCTGCCAGATAAGCTTCTGAACAGGACCGTAAGCAATACGGCAAGCTCCAGCTTGAGCCAGCGAATCCTGAATAACTCGCAGGTCAGAGATAAACTCTTCAGCGTTTTGATACATCAGATCAGCGTTGCGCTCAATAGTGGCACTGAGTCGACCAGAAATGACGCGCATAGCCGCGCGATGAAGTTCAGATCCAGCCTTATCAATGGCGCGCGACGTCAAAGCCTGGCTCATCTCTACCTGCTGTGCCCAAAGATTAGCAAGCGCAGGCGAAGCTGGAGTAGAAATACCATCAAGCGTCAGGCCTCGACTGACCTCCTTGGTTGCCCTTGCCAGTGCCTGCAGTACGTGTACACGGTACTTCTCGGCAACTTGGCGAGAAACCAGGGCGGTAACGTTTGGATTACCGTCACGGTCAGAGCCAATCCAGCTACCTGGACGGAAAAATGGCGGGCAGACAGGCGGCATGCAACCAGCATTTTCTCCCAGCACCCAGTTATCAAAGCGTCGATATACCGAAGGAACCATCTCAAAAAGGGTGGTATCAAAAATGTTGAGGACGGTATCTGCTTCCTCCAGAGGAGTTGGTTTTTTATGACCGATAGGAGACGTACGGAACAAGCCGTCAATCTCTTGCAGCATGCGACGCTCGTTTTCCATACGAGCAGGACCACCAAGCCTCTGACGTTCATCAAGAAGCTCTGAGATGGTGCGGATTCGGCGCTCTACGTTTTTACGACGAGCCTCAGTTGGGTGCGCGGTAAAGACAGGGTGGAACTCAAGACGATTAAGACGCGCTTTTGCCTCTTCTTCACCACACTCGTCAATAAGCTGCCTATAGGCAACAGTTATCTCATTGATGGGGTCTTCTGCAGAAGATGGATCAACAGATGCCTCACGAGAACGCAGGCTGGTAACGCGGTAGTTCTCTTCGCAAAGATTTGCCAGATGGAAGAAGGTTACAAAGGCGCGCATCAAAAGAACGGAGTCTTCAATGCTCAGGTTATCAATAGTAGAGGCAAAACGGAGAAATGCGTTAAGTGACTCTTTTTCTGAATCCACTTTAAGTACCGCATTAATTGCCTCAAGGAGCAAAGGTGTACGCGTAGTAGGTAGATCGTCAGGACCCGCATTAATAGCCTCAACCAGCAAGGTATCAAAGCTCTTGAGAAGATCTGGGTTGTACTCAGAAAGAACCTTTCTGACCAGACGTAGGAAAAAAGTAAGATTATCGCGTAAAGGAGCTGGAGCTTTAAGCGCCTGAATAAGGGTGCGAGCAGCAGCAATCTCATTTCCACGTCGCT
>CALIAZ010000004.1 GCA_938045565.1 uncultured Atopobium sp.
GCTTTAAGCGCCTGAATAAGGGTGCGAGCAGCAGCAATCTCATTTCCACGTCGCTCAAGAAGCGACTGAGATACCTCAGAAGTTGCTACGCTATCGATGGGTTTCTCGTCAAAAGAAGCATTGCTGGACTCTAGATTTGAATCTTGAGGACTGCCTGCCATGCTCATCCTTTCGTCACATGACTCAGAATACGTACTATCTACCATACCCATTTGTAACAATCTTCGCACGATTGTTTGTCAATCTGTTACCTAATGTACATGGTGCACTACAATCGATACAACAAATAAAAATTGATATATCAAAGTTTCTGACCACGCTAAAGAAGATCTTAGGTTTTACATGCTCAATCCATTCAAGAAAAGTCGTACTACGTACAACAATTCTTCCGTACATAAGCAGGTAGAGCGTCTACGCACACCTCGCTATGAGCTTGATGACTCTGGCACAAACGGGAGTCAACCTGGCATTGTGGTTACATGGTGGACCAGGCTTCTGTCTGCGGTAGTCTCTGGCGATATTGCCAATCAAGACGAGCAATACCTAGCACATCAAACGTCACAAGACTATCTTTTTAATGCTCTTGGACAAGGTACCTGGGGTGCACTTTTCCCACTTCTGACCGTTGTCTGTTCCCAGCTTGTTGGCATTGAGCAGGCAGGTCTTTTCTCCATGGCATTTGTTGTGGCAACACTTTTGTTATTTGTTGCCCAATACGGCGTCCGAACCTATCAGGTTTCTGACCTAACCGAGCAGCGCAGTTTTTCTGATTACCAGATTCAGCGTGCAGCCACTGTTGTTGTTATGGTGATAGCTGGCCTTGTTTGGTGTTTCTTCAAAGGCTACACCGAGCCCATGCTTTCTATCTGCACCGGCGCTTTGCTCTTTAGAGCGGTTGACGGTATGGCCGATATCTATGAAGGTCGCCTACAGCAAAAGGACAAGCTTTACCTGGCTGGATTAAGCCAGGCTCTTAGGTGCAGTACCAGTTTTGTTCTCTTTACAGTTGTACTTTTTGTAACCAGAAATCTTGTCTGGGCAAGTTGGGGCATGGGTATTTGTGCACTTATTACCCTAATATTTGTTTCTGCTCCCCTTGCTATTCTTGAAACTGATAAAAGCGCCCGATTCAAAATTGCCAACATCAAAGATATCTTTGCACAATGCTGGCCTCTCTTTTTAGCACTTTTTCTCTACAACCTTATTGATTCATTACCAAAGTTTGCAATGGAAGGCACGCTTTCTTATAGCAATCAACTGTACTTTAATGCACTCTATTTTCCAGCTCACACTATTCTGATGATCTCTACGCTCATCTATAGACCACAGCTCTTTAAGCTTGCCAACTTACTAGAAACCTCTATTCATAATCCCGCTAACAAAAAACGCTTTGGTGTAATGGTGCTTGCACTGTTTGGAGCTATTGCTGTAGTAACCGCAGGCACTGCTGCATTTGTCGAATTCATTGGCATTCCGCTTAATAGTTTCTTGTACGGCGTTGATTTTGAACAGTATCGAGGACTTGCACGCATCATGGTGGCTACTGGTGGTCTCTGTGCTGCAATCGACTTTTTATACCAACTCATTACCATCATGCGCGCTCAAAAAGTTATTACTCGCGCCTACCTGATTTCATTTGTCGTCTCTATCCCCATTATCTGGATGATGGTCAGCTTTACCGGTCTTAACGGTGCAGTTATTGGCAGCTTCTCTTCTATTCTCGTCCTCTTCTTGCTGCTTATCAGCGAATATGCCGTTGTACGTCTGAAAGGCTAACAAGACAATCAAAGTTCAAACGAAAACCCCTCTGCTCCATATACTGGAACAGAGGGGTTTTTATTGCATATAACGAGAAACCCAACTGCTAAAAGCTCTTCTCGGTGAAGAACTTAGAAGGAGCAGGCACCGCCGATAGTGCAAGCAGCTGCTGCAGAGCCGTCATCTGAATCATCGTTTGAACCAGAAACATGGAAGGTCTTGGAGAGATAGTTGATGATGTCACCGGACTCATACATTGCCTTGCCGTCAATGAACAGACATGGGACCTGGCGCTTACCGCCAACCTCAATAAGGCGCTCACGAGCTGCATCATCAGCAACGATGTCATGCATAGGAAGCTCAATGTTGTTCTGCTCCATGAAGGACATTACCTTGTGGCAGTATGGACAGGTTGGCTTATAGAAAAGCTCAAGATTCTGAGTAGCCATGAAAACTCCTTTTGTTAGTAATTACTACTACTTTGTCTATACCCACCACAGCGTAGTTGTTTCACATGGATTTACACGGGGTCTACTTAGTCAGAAAAAAATCCCAAACAAGTCTACATATAGTGACAAAAATAGCCGCACAAGGCGGCTATTTAATAGTTAATGGTGCCAGCAACCAGGATCGAACTGATGACCCCCGCTTTACGAGAGCGGTGCTCTACCAACTGAGCTATGCTGGCATAAAAACGCGTTAACAACTATACGGGGAAGCCCTGTATTATTCAAGCAGAAATACTAAAGAAGCCCGAGAACACCACGAACAAGACGCTCAAGATCATCTGCATACTTCTCAGATGCCTCTTGGACACTCTTGTGTGTTGTTCCGTGAGCGCCGGCCGGGTTTGCTGCAAGCGTCAAAGCCAACACGTTCATATCAAGTGCCCGGGCCATAATGACCTCAAGAGCTGTAGAAACACCAACGTATGAAACACCAAAACTGCGGAGCATAGCAACCTCTGCAGGAGTCTCAAAGTTTGGACCCAAAAGACCGGCAAAAACACCTTCATTAAGCTCAATTTTGAGATCGTCTGCTACCCCACGTGCAAGCGTTCTAAGGTAAGGTGAGAAGGCATCATTCATATCCACAAATGGAGTCTCAACATCGCGAAGACCTGCCCACTCTGCAAGTGGATTAGTTCCAGTAAGGTTAATCTGGTCAGTAATGACACCAAGACCAGTCTTTGCATTACCAGAAACAGCACCCGTTGCACCTGCAAAAATAATATCTCTACAGCCCAGATGGTGCGCATGCTGAACAAGAGAGGTTACCTCAGCTGCAGAATAGCCTTGATAAAGGTGAACACGACCAGGATAAACAACTACAGGCACACCGTCGATAGTGCCAATGGTTGCCTCAAAGGTGTGTCCTGCCATAGGAGAAGCGTTAACAGGAAAACCTGGAATATCACGATAATCAATGCGACGAACTGGCTTTACTAAACCAGCAAGATGACCAAGTCCAGTTCCTAAAATAAGAGCAACAGGATGCTCAACAGATGGGCTTACATTCTGAATGGTTTTCTCGGTAACCACACAAATCCCCTCCTCTAAGAGGTGACGAGCAAGTATTCCCTCGCCAGAAACAAGCTTTCCTGAGTACGTACCATCATAAATCTCATGCACTCCACAAGACGGACTTTTTGCCTTCAAAACGGCGAGCGTGATGTCAGAAGGCTTAACGGCACTAAGCACAATCTTAGCTCCACGCTCAAAATCGTCTGTAACATCTGAGCCATCCTTGAGCCAAACGCGTCCTTCTCGCTGCTCCGCGGGCGGACGAGGCACAGGAAGACCTGCGGAAATCTCGGGGCAAATCTTTGTAACGTTTACTTTTTGAGCAAGTTTTTGTACTGCAGAAACAGACTTGGCCCCTCCGTCATATCTGACGGGGAGGCCAAGTAAACAAGCGCTAATAGCAACTTTCATTAAATTTCAAATCCTAAAGAGCAAGAGAGTAAACAGTAACGGATACTTTACCAAGAATCTCGTTAATCTTCTGTGACCACTCCTGAGAAGCCTTACTTGCAACAGCAGAGTACTTGCTCATTGCAACTTTATAAGCAGTCTGAGCGGCTGCGTAAGAAGCAGAATCATTGGAGATTGTATAAGCAGAAAGCTGCTTATAGTAATCACCATCCTGGGAAGCCCAAGTGTTGTTCTTAGCATCCCACTCATCGCCAGCAAGACCAATGATGTACTGAGCGTACTCCTGGCTTGTGGTTTCAGAGTTGCCGTCCTCAGGTGCAGTTGGTGCTTTTGGAGCATCTGGAAGAGTTGTGGTCAGAACACTGTCACGATACTTCTTCATGATGACAGCATCATTGATAAGCTTCTTTGCAACGTCCTCAGAAAGCTTATATGCAGAAGCAACCTTACTTATATCGGTTGTCTTAAAATTATTCTGCATGTACTCATTAATCTCATCATCAGTGACGGTAATACCTTTACTCTTGGCTTCAGCAACAACAAGAGCATTACGGATATAACCAATGATCTTATCCGCTGGTGGAACAGCATACGTACCATCAGACTGCTTTGCTGCATCAAGACCTGAAGTAGCTTCAATAACCTCGCGAGTAGTTACTTCTTTGGTCTGACCGTTATAGGTATAAGAAGCAACGGGAGTATTGAGCTCGCCCTCAGAAAGTGTGGTACGACCGTTCAAAGAACCAGTAGCTCCACCGCCGCCAAGGAGAAAGCGACCAATAACAACACCAAGGACAAACAATACAACTGCGCCTAGTCCAATAAAAATCTTAAAGTGCTTTCTTACGTCAATAGATGGCATATCCTTGCCTTTCATCGCTTAATGAGACTATGCGTACACCAACACAAAGTTTTAGTTTACCCTTATTATCAAAAAATAAACATATAACCGGTAAATTTTCCGTTTACACACAGTCATTTATATGCAAAACAAATTACTTAGTAGCTGCAACAATCTCTTCCGAATACTGCTTAATATATCCAGTAGCATTTTCTGCGTCAAACTTCATGCGCTGAGATAATGCCTTCTTTACATCTTTAGAAATAGTTCCATGTGCTAAGGCGAGAAGACCCTGGAGCATGTCATGGTACTCAGCGTCGCCATGATAGCATTGGACCGCCTCATCCAGAAGTGCCCATGCTTCATCAGAATGCTTTGCAGAAGTTGCTCCGTACTGACAGAGAAACAAAAATGCTGCTAAACGTACAGTTGCTGAGTCATTATCAAACAGAGAAGCCTCAGCGGCATCAAATGCCTTAAAGACCTGGTCACCAAAATGCTCACTCAGATTGGCAAGCGCATCTAGCACTTCCCAACGAGTCTGCGCTTCTGGCCTATAAAGTGCATCAATAAGAGAATCAATATGCTCTTCAAAGGCAAGAGGAGCAACATGAGCCAGCTCTGCAAGCTCATGAGAAGCATCTTGACGAGCGCGCCTACTAGCATCAGACAAAGCGATAACTAGTGCATTCACTTTTTTCTTCTGTGCCATAGTTGGCTTTTTAGTAACCTTCTTAGCTGGCTTCTTTTCTTCTTTTGACGCCTTTGTAGAGCCCGCTTTTGCGGTTGCCTTAGTTGAAGCCTTTTTTGGCTTCTGAGCAGTTTCTTTCTTCTCTGCCATGAAACCTAAATCCTCTCTAAAACACCCATTATTCTCTAAATCCGTCTACGACAACGGTGCCGCTTTTTTGATCTTCATGAATTTTAATAAATCCAAGGCTCGATGCTTCACGTAAAAGAGAAGTAAACGAACGATATCCATAAGTTGCCTCAGCAAACTGTGGGCGCTTCCTTCGCATAGTCTCCTTTAAACGAGACGCATAAATGAATGTTTCGCTTTCACGTTCCAAAGACTCAATGGTCTCAAATAAAAGCTGATAGCAGTCGTGTTTCTCGACAGGTACTTTCTCTTTAAAGTCTGGAATTCTACCAGAACTTAAAATATCTTCGTAGAAGATAAACTCATCACAAACCTCAGCAAGAAGCGAGCTGGTAGATTCCTTCATGCCAACGCCAATAACCGTTTTGCCAGCCTCTTTAAGCTTTGCTACTAATGGCGAGAAGTCCGAGTCACCAGAAAGCACAGCAAATGTGTCAATGTGATCTTTAGTAAGGCACATCTCAACAGCGTCTACCGCAAGTCTAATGTCAGCGGAATTCTTGCCAGTATATGCCCTATCAGGAATCTCAATTAACTCAATACCAAGCTCATGCAGAGATGTAATAGCATTTGGAAAGCGCTGCCAGTCACAATAAGCACGCTTAGCAGTAATGCGACCCTTATCAACCAACCTCTCCATAATGAGCTTCATCTCTGGAAGATGACCTGGTTCTTGATGGCCATTTCTCTTTCTCTTGCCTGTTCCTAGTGCTAAATTTTCATAATCGATGAAAACCGCAATAGAGCTCTGAGGGGTAGAAATATCACTCATAACCTGGGTTCCTTTGCGGCCAGCTCTTAGTGGCAGCAGTGGCCGTCATGACCGTGCTCGTGGCCCTCATGGTCATGATGATGTCCATGACCGTGGCACTCGCACTCGTGATCGCCGTCTTCATGGTCGTGACCGCAGCAGCATTCGTGCTCACCTTCGTCTTCCTGGTCCTCAAGAAGTGACCAGTCAAGACCAGCTGCAGTGCTAGTTGCCTCATCAGCATAAAGCAGTGAGATTGCCTGAGTACCCTTACGAGCGCCACCAATCTGACACAGCATGTCATACAAAGTAAATGCAGTCTCTGCACCAGGAAGCGTAATCTCAAGATCCTCAGACTGAGTAAGAGCAAGCGCAATATCTTTGCGGAAGTGCTCAGCCAAAAATCCTGGCTGGAAGTCTCCCTCAAGCGATTTAGGAGCAAGCTCTTTAAGTGCGCGAGAAGAACCCATGCCACTAGCAACAACCTCAAGCATTTGCTCAACATCAAGTCCGCCCTGCTCTGCCAAAGCCATTGCGTCAGCATAGCCAACCATGCAGGAAGCAAGAGATACCTGATTACAGAGCTTTGCAGTCTGACCCTTGCCAGCGCCGCCCATACAGAAAATCTTTGACGAGAAGGTCTCGAGAAGTACGCGAACTGGCTCAATGTCATTCTCAGTTGCACCAATAATCAGGGTAAGAGTGCCGTCCTGAGCGCCCTTCTGGCCACCGGTAACAGGACAGTCAAATGCATGCTTTCCCTCAATCTCAGCGGCATCATGGATGTCACGCGCAAGTTGAGATGAAGAAGTAGTCAGATCAATAAGGTAAGCGCCCTTCTTAGCAACGCGGATAAGACCGTCTGTTGCCAAGTAAACGTCTTCAACGTCAGTTGGATAACCAACCATAGTAAAGACAACATCAGCGTCTTTTGCAGCGTCTGCTACGCTCTCTGCAGCATGAGCGCCCAGCGAGACAAGTTTTTGTGCTTTCTCTGATGTTCTGTTGTAAACAGTAACGTCATAACCAGCAGAAATAAGGTGCTCAGCAATAGGAGCTCCCATAATGCCCGTTCCGATAAAAGCAACCTTTGCATTCTTGCTCAGTGCCATGTATGAGTCCTTTCAGACTGAAATTAATTTACAAACTGGGGCCGCTCCAAAGAGCGACCCCATACCTTGTACCCGTTAATTAGATTTACGAACCCTGTTAGCAATTCGGTCAGAAAGCGAAAGCTTCTCGCGGCGGTCAGTGCCCCAGAAGACAATAGCTACCATGCCTGGGCCAACGTGAGCGCCAATAACTGGTCCCACCTGACTGTGAATAATGGTGAGTCCCTCACAGCCCTTCTCTTTACGAATTTGGGCCTCTAGCCAATTAGCGTCCTTCTGTGCGTCTGCAGAAATGATGCCGACAGGAAGTGAAGTGTCATGAGAATAGCTATCTCTGAAGTCCTGAATTAAAGACTTGAGCGCCTTCTTACGACCTCTGCACACCGTCTTGACGGTAAGAGCTCCGGTTGAGTCATACGTAAGCTCTGGCTTAACATCAAGCTTGCCGCCAATGTTAGCTGCAGCAGCTGGAACACGACCACCTGCAGCAAGTGCATCCAGGGTCTCAAGCGTTAAGTAGCCATGAATATAGTTTCTTGCATCTTCTGCCCACTCGGCAATCTCTTTTGCCGAGAGACCCTTATTGGCTTGGTGAACTGCCTCAAGTCCAAGCAGCTGGGCTGCAGACGAAGGCGCACCATTGTCAACTACGTAAATCTCAAAGTCTGGATATTTCTCTCTTACCATATCTGCTGCTTGCTCAGCTGCATAGAACGATGAAGAGAGAGCCGAGGTAAAGCAAAGATACACCGTTGGAGTACCCTGCTTTGCAGCACGCTCAAAGATCTCGAGGTAATGACCAGGAGTAATTGCAGAGGTGGTGTAGCGCAGCTTTTTATTCTTACGCATACCCTCAAAAAACTCATGTGCGCTAATGCTCTTCCAGCCATCATCGTAGTGCTCTCCATCTGGTCCCACATAAGGGAACTGAATGATATCAACACCTAGCTGCTCAGCAATTCCTGGAGCAAAGTCTGCGCAGGAGTCCATGATGATTCGAACGTTACTGGGCTTATGATATGCAGCTGAAAGCTCAGTATGCTCAAGATCCTCGAAGGCAACCTCACTGATTTCTTCTTCGGCTTTATCTTTTTTATTGAACATCTGGTTCCTCAATCTTAGGTTTGATAATTCCATAACCACCATTTTTACGATGGTAAATGACATTAGTTAAACCAGTGGAAGAATTAACAAAGACATAAAAATCATGGCCGAGAAGATCAGTTTGGACAAGCGCCTCCTCTTCTGTCATTGGCTCAAGATCAATGTACTTCTCGCGAACAAGCTGGTCATCAAGGTCTTCAGCTGGAATCTCAATGAGATTAGCAAGATCTTCTTGTGTAAGCGCAACTCCACGCTCGGACTTTACATGATGGCGGCGCTCAACAACTTTTGTCTTGTACTTACGCAGCTGCCTGGAGACTTTTTCTGCCGCTTCATCAATAGCTACATACATATCGTCAGAGCTGGCGGTAACACGAACAACATTGTTACGAACAAATACCGTAACCTCAGCTGTCTTTCTATCTGGATTTGAAGGGTTTTTGTCTACTCTGAGAACAACATCGCAAGACATAGGAGTGATGTCAAATACCTTAAGAGCATCACCGATTTTCTGGTCTACGTGTGCGCGCAAAGCCTCAGAAATACTTACCTTGCGTCCCGAAATTTTGATGTCCACCATGGGAGCCTCCTATCGGATACACGAGACATCTTCTATCTGATGTCTGTATAACAACAATACCCATTTGTCGGTCAATCATTCCATAAAAAGTTAAATTGAGCGGTAAACGGTTAGAGACTATTCCTCTTTATACGTGACTAATTTTGCTCAGAGGAAGATGTTGATGAATCAGTGCTGGTTGATTGCGTAGATACTTCTACAAGACCAGGAATCTTATTGGTGGTTGAAAGATGTGGTAACGTGCCAACCCACTTGTTTCTGATAACTCCCTCTACTCCATTAGCTTGGATAGCCGAAAGAGCTTGTTGAATTTGCGTAGCAAGCGTCTTATTGCTTGTTGCTACAGAAATGCCAATCGTAGTAGGGACATCAACAACACCAACCATAGAAATATCTTTATTTGCTGCTAGATAGGCACCGGCATACGCATCGCAGGCCACATAATCAATGGAGCCATTTTCAAGTGCTTCAAAAGCATCATTTAAGTTAGAAAAACCCTGAACAGACATACCGGTGAGCACCTGGCCAATTGCTCGCTCGGACAAAGAACCTGTCTGAACGCCAACGGACTTTCCACTCAAACTATCAGCAGTAATGTCTGTTTCTGAACCCTTATGGAAAAGAGCCGTTGTAGACTCAGCATAACCAGAAATTAGGGTGCTTGTTGAATCTTCGCCGCTTCTGACATCCATAACAATGTCGCAACCTGCTTGTAGACCATCTACTGGACCATTGACTGACACAAACTTAACGTCTACGCCCAACTGATCTGCAATTGCAGAAGCAACTTCAACATCAATTCCTTGCGGAGTTCCGCCTTCCGAGGCCACAATCATAGGAGCGGTCACTGACTGCGTGCGCAAACCAACCGTAAGGGTGCCAGCAGTATGCAATGCGGAATCAGGAATCTTCTGCTGACGAGCTTCTCGCTTCTCTTGAATTGCCTCTTGCACCGACTTGACGTGGAACCATTTGTCCAAATCAACGTTGATAGGACCAATGGAGCATCCTGTTAAAACAACAGCTAGTCCTATAAGAAGTAACATCTTAAGAGAGCTTTTAACGCGTGTCATCAGAACTCCTTCTTTTAAACAGGTGTCTTTTCAGCTGACCTGGTATTTGACCCCACACTCGCATACTGGAACGTTTGCTTTGCTACCGCAGCAGCTCCACTAATAGTTCTCTCGCCTGCGAGACCCTTTGTCTCATTGATATAACAGGCGGTATGGCTTACTTCTAGGACGAGCCATGATCGTTTACGTGCGCACACGCAAACTTACGTGGATCCCTTTGACCTCGTCTGTCATGGACTAAAAGCTCACAGAGAACTTCGCAACCACAGACCTGAAAAGACTTATCAAGTATAGCCGTTTGCAACCATAGGTAACTCACCATACGCGAGCTAATGCGCCTACGGTTACAGATTGCACGCCTGCGGCACAAAGTACTCTTGTGGCTTCTCTAATTGAGGCTCCAGTAGTTACCACATCATCTATAAGTAAAATATTTGATTGGTTAACTGGTACGGTACAAGCAATACTTCCTTTCAAATTGATTTGCCTTTGAGCGGATGAGAGCGTTCTTTGGTCCTTTGCGTGTGGACGTATAAGCACGTCATACAAAGGCAGACCTGTAAGCTGACAAAACGATTGAGTTACCAGCTCCATATGATCAAAGCCTCTGCGCGCGTATGCCTCTGCAGTTGCTGGAATAAAGGAAACACCATCAATTTTTGAACTATCAAAGCGAGAAGTACCATCACGAGCGCTCCATGCTGAGGCTTCTTCAAGCGCGCACAAAATAGCTGCGGCAATTACCGGCGCCAGCCGAAGCTCATGGCCATCTTTGAGTGTCAAAATCAACCGTGCAGGAGGGCCTTTAAATCCCATGGCGCAAATAACTGCCCTACTCTCCCACTGAACGGGACGTTTCTTTTTATCAGCACACTCTGAACAGACAAGCCTCCCATAGGGAGCGCCGCAATTAGGACACGCCCACTGTTGAGAGATCCACGGCAGCTTTTCCCGACACTCATCACAGAGGAGCTGACCGGGTTTCTCGCACACGACACAGCGCGTAGGAGCAAGTAGCTCAAGTGTTGAGTTTGCTGTTGCAGCAAAGATAGATGTAGGTGGCATTTTTACCCCCAGAATCTGGGGGCTGACAGTGGATTAAGTCTAGATCAATGGCTGCAAAATAAAAGATATTTTAGGCAGACGGCAAAAGTTGGTTTATCTAAAACTTCTACCAGTGAGATTGTATTTTGTGAGGATTCGGTCAACGGATGTTTGCCACGGAAGCCAGAGCAAAATCAAGAAAATGAGCGCTGCCACTCCATGCGTAAGATCAAGCGGAATAGAAGCTGCAAACGCAAGAAGTGCAGACTCAAGAGTTAGAGGATGGACAAATCCAATAACAAAGTACACGTTCATTACAAGACCAAAGAATGGTCCGGAGATAAACGCCCAGGCCATAAGCAAAAATGGTGGGAGTTTGTGGGGTTTCTCGCCTTGTGAAAGGGCCTTATGACTAGCGACTGCAGAATGAACCGGTGTAAAAGTTGCAAGAAGACCTCCCAGGTATCCAACGAGTCCCCACGCATACATCTGCCATGGAGTCCACGAACCTTGACCAAAGAACACGTTTGAAAGAAGCGCGGATAGAGCACCTACCAGAAAGCCAGCATGTCTTCCGAGAAACGCTCCAGCAAAGATAGCAACTGCTGAGACAGGCTTTACGTATGCAAGCGGTGCAAAAGCAATTCTTCCCGCGGCTCCCAAGGCGCTAAAGACGGCCGTGGGTACCAATTTGGAAACTGAAGGCTTTTGGGTCTCAAAACTCAACATAAATAATGCAACTGAAATGATTGCTAAAATAATTGAAGATACCGCAGTAAAATCGGGAAAATAAACCATTTCAACAGCAAGGATAATAGGAGTAGCAAAGAGCGCTACAACCTCTAGAAGAATTGATAATGTGTGCCGATTATCCACGAGAACCTCACGCTTACCGTCAAAATAAAAATATCGAGAAGGTCTGTCTTATTTTGGCATAAGATGATTTGAAACTACAACAAGGAGGTCTCATGATCTATCTGGGAAACTTTAGCTATAACGACGAGCTTGATTCTACTGACAACTACTGCCTTATGCCTTGCATTGTTGAGGCAGACTCCACAGATCATGCACTTGAGCTTTTCTCGGAGCACCTTATTGAGGTTGCAAAGACATCTGACCTGCTTGATGGTGCAAAAGAGATTTTCTTGGATTCCATTGTTGAGTTGGGAGAAGTTCCTACCACTCCTCTGATTGCCCAGTGGCAAAAGATCATGCCTGCAGGAGTAGGTCTCTGCAGCATTACCAGCGCTCTTCCAACGCTTGACCTTGATGATGAAACAGCAAATGCGTACGGCTTCAATGA
>CALIAZ010000005.1 GCA_938045565.1 uncultured Atopobium sp.
GTCTCAAACAGGTTGGCCAGCAGGTGGCCTTCCAGGTGATGAACGGGAATAAGCGGCAGGTCAGTGGCCACGCAGAAGCCCTTGGCAAACGCCACGCCTACAACAAGCGCGCCGACAAGGCCTGGACCTGCGGTAACACCAACGGCGGCCAGGTCAGACGGCACCAGCGTGTCGCAACCAAAGTGCACACCCGCGCGGGCCATAGTCTCTTCGAAGAGACCAACGATAGCCTCGGTATGCTTGCGAGAAGCAATCTCGGGCACGACGCCGCCAAAGCGAGCGTGGAAGTCAATTTGCGTTGCGACAACATTTGCGCAGACCACGCCGTGTGAATCCATGATACACATGGCGGTCTCGTCGCACGAGGACTCCAGACTGAGAATCAAATCCCCTGCCTCGCGCAGTGCTGTAAGCGTCTCTTCAGAGCGCTCACCTGCAACAATAGGCCACGGACGCACTGATGCGTGGGGCTCGGGGTTTCTTGCCTCAAAGCCAGCGCCAACCGCCAAAGGCAGCTGCGCCGTCATCAAAAGCGCCGCGCAATCTGGACCGTAATATCCCGGGCGGCGGCCAACTTCAGCAAATCCCAGCTTGCTATAGGCGCCCTGAGCTGGAGTGTTGTCTTCCTCCACCTCAAGAGTAATCGCAGACGCACCCAGCATCTGAGCATCGTATGCCACGCGTTCTACCAGCTTGGATGCAATTCCCTGGCGACGACGCTCAGGCGTGACCACCACTTCTTCCACCTCAAACTGAGCTCCTGCCAGGCGACCGCCCGCAAAGCCAATGACCGTTCCGCGGTCATGAGCCAGCCACCAGCTGCGCCCAACGCCCGAGAGCTCATCGTAGAATACCTGCTTTGACCAGGCGGAATGCGCAGCGTCAGCATACGTTGCTGCCTCCAGCTCCGCCACCTGATCCAGATCGTTCACCGTCATCGGGCGAAGCTGCAGGTGAATATCGGCCAGCGCATCATCCACGCCGGTCAAAGCCACCGTTGCCGGCTCTTTGAGGCCCAAACGCTTGCGCTCCGACTCCTCCGCATCCGAAAGACGCGTGTAGATGGGCAGCACTAGCGCCGGATCACCCTCGCCCGCCTGCTGATACTCGGGCATGCACACCGCGCGTACCAGGCCTTCTCCTGTTGGGAACCACGTTGCTTCATCGGTATATGTCGAGAAACCCGCGCGCTCAAAACGCTCTCGGTACTTCACTAAACCATTGCCCGTAAGCGTGAGCTGGTCCTTATCAGTCCTGCTCGACCACTCCTCCACACAAGCGTCTGCTTTGAGGACGGTCTCCACTGGGAATGTTCTATGTGCTCCAGCGTCATCCAGCAGGTAGATGCCCGGATAGACCTCGCCGCGCATGGCGTCTGCAACAACACCAACGGTGCCGCGAACGCCCGCCTTCCACGCGCTAAACGCCATGGCATCAAGCGCGCTTGCGCCGTAAAGTGGCAGACCAGAGCCACACGCAATACCCTTTGCGGTGGCTACGCCAATACGGACACCCGTGAACGAGCCAGGTCCTCTACCTGCGATAATAGCGTCGACGTCGGCCATGGTCAGACCAGCAGCTTTAATCGCCTCCTGGACCGAGCCCACAAGCTCCACGTTTGCCTGGCGACGACACAGGTGATCCGTTGACGCTAGCACCTCAACATCAAACCCGCCATCCGCTGCGCTCGCACCGTCCACCGCACCGGCAGCGCCCGCGCCATCTGCAGCAGCCGAATCCGCAGCGGCATCGCGCCTGGTCAGACGCGCGACCGTACACGCCAGCATGTCTGTAGACGTATCAACTGCAAGCACCACGTTTGTTTCATTTTTTATAGCAAGCATAAACACTCTTCTCGGCGTAAAAACGCCTTGTATCACGCCAATATTTCTTCTTGTAACTCTATAACTATACGCCAAGCCACGCCCGCAAACAGCGCAAGTCCCAACCCCGCAAAACTTTTATGTAGCGGCTGTTTAAGCAGCGTATCCCACAACCAAAAGAGCCTCCTATGAACTGCCTCCTATTTCTTATGTCCAAGAAATGGGAGGCAGTTCATATGCGGGTGATTATGATTCTGTAGCGTGTTAGCGTTGGCTTTTAGGCCTGGCGCACAAAATAGCGCAGCTTTGGTAGGTTTTGCTGAAGAATCGACATGTTCTTAATCAAGATAGCCAGGAAGCTAGGTGGTTGCACCGCTTGATATACATTTCTATGCATAAACTTCATCTAATATGCTTAAACATGAATAGACTTATATAAGAAATTTAACTATAGGTAAATTCCGCACCTAAGGAACACACCTAAGTCGGATATTCTGCTCAGATGCGGGCATTTTACACATCTAATGACGATAATCTGCATGTTTGTGGTAATTTCTGCATCATGTATACGTCTTTTTGACAGATTATCCGACTTAGGTGTGTTTTGAACTGCCTCCTATTTCTCGTGTCCAAGAAATGGGAGGCAGTTCACTACGAGGCTCTTTTTTCTATCCCAAACTGGTCTTTTACAATCCGCTCAAGCTGCGCAGAAATGCATGAAAACTCCTTGTTCAAATCAAGCGTCTGCACAGAAATCTTATTGCCGCTTATGTGATACACGTCGTCAGGGGCAAGCAGCTCATTTGTCCGCGCGTACAAAAGCATGCCCGAAACCTTCCGGTCAGCATCTTTTACCTGGGCTTCTTTATTTTTTACATACGTATAAATCTGGTACAAATTACCCGAATGCACCTTATGTACACCAAAATTTTCCTGGAGCGAATGCTGATAATACTTCGCGTCAATAATCAAAATCTGATCCCCATACGAAAGCGTAATATCCGTCTGCATGTCCGGCAAAAGTCCAACATAGCCATCATCCAAATCCCAAGGAATTTGCGATGCTCTAGCAGAAAAACCTTTCACATGCTTGGCATACTCTTGCACATAATACTCAAGAATGAACTTCTCGTACAACCTATGCATTTTTTGCTCGTCAATAAAACTTGCCAGGCGGTACTCTCCATCTTCAGTGGTCATGAGCATGCCTTCAACAATCAACTGGCAAATTGAGAGTAGCAGCTGATACGTGCGGTTATTGCGCTGAAAACGAATATCCGCCCAGCGAACCTGTTTTAAATCAACCTCATCAATGTCCGCAAAGAAAAGCAATTCTCGCTTAAGCGCAACCTTGTGCTGCGGCGATATATCCTTCTGTTTGAGCAGCAACAGGACCACCGACTTTAAGATCTGATTGAATAGATTGTTTTGAGAAAGCTCATCAAAATCGCAGGTAACTTGTACGCGACGAGCAAGGCGATTCCTAATGGTCCCCGCCATATCAACTTTGCCTCGAACAACCGCCAGATCCTCCGCACAACTTATGTACTCGCGATACAAGCCCTGCTTGAGCTGCAAACCAATCCCCTTGGACAAGATGGCCGCAAACAGGTTATAAATCGAGTCAAACATCTCCTTCTGCACGTCCTCATACACAGATTCACGCAGCGTAGTGAAGGCGTACGACAGCATATAGTAAATATTTTTAATGAAGATATGTCTATCTTCGGTCATTGAAACACTCCATGAAGGATATTCTCCCAGCGCTGGTATTTCTCCTGGTCGTCAAACCAATACTCGCCCAGCATCGGCAAAATGTCGTAATCCACAACCTCCTGCATCCATTTATCGGTGCAGCTCAGCTTATCGCGACCACAGAAATAGCTGTGTCCAATGCAAAATCCTCTGCCTAGCGATCTATCTGACATAATTTCCGAGTTCAGCTCAATCACCTTGGCGAGAAGATCGTTAAAGGTTTCATTTTTAAGTGACTGCTGGTACTGGATAAAGCCCTCAGTCTCAAAACCAGGCTCCATTTCAAAGAAACTGAAGCGACGACGCAGAGCATAGTCAATCATCGCCAAACTTCTATCTGCCGTGTTCATCATGCCAATGATATAAAGGTTCTCTGGAACCGAAAACTTCTCGTCATTGTACGCAAGTGTAGCCGGTGTACCTCGATAATCATTCTCAATGAGCATCAAAAGTTCACCAAAAATCTTGCTCAAATTGCCACGATTAATCTCATCAATAATAAAGAAATACTTTAACTCCGGATTCGCCTCTGCCTTCTTACAGAAACGATAGAACACGCCCTTTTTGAGCTCAAAGCTTGCCCCACTAGGCTTGTAACCCATCATGAAGTCTTCGTATGAATAATTCTGATGGAATTGAACAAACTCAATAGCATCCTCATTCACTGCACCTATCAGCGAATACGCAAGTCTTTTTGCCGAGAAGGTCTTTCCAACCCCTGGCGCTCCTTGCAAAATAATATTCTTTTTATTTAGTAATACGGCAGCTAACTTGTCATATTTCTCTTCCGACATAAATACTTCCTCCAAAAATTTTCCCTTGTTATATGGAGGAATACAAAACAACTTAATATCTTCAGGATTAAGGGTTTTCTCTGAATCGATATCATCAGATTGAATTAGAGGAATCTCTTTATAATTCTTTGAGAAATACGCAATATCAGCCGTTAGAGTCACAAAATAAGGATCGGGATAGCAATCTTCTGTTAAAGCAGAGGTAAACATCTTAATGAGTTCGGAATCTTCAGAAATTACATCTCTAACTTCATTATAAAATTTCGTATACGTCCTTATATTAGTTGTAGATGCCCCCTGCTTAAACTCGTAATTACTCTCTAACCTATCCGATAAAGCTTTTACTTGTCTAAACTTATATATGTAATATATGTCTGGATATCTAAGCCAAAGATAAGTTGTGATGGTTCCCTCTTTTTGATAATGCTGCTTTCCTTCAGGACCATATACATCCAGCAACTTATCCGACTTTGCCATAAATCCGTTAATACGCTCAACTATATCGATATTCTCGTCATAAAGTTGCATAAACATACTACGAACTTCTTCTGCATCCTGTTCAGCATAAAACTCAATCATCTTACGAGAAAAATCATAAGAAGTAGTTAAAAGATTATCTGTCTTTGACAGCGACTTTCTCAGCATCGCAGGAAAATCCTGGGCATTGATGTCCCAGTTGTCCTGGAAACACTTTATCGCCTCCCACTTATATTTTTCTTCCTTCCAATGAGAAGAAAAATTCTCTTTGTACTGAGCAAGGACCTCATCAAGAGACTGTCTATCTATCATTGCTGCTCCTTTTCGAACAGAAAGCTAATAAATTTCATAAAATATGTTCACTACCAGTTAAATTGCACCTTTATACTGATAGCATCCTCCAAATTAAAGCTTATGATTTTAACTCTTTATACAATTCGGCAACCGGCACCACGCGCTAAATTTCTAGCATAGCTTTTTGCTCATATACAGAACAAGCGAATCATCATTGCAACACTCAACGTACTGTTCAAGTACCTTAGAGTTGTACCATACTCCAGATCCGTCAGGCACATAACCTCTTTTAACATACAATCTCTGGGCATTTCCATAACCATAATGAAGACCAACTGCAAGAGTTATTTCGTCAGAAAATCTTGCGGCATCTTTTTCTATAACGTCTAAAAGAGTACTACCCATACCCCTTTGCTGGTACTCATCAAACACCCTTAAATCTGATATTTCTGGCTTGCCTTCCTTTTCCCACGGTCCATCCTGAGCAGCAAGTAGCAAAGTACAATATCCAGCGATTTTATCGTCATATTCAGCTATATACACATTACGAATACCCGTCTCTTGATCTTTGAAATACCCAAAATAAGTCTCTATTTTGTTATTCCAACCATACGATTGAAATACTTCAATGATCACCTGAGCATCGCCTTCCAGCATGCTTCTTATCTTAAGTTTTCCATGCTCATAATATATTTTCATAAGAGACACCCCTACTGCCAGCCTTTAAAAAACTCATTAATCCCCGAGGTTCTTTATATAAATCTGACAAGGATTCCATTCATCCCATAAAGTTGGAAAACATTCCAGCTCTTTATATCCCATAGAAATATAGAACTGATTAGTTATGTCGTACTCCTTATAGTGTCCCATTGCAACAGTTTTTACCTGAGAAAATGTATATCCCAGCCGTTTTGCCAGGGTCTCATAAGCAGCATTTAACTTTGCCCCAATGCCCCTGTGATGATATTTTTTCTTGATTCCCATTACAAAAATATCTGCGCAGTCTTTACTTGTAGCATTCAAGACAATAAAACCAACCGCTTCATCATGAATAAAACATGCTAGAAACGGTTTATCTTGTGAATCTTCCACGTATTCCTTAGTACTCTCTGGCATCCCAAACCATTCTGGTAAATCGTTTAGGATATCTTGAGCTATTGTTGCTTTCTCTTTTTTATCAACAATTTCTTTAATCGTAAGCTCCATATACATCCATTCGTTTACTGATTGAGGATTTCACACTAAAAGATAGTGAAACATCTAACTCTATCCTTAAAAATAATGATTTGTACAGCATATTTCAAGGATTTAATATGATTTAAGGCAGCCTCACCTGAGCCTGCCTTAAATCAAATTCAGCATCTTCAAAAAATGTAACAATCATTCTCAAATTACTATTCTTTAACAAATCCAAACGGGAATTCAGGTTTCACATAATCCAACAAGAAGAGCTCGTCTTCTGGAATTCTTCCTACAACATTACGGGTTCCGTCGTCCTCAAAATCTCTCAGAGCAACTTCAACCTCTCCCAGATAATGCGATAAATTGTCATTCACCACTAAAACATCTCCACGCTTAATATGATGATTTATGCGCTCGCGAGCAGGAATCGAAGTAGAGTACTCAAACATCCTAGGTACCGAGGAACGCAGATAATACTCTGACGCATCGCCGCGCGTTACATGGTTGAACTGATACAAAACGTTCTTCTCGACCTCAGTTGCACCAGAATCAAATTCAACCTTAAACGTTACCTTAGTGGTATCTACGGCGGCTAATGCAGCAAGCTCCTCTTCAGAAGCAAAGCAATTGCCAATCATGATGTCGTCAATAAGGCCAGTTGCTAGCAGATGTCTTGCCTGTAAATCAATAGGACGAGTGCGATCATCTTCGCAGGTAGAAAGACCATCATAAACAGGCCAAGGCCCAAATGTTTTGTCCTGCTGACTCGTCACAAATGCCGCTTGAGTTAGACCCATGCCAAAATAATGCTCGGAGAATTCAATAAAGCGTTTCTCACTCAAGCCAGAAAATCTCTGTGGATAAAAATTGTGACAAACACACATATTGCGACGATATGCGCCACGCTCAATAAGTAGATCAAGCGACAGCATCTGACTGGCGTTGAACTCAACTGCAATGCCATAAGGATTTCTTGTCAGAACAATGTCCTGACGGTCTCCCAAATGCCCATCAAGGCGAATAATATCTACGCCCATCTTGGCAAAAACAGAAATATCAGTTGCCGTTGCCCCTAAGTGATGGAATACGCGCGGGTTGGTATCCACTGCAACCGTAAAACCATACCGATGAGCACGATCCATAAACTGTGAAAACTCAGCTACTGTCTCTTCTGGTGATTTATCCACAGAAAGTAAGCATGTGAAAATGCGCGAGAAACCATAGTTACTTGCTAATGCCATGTAGGCATCATCGGCTTCAGGTGTTGAGTGCTCTGGATAAAGAGAAATTCCAAGCCTATGCATAACTTCCTCCAATCAAGCATACAGACTGGTACCTGGTGCAGCGTCTCAGCGTTGCACCAGGTACAGCTCAAATACAAAAGTTTTACAGCACTACAGAATCAAGGTCGATAGAGTCAAAGTCTTCCAGCTCAGTAGAAGATTCCTCGGAAGCTGCGGCTTCTTCCTTCAGATATTCCTTATCCAACGTCTTGATGAAAGGCAGATAAATAAAGATTCCCAGAATAATCAAGAAGAGCTGCAGGACAGCGCCTTGCCAACCACTCAGCAGGAATCCAGAAACTAGAGGAGGAGTAGTCCAAGGAAGCATGACGCCGTTGCACAGAGGTACTAAACCAAGATCCATGATGAAGTACGCAATGATGATGTTGACCACTGGAGTGAGGATAAAGGGGATCAACATAACAGGGTTAAGAACAATAGGAAGACCAAAGATAATTGGCTCATTGATACCAAAGATACCAGGAGCAACAGAAATCTTTGCCAGATCTTTAATACGCTTGGAATTGCAGAACAGAAGCATTGCAATCAGCAGAGAGAGCGTAGAACCGCCGCCGCCAAAGGTTGCAAAGAAGGTCTCAAACTCACGGTTAACAATGTTAGGAAGTGCTGCGCCAGCAGCAAATGCAGCCTGATTTTCCAGCGAAAGTGCGGTAAGAATTGGTGTGTAAATTGAACCAGTAACGCTGGAACCATGGATACCAATAAACCAGAATCCACTTGCCAAAACATAACTAAATGCCAATGCCCAAACAGTTCCACCAAGTGAAGTTAGAGGAGCCTGAAGAATTGCATAAATGAAGTTAAAGGCATTGCCCCATGGGGAAATGATAAAGACAATACCAACCAGCCATACGGCGGTAAATGCAACGGTCATAGGAATAAGCGCACTAAATGCACGAGCAACAGTAGGAGGAACGCCCTCTGGCATCTTAATGGTCCAGTCTTTTTTAATGATGTAACCAAATACGCCTACCGCAAAAAATCCTACAATCATGGCAATGAAGACGCCTTTTGCACCCGTCCATGCAAGAGGAATACTGTCTACCAGGAATGGTTCTACGCCTTCTTCAGGTGAAAACTCAGTTACCTGAGGCATAAGGATGAACCAACCTACCAAAGATACAATACCCGCTGACGCACGGTCTTTAATACCAATGTGCTCGGCAAAGTTATAGCCAATGTTAAAAGCAAGGAAGATTGCCATGAGCGAAACAGTGCATGCGGAAGGAATAGCCAGCAGAGCAAATAGCGATTTATCTGGCTGAACCATCGTAGTCTTCAAAAAATCAATCCATGCAGGAATTGGGAAGTTGCGAAGCAAAGTAAACATAGAGCCAATGATTAGAATTGGCATGACCATTGCAAACGAATCTCGCATGGTCAGAAGATATTTATTTTTACCAATCATTTCAGCCAGCGGCATAAGTCGCTTTTCAAAAACATCCATCGTTTTCATAGAACCCTCCAAACTAATATCTCTCCATTTTTATAAAATCACAGGTAAAACGTATAGCGAGAAACCCTATGCAGTAGAGCCACGCTTAATCAAAGAAATGGCCATCTTAAGTACACGCTCGCCGTTCAAGTTGCCATAATCTGCTGATTCAATAACGCCAACAGGAATTTTTGCTCCGTATTTTGCGTTTACATCGTCAAAGCTAAAACGGACCTGAGGCCCTAACAAAATGCAGTCAGGGGTGTTGTGTTCTACCTGGAAATCAATTGCGGTAGAAGAAAATGCTTCAACTTTCACTTGAATGCCATGAGCATCAGCAACCTCTTGCATCTTGTTTGCAAGCATACTTGTGGACATACCTGCGCTACAAAACAAATCGATCTTTTTCATACCTACTTCCTTTCACTCACCATTGCTCGTAGTTACTTGCTTACAAAGCTCAACAATTTGCACTGCCAAATCGTGTGTGGTAAGAGCACACATCAAATGATCTTGTCCGTGGACCATCAGCAAAGACAGTGGTTTGTTATCCTGTCCAATAATTTCCTGCTGAATCCGTTCCATCTGAAACTCATGTGCTCGATTTAACGATTCTGAACTCTGTTTCAACAGCTCATCTGCCTGGTCAAACTTTCCTAAACGAGCGCACTTGATTGCTTCTATTGCGTAGCTTTTTGCATCCCCACCATGCACAACCAAGTTGGTAACAATAGCCTCTACCTCTCTTTCATCCATTACTATCCCCTCTTTCTCAAACCATCACCTGACGATGTAATCTGACCAACAAAATTCGAAAAACTTTGATGCTTTACAAGAGAACAAATTGTCTCTTTATCCATAAGAAGTGATGCCATGTTTTTGTTAAATAAACGGGTCTTCTCGTCTTCTGCACAAGAAACTGAGATTAAAAACACAGCAGCTACGTCATGACCATCCCAATCAATTGGGTTGTCCAATAAGCCAACTGCCACACAAGTACGATTGGATACAGGCCTTGAGGGATGAGGAAGTGCAACCAAATTTCCAAAGGCAGTCATTGCTAAGGTTTCACGGTCAAAAACCAGAGCTCTAAACTCATCTTCAGAAACAGAAATGTTTGACTTCTCAATTTTGCATAATTGACTAATCAAAAAGTTAAGTATTTCCGCCTTACTGCTATATGTAAGATGTGGGAAGAAAAGATGCTCTTTAAAATACTTTGCAAACTCCGCTCGTTCATCTCGACGAAGCAAGTCTTTAACAAGCAAATCTTTATTAATATCATCCAGCAAGAATCCTGAATAGCACACAGGAACTGGCAAAGGAGATTCAATCTCAACGGTAGAGAACACATAATCAATGTGCGAAAAATCAATTTTAGAAATCTGGCTCAGATTACACGTAGTAATTGACCCGATATAAGGTCCAAATTCCTCTTTGATACGAATTCCCAAAATCTTTGAAGTGCCTAGACCTGTTGCGCATACACAAAGTACATTCTTTTTTGGCAGCTCAGTACGCTTGCGCTCCAAAGCTAATGCAAATGCCAGGGCCAGATAAGCTACTTCATGCTCACTTAGAGTTGCTTCGTACTCTTTGGCCAAAATTGTTGACGACTCCATGGCCATCAAGTATGCCAAAGGCATTCGATACTGGATGTCAGTAAGCAGTGGATTTTCTATCTGCAGGTTATAGTGCAATCGAACGGAAAGTGGCACAATGTGTCTGGCTAAACTCATATGTAGTTCAAGATCATTCCTAAAATCAAATCTGAAGCTACTCCACACTAAATCAATCATCTGACGCGTAACTGCAAATACGTCATCGGTAATTACTAGATTTGGAGACTCAGAGATATCTTTAAACATCTTCTTAGATGCCAAATGAATTGCAATATAGGCAACTTCTGTCTGAGGAAACTCAACATCAAACTCAGACGACAGGCAATTTACCAGCTTTTGTGCCACGCTATATTCATACGAGCACTGAATTCTCTTAAGCGAGTCTTCCTGTCCTGCAACATAGCGCTGTTGCTTAATGCGATTAATTGCAACCACAATATGAATGACAAGATTTCTAATTGCAAAATCATTCAAGCTGACATCATGATGATTAATGCATTCAACCACTAGCTTTGTTATATCAGCAATAAGTTCATTATTTTCCACCGTGGCGTGACAACTACCCAAATATGCTTCGTTTGTTACCAGACTTGCCAGGCAGAGCCGCTTATTAAATTCAGTACCTTCAATCTGAATTCCATAATGCGATTTACGCATTATGCGCAGGTCAAATCTAGCGAGAAACTCTTCAGCTTGTTTTAGATCAATCGAAATAGTCTTACGAGAGACATAAAGAATCTCTGATAACTCGTCTACCGTAACCCAATCGCTTCGATTAAGCAGATCGTCCAATATATATGCCACGCGCTCATTAGAAGTCTGAGGTAGCTGATCTTCTTTATTAAGCCAGCAATCCAAGAGCTCAGGATTAAGAACTTCGAGATGATAACCCTGACCTTTTATTGTTGTAATTTCAGCAATACCTTCTAGTAATTCTTTTGCTCGCTTAATATATGCACGCACAGTGCGCTCAGAGACGCATAAGGACTCAGACAGCGTTGATGTAGAAACATCTTCCTGTTTTGCCAAGCACGTTATGAGACGAACAAGTTTGTCATCCATGACGCACCCTCCTTATAGAAAATTATAAAAAGGGGCCCTGACGTTTCCATTTCCAATTCCGCCAACGGTAAAAGGAAATAAACTTCACATAACATTATTTAAATTTGTTATCTATAATTCAGATATTTTTAAGTTTAATTAGAATAGAAATTATTTACAAAGAAAATAATAACTAATACAAGCAACACATATTAGTTATTGCGTTCCTTCATAATATGGTTTCGGTTTTATAAATGGAGTCTGACAATGTTACCTGATGAACAAATACATAATGACAACTTTATTTATATGAAAGAGCGAATACTTGAAATGCTCTTCGACTATACAATCGATATTTATCGTGTACCTGTATTAAATACAAGATTGTTAACTGTAGAATATTTGGCTAATTTACGAGATGTTAAACAAGGAAACACTTATAAAAAGACGCTTGATCCGATTGTAGAAGAATTACTACTATCCTTAAAAGACGATCCTGTCATTAAGTGTATTTTTACAACTGATGAAAAAGACTATATAGTAAAGAGAATATCCGATAAAAATACTGTTACCGACGGAATCATTTATTTGAATAATAGAATAGGGAACGGAGTATATTACACCCAGCTTTGTAAAATCCTCAAAAAAACGATTCTACAAACTAAAGAAAAAAAGAGATTAGAACGTCTTACTAGAATATTAGTTTCAGAGTTAAAATCAAGAAACTATAGCTACCAGTTTATCTATCATACTGCTAAGCAAAGCGTACCTTCAGCAGATGCTTCTAAAGATTTTCAAATGTTTATAAATAATTTTACTTTAAAGAAAAAGAAGTATATTGTTTCACTTGCCGCAGATATTTCAGATGACCTTGTAAAAGAAATTTGGGGAGATATTGAGCGATTACTCCCAGATGGTATAGTTATTTTTAAAGACGAACATTATATCAAAGAGGTTAGTTCCACTCTAAAAAAGAATCTAAATAAAGAAAATCCTCAATATACAAAAAATAAAAATATACAGTTCTCTTCTTTTTACGTGCCTGCTATGGATTGCTTTGGCGCTGCGAAATTTGCAAGCATTCTTTTTGACTTCTTTACGAGGGCACATTTTTTACTTCTAAATGAGCCTAAATCGTTTCTTATACCAAAGTGTGTTGTTTCAGAAATTATAGATTTGAACCAAAATATAAACGACCAATTAATTTGTATTGATTGTTGGACACAACAACACAGAGTTATTAAAAATAATGAAGATATTGATGAGTCGAATATACCTTTAGTTAAACAGTCTCAACAAACACTTAAAACACTCTTTAGTAGAACAAGCAAACATGACGATTTTATGCGTCTCTCGACAGCAATAGATTTACATAATTCATCTCTTCAAACTAACAACTATCATAATTCTTTTATATCTCTATGGACTTCTCTTGAAGTACTATGCAATGGAAGTCAAGACATAAATAACATTATTAGAGCATGTCTTGAAATGAATTATATTCGTAGGATAGTGCTTAATTTAAAAAATAACTTACAAAACATAGACAACGATTCACTGCAAGCCTATTTTAAACAAAGTAAAAAAACGGATATCGAAACATATTTATGTTCTCTTTTATTCTGTCAATCATTCAAAGAAAAGAGAGCTAAATGGGGAGACACGTTATCTAGACGTCCTCTAATCAGAAATAGAATTTTTTCTTTTGAATACCTCGACTGTTCTTTATATGAAGAGGTTAACCGTTATGGAACAAGGGTTTCTTTACATGTAAAGCGCATGTATAGGACTCGTAATGGGCTTGTTCATGCAGGTGAACCGCCAAAAGAACTTCAAACATTAGGAGAACACTTACACATGTACCTTGATGTTCTTTTCGAAGAAATTCTCAGACACTTTAGAACAGGCGCATACTCACATTTAAGAGATGTTCTGACCGCAATTATATATGAGCATGATATTTATATGAAAACACTAAAAAATTATACGAAAAAAATAAAGGATATGAAAGATGAAGATGAATTAGAATATACTCAATATCTACTCAGACAGCACTCTGAATAGATATTTTATTAAAAATATTATAAGAACTGCCCTAAATACTCTCTTAATACATCATCCACTACATATACATGTGTTCCGTAAATGCCTCGAGTAAGAAGAACGTAGTAGATGTTCTTGATGTATTGGGTTAGCTGCTCGGCAGTTGCTCCGCCCTTACCCTTTTTATCAAAGTAATGATCTTTATCGCCAACAAATTTTCCGGTTATCAGATCTAATTTTAAATCTGGGCCAATGATTACGTACGAGAAGCTTAAATCGTATCCCTGAGCAGTATGCACGCATCCAACTTCCTGAGCATATATTGGATTGGTCACACCATTACCAACCCAGTTAGCAAGCATGGAATTCCATCTGAATGACTTGTCCCCTATAACAATATCCTTCAGAGGAGAATTGACTGATTTGCCTTTCGTTTTCCAATCCCATGCGTATCCAGCAAGCATTCTTGTCAGGTTATGTTCTGATAATTTCTGTTCAAAACTATCTGTGAAATCATCTATTGAGTCATGCAGGACAAACTCATAGTTATCAAATATTCGCCTCATGGGATGTTTGTCATTCAGAATATCTGAAATGTAATTTAGATATTCTGCCCCACCTTGAACTCTCATTTGATTTTCAAGCCTAATAGGATGTCTAAGAGCATCTCCTAGTTTTTCTTCAAACGCATTTGGATCAATATCTGCAGGCTTAATTGACTGAGATGCATCGTAGAAGAAAATTGGAAGTTTAGCGAGTTTTAATGCCCAATCCAACTGTGTAGATTCTTTTGGCAAACCAAGCTTTTTATTTACTTCATCATAGCTGCCAAAAGCAGTAATTCCTCGACGTGCCGTCAAACGATGGGACTCGTCAATGAGCAGAATATCAAATGGTTTCTCTACTCCAGGGTTATAGCCAAATTTAGGATTCGCTAAATCGTTGGGGCCAATGACATCTCTTCCGTTGAGTCCACCAACACCCTTTAACGACTTCTTTAAAGTTGCTCTTAAGGAAGTCATTGGCTCAACAATTTTAATATTCAAATCTTTGAATTTATCGTCATCGCGAAGGGCCTTTAGAAGATAGATGGCAAGGATTGTCTTACCTGTACCAGGCATTCCTTGGACAACGATTGGTTTAGCTCTCGACAGATCTGACTCAATTGCAGAATAAATTTTATTTAGAGCAACTCGCTGATCTACTGACAGGCTCTTATAAGGAGAGTATTTAAATACTTCCGATTCTTCAATTTCACTAATAGTCTTATCCGCCAG